>NZ_JBFRCG010000042.1:0-40132 GCF_040965595.1 Paraburkholderia sp. EG287B
GCCCACAGTTCGTCATCAATGATCGGTGCGCCCATCCCCTTGGTTCCAGTTGTTCAGACGACCAAGGTTAACAGCTTGCCGAAAAGGTTAACAGCCCCCTTGGGGTCTTTTTGAAATGGTCTCTAAGAATCTTAAAACGGCCGAAAAATTATCGTTTGACTTATGTCATCCCTTCGTTCCGGGCGTGGGCCGCGCGAAAGTCTGCCTCGCTTTCGCGTTGAACGTCACCCCACGAAAGGAGCACGGTGGGTCAGGAAGAATTCTATTCTCTCGTGATGTAAGCAATCCTCTTCACCTTAGGCGCCTGATCGTCGCATCGTCCTTAACGCGACACAACCTGAAATGCGCCGTCCAGTGGCGCGTACACCCAATGGCCGAGATCGCGCGGCTCACCCATCCTTCGGGCGAAACCATGCACCCGCTCAGCAACTCGAGGAAACTGGCTTGCGAGCGAAGCGGCCCGGCGGTAAGCAGAACGTTGATCCATTCACTCAGGTAAAACTCAGAAACTCAGTGCGTTCCGACAAGGACATGGGCAATCGCAAGAGAACCGAAAACGATTCCCATTGGCCGCCGCGCTGCTTGCGCTAAAACCTCGCGCAAGCAGCGCGGCGGACTCACGATTGCCCTTCTATGTCAAGTTTTTCCGAATTGCGAATCATTTGTCAGGGCCCTTCATCGGGGTGCTGAATGTCTAAACTCGAGTAAGACTAATCGATCTTCATCAAAACACGCGTCGCGTCGATGCCCCATTTCAATACCTAATCGGAGTGTTGTCTATGTACCTGGTACTCGTGTTGCCACATCTTCGAACACGGTTCTCGAGCTTTGTCGTTCTGACCGCGGTCATGCTTACGCCTCAACCGTCGGCAGCCTGTCCGCCAGTTGAGGAAAGGATGGCCAGCTTGTTTAATCCAATACCGGAGCCTACCGTCACAGTGCTCGCGCATCGCGGACTCTGGGGCAAGGAGGCGCCGAACCCGCGCACGCCTGAGAATTCGCTCGCGTCCCTGCAGGCAGCAGATGATGCATGCACTGACGCCGTGGAGTTCGACGTGAAGCTAACGAGCGAAGGCATACCGGTCCTCATGCACGATTTCAACTTGGGGCGTACAACCGACGTCTATAACTCAGTGAGGTAAGCCACCGGCTCTGCCGGTGGACTCACCAAGGTTTGACCTTTACGACGGTCGGCGTGAATTTCCTATCTCCGCCAAGAGAAGGAGGTTCACGATGAAAGAGTATCAGAGCCTGAGCCACACGAGATGGGACTGCAAGTATCACGTAGTGTTCATTCCGAAGCGGCGCAAGAAACGGATTTTCGGGGCGTTGCGTCGGCAGCTGGGACAGATATTTCATGAACTAGCATCCTAAAAGGAGTCGAAAATCGTCGAGGGACACCTGATGGAGGATCACGTTCACATGTGCCTGAGCATTCCGTCGAAATATGCGGTATCGAACGTGGTCGGGTACATCAAGGGCAAGAGCGCAATTCAGATAGCCCGGAAGTACGGCGGCCGACAACGCAATTTTACCGGCGAGCACTTTTGGGCCCGAGGCTACTTCGTTTCCACGGTGGGGTTGGACGAGCACATGGTACGAGCGTACATCCGCAATCAGGAGGAGGAAGATGAGCGGTACGACCAGATGAAGCTGGACATGGAGTAAGAGACGGTTTCAAAAAAGAGTTCATAAGGGCTGTTAACCCGTAACGCAACCTGTTAACCTCGAACGTCGTATCAACAGGATCGAGGAGATGGGCAAACCAATCATCGACAACGAACTGTGGGCACTGATCGAGCCACTGCTACCACCAGCGAAGCCACGGCGCTTCAAGCATCCGGGCCGCAAACCGGTACCGGATCGGGCTGCGCTGACCGGCATCTTGTTCGTGCTGAAGACCGGTATCCGCTGGCGAGATTTGCCAGCGGAGATGGGGTGCGGCTCGGGCGTCAGTTGTTGGCGCAGGCTACGCGATTGGCAGCAAGCCGGTGTATGGGATCGATTGCACCTAGTGCTCCTGGCGAAATTGAGGGCGGTCGACAAGATCGATTTCTCACGCGTGGTCGTCGACTCATCGTCGATTCGCGCAGTTGGGGCGGGCGAAAAACTGGCCCGAATCCCACTGATCGAGCGCGACCAGGATCCAAGCACCACCTCGCCACCGACGCCCACGGAACACCAATCGCGGCAATCCTGACTGGCGCCAATCGTAACGACGTCACCCAACTTGTTCCGCTGATTGAGGCCATCGTACCGATTGGCGGCGTGCGTGGGCGGCCTTTGAGCCGTCCCGGCCGCGTCTACGCTGACCGGGGTTACGACCACGACAAATACCGACGCATTCTTCACGAGCGCAGTATTCCCACCAGCATCGCGCGACGCGGCCACCCCCACGGCAGTGGCCTTGGAAAGATCCGTTGGGTCGTCGAACGTACACATGCCTGGTTGCACAATTTCCGCCGTCTACGTATTCGCTTCGAACGTCGCGCCGACATTCACGAAGCGTTTCTCAAACTCGGCTGTTGCCTGATCTGCTGGAACACCCTTCAGCGAGCTCAACAGTCTTTATGAAACCGTCTCTAAGCCGCCACCGGAGGCTCACGGTTTTATGGGCGCCTTTGAGGCGCTCACAATTTCAAGCCACCGGCTTTGCCGGTGGTATCTGACTTCATCGGCAATAAGACGCAATATGACCGATGCTTAATATGAGCTGCGCAGATCGAATCAGGCTCATGATCGCTGCGGCGCGTTGTCCGGCGCGCAGCGAACCGGCAAACAGCCAGTTCCGCCTGTTATGCTGACGTCAGCATAACCGCCGCAATTATCTGTTCGCAGGCTCCGACGGCGGTGGCGAAAGCGCGGCGGTGATCTATAGGCTGATCGGTACGGCGCGCCTGAACGGCATGGAGCCGGTTGCCTACCTGCGCACGGTGTTTGAACGCATCGCCGATCATCCCATCAACCGCATCGACGAGTTACTGCCGTGGCGCCTGATGCCAGCCGAACACGTCGAGCAGCAAGCCGCGTAATAATTCGATGGCCCAAGCCCGCAAGCCCTCCCTCCGCCTGGTCAAGGCGCCAGTGCCCGATTACGTGCTGCGTGTTGAACTGCAATACATCAAGCCGGCGATCTGGCGACGAATCATCGTTCCCGACTGGATCCGGCTGGGCAAGCTGCATGTCGTGCTGCAACAGGCCATGGGCCGGGAAGGCGGGCACCTGCACGAGTCGGAACTTCAAATCTCGAGGTTATCAATAAGGCGTGTGCTGCCGAGACGCGCTGCTGCTAGCACAACGAGCTTTTGCTCGACGACTTCCGGCTCCGTTGGAGAGCGTAAGTCGGCCTGTTTTCGGACCGAGATGTAATCGGGCTTCCAGCCCCGATCGACGAGCGTTGAGAATGCGCGCCGCTCGATTCGCCGAATATCTTGTCGCCCGCCCAGGATATCCTCGCGCACGCTGTTGAGGAGCCGATGCAGCGTGGGCGCCTCCACCCGTTGCTCGGGCGTCAGAAAGCGATTGCGCGATGACAGCGCCAGTCCATCGATGTCGCGGCTGGTTTCGCCGGCTATGACATCCGTGAGCATGGCGAACTGCTTACACATTTCTCGAACTATCATCAGTTGTTGGTAGTCCTTTTTTCCAAACACCGTCACGCGCGGCTGCGCGCATAACAGCAGCTTCATTACGACCGTGCAAACGCCTTGAAAGAAACCAGGCCGGAATTCACCCTCCAGCATGTCGCCAAGGCCGCCAGGAGGCTGGACACGATACTCTTGCACCTGCGGAAAGAGGTCCCGCTCCGTCGGGGCAAAGACAACGTACACATTCTCCTTCTGAAGTTTCTCCAGGTCCGCCTCGAGGGTTCTCGGATAGCGCTCGAAATCTTCGCCTAGTCCAAACTGCAGCGGATTCACGAAAATGCTGGTGACGACCGGATCGCCATGCTGCCGTGCGAGCCTGATAAGCGAAAGATGCCCTGCATGCAGATTGCCCATGGTCGGCACGAAGGCCGTGCGGTTTTGTCCGCGCAACTGAGCTCTCAACTCCTCGATAGACCGAATCAGTTTCATACTAGAACTTGCCCCTGAGATTCACCTGGCACTGCTCACATGTTCGGATAATTCGGACGCCACCGCCTTCGGGCGTCACCCACACGATGTTCTGCGTCGGGTCCTTGATGTCACAGGTCTTGCAGTGCACGCAGTTCTGCGCGTTGATCTGCAGACGGTCGCTGTCATCGTCGTTCTTCACGAACTCGTACACCGCGGCCGGGCAGAAGCGCGCTTCCGGGCCCGCGTAGGTGCGCAGGTTCACGTTCACGGGTACGCTCGCATCCTTGAGCGTCAAGTGCGCGGGCTGGTTCTCTTCGTGGTTCGTGTTCGAAATGAACACCGACGAGAGCCGGTCGAACGTGAGCTTGCCGTCGGGTTTCGGGTACTCGATCGGCTTGCACTGCGACGCAGGCTTGAGCATTTCATGGTTGCGATGCTGGTGATGCAGCGTCCACGGCACGTTGCCGCCCAGCAGCTTCTGCTCGATGCCCACCATCAGCGTGCCCAGGTACAGGCCCTTGCTCATCCACTGCTTGAAGTTGCGCGCCTTGTACAGCTCCGTGTAGAGCCACGACTGCCTGAACGCTTCCGGTTCAACGTCGAGTGCAGACGAGCATGATTGTAGAAGCTCAGCCAATCAAGCACCTCGTCCATCGCCTCGCGACGCGTCGCAAAGCGCCGGCCGTGAATGCGCGCCTGCTTGAGCGATCCCCACAGGCTCTCGGTCGGCGAAGTGTCCCAGCAATTGGCCTTTCTGCTCATCGAGCAACGCATGCCGTAGCCCTTGAGCAGCGCCTGGAATTCGTCGCTGCAATATTGGGCTCCCACGGTCGCTGTGCAGGATCAGGCCGGCTTCGGGGCGACGGCGGAACCACGCCTGTTACCCATTGCTCAATCCCCCGTCACTGAAGTTTTACACACTCTCAGTAACGGATACGTTTTTCGAGGGCAAGGTCAAACGTGTCCGCACGTTCGCAATGGTCAATGCAGTTTACGTACCAGCTACGAAAAACCCGACACAACATATTAAATCGTTGAGTGACTGTCCTGAATGTGCGGTTTACGACATCGCGTGTTGGCAAACGGACGGGTGCACGCGCATTGCCGAAAGCGAAACACTTCGCCGGGGGGCTGTTCTCAGCATTGACGGGCGTGGTTCAAAAAGCGCGATTTTTGCGTTACACAGACGAGCGGAAGCAGCCTGCGTAAGAAAGCAGGAATAATAAGGAGTGCGGTTCAAATGGAGGTCGGCGACGACCTGCCGATGTCAGGTTCGCTGAGGCTGGAGTGGGCCGAATCCGAGCAGCGTCAGCCAGTGATCGTGAGATTGCCGCTCATCTGTTCCCTTGGGCTCTTTCCAGTTCGCTCAGGGCATCGGCTGCGGGCAAAGCGGCGATGGTTGAAGACAAACTGCAGCAGACCAAGCCAGGCCCGCCCGCCCTTCAGATGACGCCGGTTGGTCAGGTAGACGCGCAGTCGCGAGTTGAGATTTTCGACCAGAGCT
This sequence comes from Paraburkholderia sp. EG287B, assembly GCF_040965595.1. Lineage (NCBI taxonomy): Bacteria > Pseudomonadati > Pseudomonadota > Betaproteobacteria > Burkholderiales > Burkholderiaceae > Paraburkholderia > Paraburkholderia sp. EG287B. Next base: position 5,563 of record NZ_JBFRCG010000042.1, read on the forward strand.
GCTGCGTGTGCTATGCAGCGCCCCGGATACGGGCGGCGTAGACGCCGTGAAACGGGCGTCCGATGCGGGCTAGCAGGCGATTCCACCCTTGCCAGAACGCACTCGACGTTTCGGACTTGCGATGCAGCATGCAGACCTCGCGCACGAGATGGCGCGCCACGTTGTGCGTTCGTGCAATGGCGTCGAGTTTTGTGTCGAGCAGGCCCGCGAAAGCGAGCAGGCCGTCGCGCTGGTTCTGCAGGGCACGCCGGTATGCGCCTGTACGTGACAGATCCCGTGCTTCACGTTGCTGCAGTTCGGCAACCACGAAATCGAACAGCCGTTGACGCGTCGCGAGGTCCGGCCCAGCCAGTGACAGGATGTCACGTTCGAGCCACTGAACCAGGGTGCGCAGGTCGGCAGCCAGCTCGTGCGCATGGGCTTCATTGCGCCGAAGCGTTTCCAGCGCGGCTTCGAGGAGGCTATCCTCACCACGTCGACAGGGATTGGCCAGACGCGCTTCGAGCTGCTCGCGCCCGGTGCGAGCGCCACTGGCGACACGATGCCAGAGCGTCGCCAGTGATTTACCCTGCTGGATGATGTGGAACACGTCGCCGTGACACGGCGTATCGGGCTAGGCCATTTTTTGCCCGGCACGCAGACCGGTTCCCGCATCGGCGATCGTGTGCTCAGGATCGAGGCCCTGTGCCTGCAGGTCCAGCAGATGGATGGCCCAGGTGTCGCCGTCGCGATGGGCTTCGGGGGCGAGCAGATAGCAATAGGTCGAGGCGACATCGATACCGGCGACCACGGGTCGGGAACCCTGAAAGAGTTCGTCGTGCAGACCGACCCGGATGGGAGAGAGATCGATACCGGCGTTGACGGCGATGGCCTGCTTTGCGGCCCGCTGAAGAACGGTGTGAATCGTGCCTAGGCTGGTCGAGACGCCGAGCAGGTCGTGCATGAGTTCAAGGGTACTGCGAAACGAAACGTGGCCCACCATCGTGAGCGCCACGATGACCTGATCGAGCCATTGGCGGGTGACCGGCAGCATGAAAAGCACCTGATCTGCGTCGGCTGCCCGCGTGGTATCAAAGGCTTCATCGAGCGCTACACTGGCCGTGCCGATCTGTCGGTAGACCGTCGGGCGGCTCGGGGTCCCCGTGATTTTGATGCCGTTTACCGGGTTAGCGGGCTCCAGACCTGACAAGGCTTTGCGGTCTAGCCCTTTATAAAGTCTCCGTAAAATCAAGAGCTTGCTGTTTGCCTTCCCCGGTGGCCCGCAGTGCCTCGCCCCCAATTGTCAAGGCGATATTGTTGGCATAGCCTGAGCGGTTCCTCTTGCGGCTGCGGAGCGGACGGCGATGGAACACTGGCGGCAGGGCCTATCTCGGGATGCGGTCCATCCCGCACACGCTCAACGAGTTCGAGCTCGCCACGTTCTTCACGTTTTCCGCGAGGGAATGCGCGTTGATCAATGCGCGTCGCCGACACGTCTACCGCTTCGCGCTGGCGCTTCACATCGGTTTCGTGCGCATGACCGGTCGCACGCTCGATGCTTGCCGGTACGTGCCACACAATCTCTGGCAGCACCTGGGGCAACAGCTCCGCATCGAACCGCCCGATCTCGGGACGATGACGTCGCTGTACGACGGCCATACCGACACGCTGGTCGAACATCAGGCCTGCGCATACCAGGCGCTCGGCTTCGGCTCCATGACCGAACACCAACGCCGCTACGTGATGCGCTGGCTCAAAGCCGCGCTCTCGGGCCGGCAGGATCGTAATGGTCTGCTGCACGAACTCAAACGCTGGCTCTACGAACACCGGATCCTGTTGCCGCGCGATCGCACCTTGCGGGAACTGATCGTGCAGGCCATCCGGGACGTCGAAGCCACGCTCACGGGCGAGCTTACGCAGGCCTTTGGCGAAGCCACACTGGATCGTTGGGGCAAGCTGCTGCCGAAGCCCCATGGCGAGGCATCGAGCCTGCAGCAATGGCTGTGGTCGGTGCCGCTGCGCAATTCGACGCGACAGATGAGCGAACTCTTGCGCAAGCTCGACTGTCTGGTCGAGCTCGGCGTACAGGTGCAGTGGCCCGACACATGCAACGAAGCTATCGTCCGGCATTATGCGCGGCGCTGCGCGGACCGCAAACCCTCGGTGAGCCACCGCATCCAGCCGGCCATACGGCGGCTCGAGGCCGCCTGCTTCATGCGCTACGCGTTGTGCTCGGCAACCGACCAGCTCCTGTCGATGCTCGGCGACTGGGTCCGCAAGGCGATCAGGACAGCCAATGATCGGGTGGCCGCCTCGCGCCCGGATCTGAAGGCGCAGCTGCGCGAATTTGCCACGGCAGTCAAGGTGCTCGCAGGCAACAAGGATCTGACACGCGATGCGCTTGCCAGGCAATTGTGCGAACTGGCGGACGCAGTCCTCAAACAGGATGCACCCAGTCGGACCAGCCTGATGCGGGCACAGCTCGTCTCGAAGCGGCGCGTCGCGCGTGCACTGCTTGCAAAGCTGCTGGACCTACCTTTCCAGGCCCAGAGCGCCCATCCGGTCATGGATGCGCTCACCTTGCTGCGCGAGCGCTACTCGAACAAGGCGGTCGATCTGCCAACGGACACGCAGATCCCGCTTGGACGGGCCTGGCAGCGGATGATCGCCAGCGAGAACCGCACCGACGCGCTGATCGCCTTCGAATGGGCGACGCTCTTTGCCTTGCGGGTGGCCCTGCGCAATGGATCGGTCTATGTCGAGCACAGCTTCTCGTTTCGCAGCCTCGGCATGCTGTTGATCCCCGCTGACGACTGGCAACGTCAGCGCAACCATTTCTACGGGCAGTTGGGGTTGCCGCAGGATCCGAGGGTGTTTCTCGAACCCGTCATCAGGCACCTTGACGAAGGCCTCGAGCGTCTGAGCGAAGCGGTCGAACGCGGCGAAGTCCACGTCGACGACGCGGTTCATCTCGATGCCCTGAGGGCCGAGCCGGGACAGAAGGCGGTCGAGGACCTGCGCCGAGCCCTGTTCGCGTCACGCCCGGACGGGCAGCTGCCCGAGATCATCCTGCAGGTGGACAGCGAGGTGCGCTTCAGCTGGATCCTGCTGGGGCGCGAGCCGCGCTCGCGCAGTGAACTGCTGATGCTCTACGCCGCCATCCTCGCGCATGGCACCTCGATGTCCGCCGCCGACATCGCGCGCATGGTACCCGAGCTGTCGGCCGAGGCGATCCGCCAGATGATGCGCCGCATTGCCGATGAACGGCTGCTGCGTCAGGCAGCCGACGCCGTGCTGCAGTTTATGCACAGCCATCCGGTCACCCAGTACTGGGGGCGAGCGGATCTCGCATCATCGGACATGACGTCGCTCGAGACTGCCCGAACGGTCTGGCAGGCCCGCGCCGACCCACGCCGGCGCACGCGCTCGATCGGCATGTACACGCACGTGCACGACCGCTGGGGCGTCTTCTACGATCAGCCCATCCTGCTAAACCAGCGGCAGGCAGGGGCTGCGATCGAGGGCGTCATTCTCCAGGACAGCATTGACGACGTCGCGCAAATTGCGGTGGATACTCACGGCTATACTGATTTCGCGATGGCGCTCGCACGTGGGGCCGGCTTCGATCTGTGCCCCCGGCTGGCGCATCTGCGCGACCGGCGACTGCATGTGCCCGCCGGACACGCGGTGCCCGAACTGCTGAGGGATGTCACCGACGGCGACGTCGCGTCAAGGCCATCGAGGCCATCTGGGATGAGTTCGTGCGCGTGGTCGCTTCTGTCTGCAGCGGGCGCTGCACGGCCGTCCAGGCCCTGTCGCGCTTCGGTTCCGATGCGCGCGGCCAGCCCCTCTATGACGGCGGCATGTATCTCGGCCGGCTGTTTCGCTCGATCTTCCTGATCGACTACTTCACCACCCCGGCGTTTCGGCGCGAACTGCACCATGCGCTCAATCGCGGCGAAGCGGTGCATAGCGTGCAGCGCGCCATCCATCAGGGCAAGATTGCGCTTGAACTCGCGCGGCAGCCGCATTCGCTGGTCGCAGTTTCTTCCGCGCTAACGCTGCTTACCAACGCCGTCATGGCCTGGAACACGATGCACATGCAGCACGCACTCGAAACCATCGAACGGCTTGGCCAGGCCCCTGTCATCGCCGAACACATGCGACGCATTGCGCCCACCGCGCTGGAAGGCATCAACCTGCGCGGCACGTTCGATTTCCCGGTCGCCCAGTACGTCAGTCGCCTCATGCCCAGCACCATCGCCGTTCCGGTATCGGCCCTCGCCGGGGCAAGGTAACATGCGGCTGTCGTGACCATGGTAACCCACCACCATGACCCATCGCCCCGGCCGCAACGATCCCTGTCCCTGCGGCAGCGGCAGCGGCAGGAAGTACAAGCACTGCTGCCTCAATGCCGACCTTCCCCGCGACGAGGATCCGTCCAGCGCCGTTCCCCGTGCGCTGACCTGGCTCGAGAACCGGCACGGACGTGCCGTGCGCGAGGCGATCGACGATGCCTTGTTCGAAGACCTCGACGATGACGATCTCGAGGATTTCGGCGACCTGGATGAGGATATCCGCGAGTTCATCATCGGTCAGACCTACGAGTGGTTGCTGGCCGAAGGCGAGATTCAGGTGCGCGGCGAGCCGCGTCGTGTCGCCGACCTGCTGCTCGGCACGGGTGGCCCGACATTCAGTGACACCCAGCGCGCCTGGCTCACGCAGCTGGCCACAACGCCGCTGCGGCTCTACACCGTGACCGACGTCAAGCCTCAACGATCGATGACCGTGTGCGATGTGCTCGATCCGGACGTCGAGCCCGCTATCGTCTCCGAAAGCGTGGGCAGCAAGGCCGACCTGCTCGGCGCGACCATCGGCTTGCGCGTGATCCGGGAGAACGGGGCATTCGTCCTGTCGGGCACGATGCATGTTTTCGTCCCGATGCAGGCCGCCCATCTGCTTCGGTGGATTCGCGAGACCAGCGAACCCGGACAGGAGCCGACCGCTTCGGAGCTCAGTTTCATGATCCGTCGCGCGTGGCTCGCGCAGTTTTTCGAGGACCTTGAGCCGCCCACGCTGATCGACGCCGCGAGCAACGAGCCGTTGCTGCTCGTGACCGACCGCTATCGCGTGCGCGATTGGGAGAAGGTGGCTGCGGTGCTCGCCGCGCAGCCCGATGTCGAGGGCAATCCCGGGCAGGGCTGGGAACGGCGCATCGACTGCGATAATGGTCAGGTCCGCAGCGCCATCAGCCGCACGCGCGACGGTGAACATCTCATCGTGTTCTGCCGCACGCAGCACGATGCCGATGACAGCCGCAACTGGTTCGACGCGATCATGAGAGACGCCGTCGAATTTCGCATTCGCGACATCCAGGATCCCGTCGGCGCACTCGGCCGCATGGGCGACGATCCATCCCCCACATCCGGGGCCGCCGATCTGCCGCCCGAGCTCGCGACATCGGCCATCCGGCAGGCGCTGATGCGTATCTACGCGGACTGGCCCGATGAACCGATGCCGATCCTGGACGGGCGATCGCCTCGCGAGGCGATAGTCACGCCCGCTGGGCTGGAGCGCGTCAAGGGCCTGCTGCGCACCTACCAGCGGGATGAGAACCGGCAGGCGCAATTGCAGCAGCGCGAGCCCGTGTCGCTTCAGTTTCTCTGGGACGCCCTGGGCCTCGCGCCCGAATGAGGTGCGTCGTGCGACGCGAACGTCCCCTCGACGAACGCGCGCAACTGCGAGAGATCCGTTTTCGCGTACGCAGCGGTTGTCTGCACCGACGCATGGCCGAGCAGCGCCTGCGCCACCGGCAGCGGGACCTGGTGGTCGACGATCATCTGTCGCGCGTAGGCATGCCGCAGCCAGTGCGGCGACGCCTGCCGCAGGCGGGCGGCCCCCTCGGGGTCCGCGTTTGCAAGACGTTCCGCGGCCGCCACGAAGATCGCCTTGACTTCGTCGTACAGGCCCGAACCCTTCAGCGAGCCGCCCTTGAGTCCATGGACCAACGCGGCGTGTTCAAGGAGCGGTGGTTGCGACGGCAGGCCGCGCAACTCACGGTAGGTCCGCAACACGGACACGCAGACCGCCGGCAGGGGAATCGCGCGCGTCCTGCGGCCCTTGCCGAGCACCGTGAGCGTCCAGCTGCCATGCCCGTCGACCTCGACCTTCGGCAACTGCGCCTCGTCGGACCACACGAGTTCGATCAGCCGCACGCCGGCATAGCGGTACAGCGCCCAGATCGCACGGCGCCGCGCGGTGATCAGGGGATCGTCGCCCGCAGCGGCTTCGGTCACCCACGCATCGCATGCGGCGAGCAACGCCGGCGGCAGCATGCGCTGGGGCGCGAAGCTCGCGCGCGAACGGCCGCCGCGCACGACGCCGGCAGCGGGGTTGGCACTCAGATACCCGGTTTCCGTCCAGTAACGGAACAGGCTCGCGATGACGGCGAGCGCCCGGGACTGCAATGCCTCCGACATCCTGCGCGGCGTATCACCCACGGTCTCCGGCGCTGGCTGGCGCAGGGCCTGCCGGTACGCGAGCAGGTCATGGCGCGTCAGGTCGGACAGCGGCCCGAGCTGTCGCGTCTCGCACCAGGTGACGAGGCGGCGCAGCTCGGTGCGGTACGCGCGCAGTGTGTGCGGCGAACGGCTCGCCCGGTCGCGCAGGAACAGCGCCGCCGCCTGGGCGTCGTCACCGACGCCGAGCGTATTCGTTGCGCTCGCCACCGCCGCGAAACGCCCGGCGCGCGCGAGCCACTCGACCAGCGGCCGGGGCAAGGTCATCAGGGCCGTGGCCTCCCGTTTCGGCTCACCGGTCGCAACAAGCTCCCCGCCTTCGGGTACCGGCTTGAAGCGCCGGCGATGCGTATGCAGCACGCGGGCCAGCACGGCGTCGGGAGCGGGCGCCGCGTCGACAGTGACCGTACGCACACGACCGCGGTCCCAGTATTCGACAGCGGCCTCATGATCCAGCAGCACACGCATGACGGCCGGCCGTGCCGCCTTCGCGTCGGCCAGTGAGGCATGACGCTACCTGATCATGCGTCCAGCGCGTATAAACGACGTGACCGAGCACATCGGCCAGATACGCGATGGCATCTCCGGCGCCGGCCGGCAGGCGCTGCGGGGGCAGCGTGCCGTGATCGATCCAGTCCGACGGGTTCATCGGGGCGCTCATGCTTTCTTCGCGCGCGTGGTGGCACTCCCTTTCGCTGCGGTCTTTGTGCGCCGAGCGCTCGCCAGCCCCGCGGAGGCGCCCGGCGGCCGACGCGGCACATTGAGCCCGGACACCACGCGCATCAGTTCGTCGATGCTGCGCATGCTGGCTCGAGTTGACGGCCTTCAGCGCGAGCGCCTCGCCGACCGCCTGCTGGCGTGTCGCCCGCTCACCGGCAAGCTCCGCTTCGAGCCGCTCGCGCTCGCCCTCGAGCGCGGCGATACGACGCTCGGCGAACTTCAGCTGCGAGGCGAACTGCCCGTGTTCCTTCTTCAGCGCCTCGCGCTGGTGCGCCGTTTCCTGGAGCAGCTGTTTCGACAGCGCCTCGTACCGCTGCTGCGCCTGGGCAAGTCCTTGCGCGTGCGCGTGCGCGTGCTCGAGCGTCGCCCGTCCGGTTGTGGGGGCATCGAGCTGGCTCTGCAGCTCAGCCAGCTCCGCGTCGCGGCTGGTGAGGGCCGCGCGCAGTTCGGTCACTTCCTGGCGCAGCAGCTCGACACGCAGCCCGGCGTCGGTACGCGCCGCCTCGGCCGCAGCGACCGCCTGCTGCGCCTCGGCCTTCAGGCGTACGACGTCGTCGAGCTGGACGGTAACGGCGGCCTGCCAGAGCGCGTGCATCTGCTCGGCGATATCCGGCGGAATGCCGGGGATCGCGATTTCGGCCAGCCCGGCGCGCACGACCTCGGCCTCGATCACGTTGAGGGCACGCGCGAGCGTGGCCGGGTCGCCGGCACCGAGCCGTGCGCGCAGTTTGCGCACCGACACGAGCTGCCGGAAGCGCGCCCCGCTCACGGGCGTCGCGTCACCCGCTTCGGCGAGCATCGCCAGCACGGTGGCGCGGATCTGTTCAGGGGTGGCGGCGGCCGGACGGGACATGGCGAGCTCCAAGCGGAAAACGGGTGATTTTTCAGGCCATTGTTCCATACATTTCTAACGTTAGAAAATCAGTTTTACTACGGGAATATATAGCTACCAAGAATAATACTTATCGCCGCCATGCAGGCCCGACTGACCCGCTCGAGAGCCCAACAGGCTGGATAAGCCCCTCCGGCTTGGTTCTTCACGCAATACAAAAAGACCAGACAGCAACCATTTGATTTATTTTGAAATTAATGTAGGGGCAGACCGGAAAACCTTGTCGCCAGCTAACCCGGTAAACGGCACGAAAAGCACGGGGACCCCTGCATGCGCCAGAAGTCGAATGTTTGGCGAAAGGCAAGGCTCGCTCGCCCTACGAATTCGGTGTGAAAGTGTCGATCACGACGACACACAAGGAAGGGCTTGTGGTCGGCGCCCGCTCGATGCCAAGCAACCCATACGACGGTCACACGCTGGCAGAAGCGTTGGAGCAGGCCGCGATCCTGACCGATGTGAAGCCCGAAGTCGCCATCGTGGATCGCGGTTATAAGGGTGTCGCTGTCGAGGGAGTGAAGGTCTACCACCAAGGATTGCGGCGCGGTATCACGAGGGGCCTGCGTGCGATGATCCAAAGGCGAAACGCGATCGAGCCTGCCATTGGTCACATGAAGGCCGACGGCAAACTCGATCGAAACTGGCTCAAAGGCGCGCTCGGTGATGCGATTCACGCTGTGCTTTGTGGCGCCGGCCACAACCTACGCATGATCCTCAGGAAGCTGCGGTTTTTTTGCGCCCTTGTTCTGTTCGCTTTGCTCAACAGCTCGACCACTGTCGTCTTCAAGGCATGAGGGCTAGCGCCGCACAAAACGATTTATTCAGGCCGGACTACTGATTCTTGATCTGGCCGCGACGCCATGGATATGGCGTGCGCAACCAGATGTCCAGGTGGTGTTAGCGAATCTTAAGCCATCAGGCGATCGGCAGCAGCAACCAAGACGGTACGCCGTCAACGCTTACCTCCGACTGCTCTCGACATGGAAGCATCCCCGATAGCGTTTAGATCTGCTAGCGTCCTGATGCTACTTTCTTGCTGCCGCGAAGTGGTGCTCGTCTATTTCATCGTTATTGTGCACAACGCCGAGTTTTGGACTCCCTGACAGGTGCACGCCACTGCGTTGAAGTACATTCAGCGTCGGTACAGGCAGAGAACTCCACTCCTGGTTCTTCCCGCCATTGTACGGCCAGATCAGAACCGGATTTCCGGGGACTGTGATGCCGCCGGAATTGTCGAGAACCATGGTCGGATATTCGACGTTCGAAATGTACGGCGGGCGTCCCACCCAGTTCCACAGTTGGCTGTTTCGTCCCAGCACGAGGTCCGCAACAATTACCTGACCCTTCTGCCCATCGAATCCCTGAATATCAAGACATTTCGTCGGATCGGCGGCCAATGTGATGTAGCCGCTATTGGGATCCATGTTCCACTGGGATAGTTTCCCGCCAATACCGGCCAATTCTTGCAACGTGACGAGCGAGCCGGCAGCCGCGCTGGTTGCACCAATGCACAAGTTGGAATTTTGCAAACTCTGGATTACATATGCTGTCATATTTGCCTCCGGTTTTGAAAAGCCGACACATCCGGTAAAAGCCCGCCTTCTACCTCGGTCGGCAGATCGCACCAACCAGCATCCATATGTGTGCCCGAATTTGGCACTGGCAAATGCATATTGAGCAACACGAATCGAAAAGTCAGAGCAAGGCACACGCTGCTTGGCAAATGAAGTCTACTGAGAAGCGCACTTTTTCATGTTGACCGGAGTCAATGACACTGCTGAGCGCTGCATCGAGCCCTCCTACGTCAGGATCAAGGCTGCGAATTTCGTGAAACTTCCTCGTTGCGAGTATTTTTTGCATCAGTCGGCGGCTTAAGACTCGCTGACACAACTTGGACATCTAGTGTTCCGTTCCGCTGATTCGCGTACATAGTCTTTGTAGCTTGGCGAGGATGGAGTCAGCGGTAGCGGTTCACATGAATGGCTCGCAGTTCTGGTTGTAGTGGGAGACAAATTGATCGATACGTTTAACCAGTTGCTTGACCGAACCAAACGAACCACGGCGGATGGCCTTGCCGGTGATCAGAACGAAGAAGCGTTCGACCTGGTTAAGCCACGAACTGTAAGTCGGGATGAAATGCATATGCCACCGAGGACGTGCTGCCAACCACGCTTTGACCTTCGGATGCTTGTGGGCACTGTAGTTGTCCACGATGCAGTGGACGTCAAGGGCGGCCGGCACCGCCTTGTCGATTTCGCGCAGAAACGACAGGAATTCCTGATGCCGGTGACGCGGTTTGCAGGTGGCGAGCACTGCACCGTTGAGCACGTTCAGCGCCGCGAACAGCGTCGTTGTGCCATGGCGCTTGTAGTCATGAGTGACTCCTTCAACGTAGCCGAATCCCATCGGCAGCATGGGTTGCGTACGCTCGAGCGCCTGACACTGGCTCTTCTCGTCCACGCACAAGACCAGAGCATTCTCCGGCGGACTCAGGTAAAGGCCGACCACGTCGCGCAATTTCTCGATGAAGAACGGTCGAGAGCTTGAAGCTTTCGCTGCGATGCGGTTGCAGACCCAACAGCTTGAAGTAACGGTGCACACTGGTCGGCGAGATCGCTGTTTCGGCAGCAATCGTACGTACGCTCCAGTGCGTGGAGCCATCGGCGGGTTTGGTGTGCAGGGTCTTGTGAATCAGCTGAGCCACCCGCTCATCGTCGATCGTGCGCGGCTTGCCGCGGCGCACTTCGTCATAAAGTCCGTTGATGCGCTGATCCAGAAACCGAAGACGCCACTTCCCCACCGTGGCGCGCGTGAGTTGCAGGCGCTGCGCGATCGCACTGTTGGGCTCTCCGTCCACCGCCGCCAGCACGATGCGCGCCCGCGTGACCAGCGCAGCCGAAATCGAGCGAGAACGTGTGATCGATATCAGTTGCAAGCGCTCGTCTTCGTTCAGCACCAGTTCCGCCTTAGGTCGCCCCATCGACATGCTGATGTCTCCCGTTCCACTGACGTCAACATGCTACGCGAACATAGATTAATTAACAACGGAACGGAACACTAGACCTCCAGTATCTGTCGATCGTCATGGAAGTCGACCGTCTCGGCAGAGTGACGGCCGCTGCCGAACGCCTGAATGTCACGCAGTCCGCGCTGTCACACATGGTCCGGAAGTTCGAGGAGCGGCACGGCGTCAAGCTGTGGACGAAGAACGGCCGCGGATTGCGTTTCACGCACGCAGGGGAATATTTGCTAAGTCTCGCGGGACGCGTGATCCCGCAGATGGAACACGCCGAACGCACGCTGACCAATTTCGCCGAAGGTCGCCGCGGAGCGTTGCGCGTGGGAATGGAGTGTCATCCGTGCCAGAAGTGGTTGACGCGCCTGACGCCTCATTATCTCGCCGCGTGGCCTGACGTCGATTTCGACGTGCGCACCGCTTTCCGCTTCGAAGGCGTCGTTGCGCTGCTCGGCTACGAGATCGACATGCTGATCACGCCGGACCCCATCGACCTGCCTGACATCGCTTTCGCACCTGTTATAGACTACGAACTGATGCTCGTCGTGCAGGACGCGCATCCGCTTGCCGCGCGCGAGTTTGTGCTGAAGCAGGATCTGATGAACGAGGAGCTCATCACCGTTCCCGTCAGCAAGGAGCGTCTGGACATCTTCACGCGGTTTCTCGTGCCCGCGCATTGCAAGCCGAGGTATCACCGGACGGCGGAGGAGACAGAACTGATGCTGCAACTCGTCGCGGCCGGACGCGGCGTCGCGGTGTTGCCGGACTGGCTTGTAGCGGAAGAGGGCGAAGGGTTGGCTGTACGGGCCATTCGTCTGGGCGAGCCGGGTATCAGCAAATGCATCAATGTAGGTGTGCGGAACGGAGAAGAGGAAATCGCTTACATCGCGGGGTTTCTCGACCTTGCGCGAGAGCTCGGCGCGACGTGTAGTCGTCACGCTTAAAGCGAAGTACGTTGAGGCTTTGGAACCTCGTGGTTCGATCCGATGCACATACTTCTTTACTCAAGCTGCTTGTTGCGGTGTGGGTAACTCGAAGACGTTGTACAGGCCCCTACCACTCGGCCATGGGGAGATCGCTCGCTGCTGTTCGGGATCCGGACGGCAATCTGGTTGACTTCTTCGCGCCGGTCAGCGCGGAGGCACTCGCAAGTACATGAAAGGGATGCGGCAGCGGGTTCCGCTGCCGCATCCCACTCGGTGTCCGACCGCTGTCCCTCCTTCCCCCAAACAGCGCAGTGCGCCTCCGGCCGCACAAGTGAGTCCCTACTCGCCTCTCCCGCAGACGCGGTGACGTCATTACCAGGTTCATCTTGGGGGGCGAACAAGGTAAGCACAATTTCCTATCATAGGCGTTCAAGTTATTATGACTTGGTCAAGTCGCCAAAAATTGGCATATATGCTGGGCCAACTGGGCTCAGAGTTCATCCGAGATTTGCGGAAATGATTCAGCGGGCCAGGGAGGCTAAGACTTGGGTTGCCACAAATATCCCGCTTTTTGCAACCGGGCAAGCCAGGCTCCCCGCTTGCCATGACTCGACATCAATTGCGCCAGACGACGCCGGAATACGGCATCCCGCCTGGCGTTTTCATACGCTTCGGCGAGATCCTGCAACTTCTGGAATGCCTGATCGTAGGCGCTGCCCGTTGTGCGTCGCAGTTGTGCATCGATGCTTGACCACGCCGTGTCTTCCTGCTCGAGAAGTGATGTGAGGTACCGTGTGCGCTCCTCACGACGACGGACCGCGGCCGCCTGGCGTGCTTCCTGCTCCTTTTTTTCACGGATGGCACGATGAGAGGCAACCCTTGATTCGATTTCGGATATTCGACGGCGCCTGGGCAAATTCAATTGCTTTGCATTCCTACCCTTCTCCCATTTGAGAAAAGCGTTTCGAAGGGTTCGCTCCGCTTCACGGCTGCGCCCCTGTAGCAGCATGCGCAGTTTCGCCCGCATTTCCTCAACCGGCAACTTACGTAACCAGGGATCAAAGCGACTGTCTTCGCTCCCACTGGATTCTGGGGCCAATAGTGACGGGCTGGCCTCGGCTGCGGCGGCGAGCCAATCCGCATCCAGCATCAGAAACTCGGCCAGTGCTACCTGTGCGGGCGTCAACGCCTGTAATCCCGCAGGCACCGGCGGTTCGATTTCATCATCGTGTAGCTCATCATTCCCGAGGCGGGCAAGCCACCCAAGATAAAGCGGGCGAGCATCGCCGCCGAGCAGCTCGTCGCGTACAGGCAGCAGGCGCGTCATCCACCCCGCACCATCCATCTCCTCCGAGAAGCGGGCGTGTTCGCCCGAGTCATCGTTGAACGACCAGTCGAGGAGGCACCAGTCATCGACGTCCATGGCCTCGAATGCCTTCTCGAAACGGGAGCGCCTCTTTCGTCCAGTCTTGACGTAATCGCGGATGGTCGCCGCGTCAAACGTCCCGTGCGGCAGGCGAAGAAGCAGGCGGCAGCTCCCCCAGTTGGAGGAGTAGACGTGGGCATCGAAATATTGCTGTACCCACTCGAGCGGGTCGCCCTTGAGGTTTCCCCAGTGATATTCGTTGACGAAGCTTGAGGCGGTGATCGTGGCCCGCGTGGAGAAAGTGCGCAACTCTGCCTGCTGGGTCGCCGTAAGCAGCTGGTCGACGCATGCAAACTCGTAGTATTGGTATTCGCTCATGCCAGATTCCCGTCGCGAAGCGCATGGAAGAGAAGAAGGTGAATGTGCTGGTGCGCAACCCGCCGGAGCCATGAAACTCCGGGCCGACGCGAAAGCCGGAATGCTTCATGGCAAGCGCCGAAAGGCGTGCGCGTTGCCATTCTGACTTCCTTTCGGCACGCGATGCGGCGCTTTCAGCCAGCCGCGTCCGCGCCGCCCAACCGCATCCGGTAGTCCACCAGGAGCTGCTGCTGTGCTTCGAGCTGCGCGGCCAGCTTCGTGAGGTCCGCGCGGAGCGAGTCGCGAGCCTCGCGTACCTGGAGCAGCTCGGCTGCCCGCGCATCGGCTGCCGACTGCGCTGCGTCGCGCTCGGCCTCGGCGCGCGCCCGATCGGTGAGCGCACGATTGAGGGCGGACTGCAGCGCCTCGCCATGTGCCTGCTGATCGCGTGCGAGCCGGGTCGTGGCCGTCGCTTCTGCGACGAGCCGCGCGTTGTCCCGGTTCAGCTGTGTGATCTCGTTCTGCCGGACGATGGCCGTCTGGTTCGCCTGGCGTAGCTCAGCCTGCACCTGCTGGACCTGCTGCTCATGTCGGTGCGCTTCCTGTTCGCGCTGCTCGCGCGCGGCCGTACGGAAGTGCTCAAGGGCATCGCGCGCATGCACGAGCTTGGCCTCAAGCGACAGGCGGAAGCCTTCCTGCTCGGCAAGGCGCTCGGTCTGGTCGCCAACCTGCTGGGTGAGCCGCTCGACGTCCAGGTCGCGCTGATGCAACGCCACGCGAGTCCCGGCGTGCGCCTCCTGCTCCGCGCAAAGGGCGGCGGTCGCGCCAGTGAGTTGCTCCCGCACCGTGGCCAGCTCAGCGCCGAGCCTTGCGATTTCGGACTGCGCCTGCTGCTGTTGCGCGGCCGCAGCGGCGGCCTGCTGGTCGACGAGGGCTTGTGCTTCCTCGTGCAGGCGGGCTGCGAGCCGGGCTACCAGATCCTGGATCGCGTCCGAGAGCGACCCGGCGCGTGTCAGTGACGCGCCCTCATCTTCCTCCAGTTCCTTCAGGTACCGGTGGATCGTGGTTTTCGAGCCCGTGTTGCCGAGCGCGATACGTATCGCGTCGATCGATGTGTGCTGCCCCTGTGCGAGCAACGCGTCGCGGGCGCGCTTAACGTCCATGCGCGTAAGACCGGTGCGGGCCATCTGCTTCCTCGCTCGAATATCGTACTGTATTACGTACCATGTATATACGTATCACTGCACGCGGTCAAGGGCGGCCGGATGTGGGTGTGGCTGGCCTGCGATAAAGGGGGATTATTCAGTGTGATGGTCCGAATCCGGCTTGTTCCGCCGGACAACGGTACGAAATATGGAAATTGATGATCTCCGGGGGATTGCTGGTCGAATCGGGATGTCGCAACCCGGAGCGTGGACCACAAGCGTTTGATGTGTATAATTCAATTGTTTTATACACATTTACGAGGCGCGCCATGCGTACCAATATCGAGATCGACGACCGGTTGATGGCCGAAGCGCTTGCCGCAACGGGCATCCGGACCAAACGTGAAGCGGTCGAGCTCGGCCTGAAAACGATCATTCGGCTCAAGCAGCAGGAGCAGATTCGCCAGTTCCGCGGCAAATTACCGTGGGAAGGCGACCTGGATGCCATGAGGCGCGACCAGTGATACTCGTCGATTCAAGCGTGTGGATCGACTACTTCCGGGGGCTGGCTTCACCCCAAGCCAGCCGACTGGATGCCCTGCTGGGCCGGGAGGTGCTGGTCACCGGCGACCTGATCGTCGCCGAGGTGCTACAGGGATTTGCCGCCGAGTCGGCGTTCAATACTGCCCGGCAGCTGATGACGACGCGATTCGATGTCGTCTCGCTGGTGGGTCCGGATAACGCCATTCAGGCGGCCCGGAATTACCGCATCTTGCGAGCGCAGGGCGTAACGATCCGCAAAACCATCGATACGCTGATCGCGACGTGGTGCATTGAAAACGGTGCGCCGCTGCTCTTCAGCGACCGGGATTTCGATCCGTTCGTCGAGCACCTCGGTCTTCAGTCTGCAATGCGCGACGACTAACGTGCCGGTGACAGCAAACAGCAAGAAACGAAACGGAATACGAATTCACCACCGGTTTCAGGCCAGCTGCAGCTGGAGATCTTCTCCGGGCGTGCGGACCTGATAGCCCATTGCCCGGTAGCCGCGCTGGCGTTTCTCCCACATGCGCTGCAGCACCGGGTGGCCGCCATCCACATAATCGATCACCCGTACGCCGGTCTTGCCCGCATGCTCGCGGTGCAGCCGACCAGCGTATTGCTGCAGCGTGCCCCTCCACGCAACCGGCATAGCCAGTACCAGCGTGTCCAGTGCCGGGTGGTCGAAGCCTTCGCCTACGAGCCTGCCAGTCGCCAGCACCACGCGGGGCGTATCCCCGGCCAGCGCGTCAAGGGCCGCCAACTGGGTGGCGCGCGCTTTTCTGCCGAGCCGTCCGTGAAGCACGAACAGCGACTGCACCGTGTCTTGCAGCATCTGCTGGAGGCTTTCGAGATGGTCCGTCCGCTCGGTGAGTACCAGCACGTTCCGCGCCTGCCCGTACTGTTCACGTACAGCCGCCGCGATCATCTGCGTGCGCGGGGTGTCCTGCGCGAGCTGAGCGAACACCGCCTGGATTGGCGCGTCGGCCGCGACGTCCACTGCGGCGGTGAGCCTGTGCGGGAATACCTCGAGCATCTGGGGCGCGCTGGCCGGGGATTTCGCCGCATGCCGGATCGGCCCGCACAGCATGAACATCACCGGTTGCTGGCTGTCGCGCCGCACGGGCGTGGCAGTCAGACCCAGCACGTAACGGGCATGGACGGCCTTGAGCACCGCCTCGAAGGAATCCGCCGAGACGTGGTGACATTCGTCGACAATGACATGGCCGTAACGCCGCAACAGCTCGCCGCGGGCACCATCGGGCGCCACCGACTGCAGCATCGCGACGTCGATCCGGCCGGTCGCTTTCGACTTGCCGCCGCCAATCGTGCCGATCGCGCGCGCGTCGAGTGCGAGAAACGACTGCAGGCGTTCACGCCACTGGTCAAGCAGCTCCCGGCGGTGCACAAGCACGAGCGTGTTGACGCCACGCTGCGCGATCATCGCGGCCGCCGTCACGGTCTTGCCGAACGCCGTCGGCGCATGCAGGATGCCGGTGTCGTGTCGCAGCAGGTCGGTAACGGCCGCCTGCTGGTCATCGCGCAACGTGCCGGCAAACGGAACTGCAAGCGGCTCGCCGGTGCAGCGCTCGTCGCGGACGTCGCAGGCGATGTCGTTATCGCGCAGTAGCGTCATGACGTCGTCAAGGCATCCGCGCGGCAATGCAATGTGGCGCGGGCAGTTCTCGGCGCGCCCAATGATGCGTGGCTTGTCCCATACGCTGAAGCCGCGCGCCTGGGCCCGGTAGAACTCCGGATTCTGGAAGGCGGCCAGCCGGATGAGCCGGTTGAGCAGTGCCTGCGGAAGCTGCGCCTTTTCAAGATAAAGCTGGTTCGCGAGCGTCAGTGTGAGCGACGCCGGCATCGTTCCGGCCAGCCGCTTCGGCTGCGCGGGCGCTGGCTTCCACGGTTCGGCCTGGTCCTCCTCGGCGATGAACGCGACGTCGAGCGGGTGCGCACCGCCCGTGGCGCGAAAGATCACCCCCTCGATGTCGCGGCTGTCCATGGTTTGCACGGACGCGAGATACGACCACTGATCAGCGTACGGCTGAAAGCCGTCATCGACAAACACGCTCCAACCATGCTCGCGCGGGTGCTTCTGCAGCGGCAGGGCAATGAGGTTACCGAAGCCGCCTTTGGGCAGCACATCCTGGTTCGGGAAGAGCCGGTCATAGGACGTCAGTTCGAGCTGACGGGTCCGGGTACAGGTGTGGCTGATGATGGCTGAGCCCATCCGTCGCGCGTCACGTGCAGCAACGGCCGACGAGAAGAAGATCCACGCGTGAGCGCCGTTGCCTGAACGCGAGATTTCGAGCGATACGGGCACATCCATCTCGAGGCAGGATTGCCGGAATGCCTGTGCATCTTCACGCCAGCCTTCCTCGTCGAAGTCGACAGCGAGCAGGTAGCAGGTGCCGTCCGGCATCAGTGGATAGAGGCCCACTGTGCGATCGCCGGCCAGGTGCGTATAGACGACCTGGTCGTCCAGCGTCAGCAGTACACGATGCCCGCAGTCGGCGCACCGGATGCGGGGCTTTTCGCAGATTCCGGCGCGCCATTCGTTGGCGCACGCCGGCGCGTAGCCGGATTTTCCGGAATTGCGGCTTTCCCAGCGTAGCGGATAGACATCCGTGCGGCCGCGAAACAGCCGCCGGAAGAGCTGTACCTTCTGCTCGGGCGAAAGTACGCGGGCGCCCGTATTTCGCACTGCTGGCGATGGTTCGTTCCGGGCCACCCGCACGGGCTTTGCCTGTGCCTGCAGCGTTGCCGGCAGCAAGGCGGTGAGCCGCGCGATTTCGGCCTGCAGGCGGGTGAGCTCCGCGAGCAGTTCCTCGCGTGTGAAATTTTCCCAGTCTGCCTGTAGCAGCTTGCCTTCGTTCATCGCTTCACCGGCCGAAACCCTGGCTTCCATCGAGCACGCCGGCTGGCGCACACGTTCGTTGTTGCATATCATCGTCTCCGATACAGATCACCTGATTTTACCCACGAGCCATGTCTGCCATCGATCGCTACGTCCAAGCCGCGACGCGCGAAAACACCCGGCGCAGTTACCAGTCGGCGCTCCGGCATTTCGAGGTTGAATGGGGCGGTTTTCTGCCCGCGAGCGCTGACATGATTGCGCGGTACCTTGCCGATCATGCAGAAACCCTGTCGGTCAATACCCTGCGCTCGCGGCTTGCAGCGCTCGCGCAATGGCATCAGACGCAGGGTTTTCCGGATCCGACGAAGGCGCCGCATGTACGCAAGGTCCTCAGAGGCATCGTCGCGCTACATCCCGCAACCGAGAAGCGGGCGAAACCCATGCAGCTCGCGCAGCTCGAAAAGCTCACGGCCTGGCTCGATCAGCAGATCGCCAGGGAAGCCGACGGGCGCGAGCGCCTCGCGTGCATTCGCAACCGGGCGCTGGTGCTGCTGGGTTTCTGGCGCGGCTTTCGCTCGGACGAACTCAGCCGGCTGCGAATCGAGCACATAGCCGTTGAGGCGGGCCGCGGCATGACGTTGTACCTGCCGCGCACGAAAGGCGACCGCGCGCAGCAGGGCACGACCTTCAAGGCCCCGGCGCTTTCACGCCTGTGTCCGGTGACGGCCTGCGAGGCGTGGATTGCGGCGTCCGGCCTGACGGAAGGGCCCGTGTTCAGGAGCATAGACCGCTGGGGAAACATCAGCGACGAGGGACTGCATGCGGGCAGCTTCGTGCCGCTGTTGCGTGCGCTTTTCCATGCAGCAGGCCTGGCCGCGCCGGACAGCTACAGCAGCCATTCGCTACGGCGGGGCTTCGCAACGTGGGCCAACTCGAACGGCTGGGATCTGAAGATGCTGATGCAGTACGTTGGCTGGAAAGACGTGCGCTCTGCGATGCGCTACATCGACGCCGCCGATCCGTTCGCGCAACACCGCATCGAATCGGCACTCGCAACACCAGGCATGGCCGTGCAGGAGCTACCGGTCATCGCATTGCCTGCGCCATAACCGCTGGATCGAGGCGTTACTCCACATCCCGTGACGGATGCGTACCGGGGGAGATTCGCTGCACGCTCAATCGCGATCCGGGTCTGCCAGATCTTCATGGCGGAGCGCTTCGAGTGGGCGCAGCACATCACGGATCGATAAAAGTCCGGCGACATAGTGATCGATCTGGTCAAGCACGTCCTCGATCTGCTCGACAATCGACACGTCCCGGGTTGTTGCCGCGAAGTTCGCGCCGTTGACGAGTGCATGCACGATGCCATGCAGGCGCAACAGATCGTCCCGCAGGCCTTCCGGATCGTTAAGGCCTGTGCGCAGTTCGTCGAGCGTATCGACCGCATCGAGCACCCGCGTCGTGTCATAGCGCGACTGCAATCCCTCCAGTGCGGCGGCATCAACTTCACCGTACGGGGTGGTGGTCACCGCGGCTCTCGCACTCATCCAGCGTTACCTCATTTCGTCGTGAGGCCGGGCCGCCCGGCCAAACAGGGCATCGTTGATCCAGCTTTCGGGCGGACGTTCCAGATGCAGCCGGTAGCGCCCGAAGCGGCGAATGTTGTGCGTCGCATATGGGCTCACGAATTCAATGTCCTCGTTGCGGACCTTCTCGCCCTCGGCCACCATGTCGCGCAGGGCCCGCATCATGTCCACCGTGTTCTGCAGGATCACGGCCGATGCGATGAGGTCATTGTAGCGTAGCCGTTTTTGCTGCTCTTCCGGCTCATTCTCCGCGATCACATCGCCGCCGAACGACAGCCATTTCGCAAAGCCGTTGTACGACTCTATCTTGTTGGTGCTCGCAGTCACGTTCTGACGCCGTTGCGATTCGAGCTGGGCGAAGCGTTTCAGTTTGACTGGTCCGAGGAAGGACTGGTTGTCGGCGGCATTTACCGCAAGCTGCAGGTTTCCCACATGAAGCTGTGCGCGTCGCGGGCGTTCTGGCTCGTGGCCTACCCGAGCCAGGGTCACGAGATGCTGTTCGATGCGCATACGCGCTCGTTCACGGCCTTCGGCGGGGTGGCCCGCCGTGGCATCTACGACAATATGAAGACGGCGGTCGACAAGGTCCACAAAGGCAAGGGCCGCACCGTCAATTCGCGCTTTGCGGTGATGTGCGCGCACTACCTGTTTGACGCCGACTTCTGCAACGTGGCCAGCGGCTGGGAGAAAGGCGTCGTCGAGAAGAACGTGCAGGACAGCCGCCGGCGTATCTGGATTGAAGCGCGCGAGCGGCGATTCGGCAGTTTCGCCGATCTGAATGCATGGCTGGCGAGCCGCTGCCGGTCGTTGTGGGAGCAGGTGAAGCATCCGGACTATCGGGAGCTGGGCATTGCCGACGTCTTCGAGCAGGAGCGCGCCCATCTGATGCCGATGCCGACACCGTTTGACGGTTACGTTGAACGCGCGGCCCGGGTGTCGTCGACGTGCCAGGTGGTGGTCGGACGCAACCGCTACTCGGTACCATGCGAATATGCGGGCCAGATGCTCAGCACGCGGCTCTATCCGGGCCGCGTGCGTATTCCACGCCAAACCGAACGCTGATTCCACGGCAAGCCGAGCACGGATTCCACGGCAAGCCGAGCACGGATTCCACAGCAAAGCGAGCGCCGATTCCACGGCAAACCGAGCAGGGATTCCACGACTGCCCGAGCGCGAATTCCACGCGTAACCGAGCAGTAAGCTGGAGGGACGGCGACGCGGGATAACCATGGCACTCTCGACGATTTTGTCGGGCGTGCGAATGTCGAATAAAAGGTTATCCATGCGTCAAATCAAGGAAGTGCTGCGCCTGCGCTTTGTGTGCGAGCGCAGCCAGCGCGAGATCGCGACGACGATTGGCTTGTCGAGCGCAACGGTCTGGGACTACCTGGATCGTGCCCGGCGCGCGCAACTGGACTTCGAGAAGGCGATCGCGTTGGACGAGGCGGCGCTTGAGGCGCTGCTGTTTCCGCCGCCACCGTCGTTAAGCCGTACACGCCCGATGCCCAACTGGCCGTTGGTGCACCGTGAGCTCGGCAGGAAAGGCGTAACGCTCGACCTGCTCTGGAACGAGTACAGGGGCCAGGAACCCGAAGGCTACGGCTATAGCTGGTTCTGCAAGCATTACGAGCGATGGGCGGCAGCCCTGCCGGTCACGCTGCGCCAGACACATACGCCCGGCGAGAAGCTGTTCATCGACTACTCGGGCAACAGACTGGGGATCGTTGATCCGCACACTGGCGAAATCCGCGAGGCGGAGTTGTTCGTCGCGACGCTCGGTGCGTCCAACTACACGTATGCCGAAGCCACCTGGACCCAGCAGCTCGAAGACTGGATCGGCTCGCATGTGCGCGCATTCAACTTCATCGGCGGCTGTGTCGAGATCCTGGTCCCCGACAACCTGAAGTCTGGCGTGCATAAGGCCGACTTCTACGATCCGGTTCTCAACCGCACCTATGGCGAGATGGGCGCCCATTACTCCATGGCGATCATCCCGGCCCGCAAACGTCGGCCCCGCGACAAGGCGAAGGTCGAGCAGTCGGTACTCCTGGCGCAGCGCTGGATTCTGGCGCGGCTGCGCAATCAGCGGCTGTTCAGCCTCGACGAAGCCAATCGCGCTATCGCGGCACTGCTCGTCGACCTGAACAACAGGCCGTTCAAGAAGCTGCCCGGCTGCCGCCGCAGTGCCTTCGAGGAGCTTGATCGCCCGGCACTTCGCCCGCTGCCAGAAAGGCCTTACCAGTACGCGCAGTGGAAGGTTGCCCGCGTCGGCATTGATTACCATGTCGAGCTTGACGAGCACTTTTACTCCGTCTCGTACTGTCACGCCCGCGAACAGGTCGACGTGCGCCATACGAAGACGACTGTCGAGATCTTCCTGCGCGGCCACCGGAGAACGTATACGACGCGTGCGGCGTGGACCTTCGAGGTCGAGTCCGCGTGGTCGCGATTCGCAAAATTCCAGTTGCTCAACCGCCTGAACTGGGCACAACTCGGCGAAGCCCTCGCAATCCGGCCAGCAATCAGCACGAGCGACGGTATTGACCTCCGGGCGGCAGATGCCTTCGATCTCGTCAGGCTGGCCGATACCCTGCAGATTGCCCGGCACGATCTTGAGAATTCATTCTGTACTGCGAATCGCTTCGATGCGCTGCTCGACGCGGCGAGCCGGTCCCTTCGCTTCTGCCAGATCTGCGCTTCGGCAGGCTTTCATGCAACACTCTTCCAGTTCACGGCGTTCAGGTGTTGCCCCATTCACGGATGTCCGCTGCGAGACACCTGCACCGGCTGTGGTCAACCACTCTCGTACCGCCTCCAGACGGGGTTCGTGCGCCGGCCATACGCCTGCCACTCCTGTGGCCTCTCCCTGCTCGCCGCCATGTCGCTTCGTCGCCTGCACGCGAAGACAGGGATCGACACAGCGGGGCTGGATCGCCTTCGTGCATGGCATCATTACTTCATCCGCTATGCGCAACTGCTCAGCCCCGGAAGGCGGTATAGGCGCGACGCCGCAGGGCAGTATCTCCCCAGCGACGAAATCCAGTCGCATTCGAGCATTCCCCATCGCCTCGCGTTTATCGGCGAGCTGCAGCAAGTTCTTTCGCTGCCGCCGCTCATGCCCCGCGTATCTCCCGTGCCTGACACTACCCTGCGAGCCAGGGGCGGCCCGCGCGCGTCGGCGTTTCGGCCGTCACGCTGCGCGTGGGCGGCCAGATGGCCACATGTTGACCGCATATGCATCATGCTGCATACAGGCGGATACGCAGAAGCCGCAGCCGCCGCCTGGCACGTTTCATCCGCCCCGTCCGGCCGGGAATCGCTTCCGCACATCATCTGCCTGACCGCAGGCTGCTGCTATTCGACGGTACAGTGCCGGCACGGTCGATCGCCCTGCTGGGTTGGCGCCTGTCCTGGGAGCAGCGCTTCAGCATCCAGACGCTCATGCGCTGTCAGGCAGAGTATCCGCCTTTCGGGCTGCTTGAGTGGCTGGCGTTCATGCCTGCGCATTTGCCACCACCCAGGGCACGTGACCGGGAGGACTGGCTGCTTCGCCATTTTATTCATGCACTGGATGAAACCTGGCGAGCATGGCGCGCAATCGCATCCGGCATGCAGGAAGGTGGCGGCTACGTCATCTCTCCACTGCTTTTCCCCACGCGCCTGCTCTGGACGGACTACCCCGACGACAGGGATGCCCTGGGCCTCGCGCGTTTGGGCGGGGCATGTCGTCCCGCGTCGCAGGCGTCCGGTGGACCCTGACAGGTCTGGATGAACACTGTTCCTGTGCGCGATCGCACTGGCCCCGCGGTAAGCGGCGTAGCGCTTATCCTGCTGTCGACACCATTGTCACGCCAGTGTCACAATCCGTTCATTGACCGGTGGTGCCGGCTTCGTGAACTCCTGCTGGGTCGAAAAAATGATTGGCAATTTTGAGCTTCTGTCTCGCCTGCTGATGGCTGCGCTGCTCGGCAGCGTGATCGGCTTCGAGCGCGAGCGGCTGAACTGGGCGGCCGGTCTGCGCACACACATGCTCGTCTGCGTCGGGGCCGCACTGATGATGCTGGTCTCGGCGTTCGGTTTTGCCGACGTGCTGGGCGAGAAGAACGTCGTGCTCGATCCGTCCCGGGTCGCCGCCCAGGTGGTTTCCGGTATTGGCTTTCTTGGCGCGGGGTCGATACCTCTGCGTGGTGAGGTAGTGCGCGGTCTGACGACAGCGGCGAGTCTCTGGTCTGTCGCGGGCATCGGGCTGGCAGTGGTTGGTGGCATGTACACGGCCGCGATCGGAGCCACGGCCATCATCATGATCATCCTGGTGGGCGTAAAGCCTCTGGAGCGGTGCTTTATTTCCGTGCGCCAGCAGCGCAGCATACAGTTGCTGGCCGAGCACGGTAGTGTCTCGCTGGATAGCGTTCACCAGGCAGATGACGCCGATCTCGACGATGTGCAGATCGCACTGTCGCGCATGAGCGCGACCGAATATTCGGCGATCTCCGCGCGGCTGGAAGCCATGTCGGGTGTGCGCGAGTGTCGACGCGAGAAATAAGGCGACAAGGCGGGGAGACAGTCGTGACACAAAGCTACGACTACGAAGGCCTCAGGCTCGAAATCGCCGTCAAGCCCGACATCACCAGACCGAGCGGCCTCGAGCCTGCAAGGCCAGGGTACGTCGCCGTCGTCAGGATATTTCAGAAGGCCAACACCGTCGCGGTGTTTTCCCCCTTGCGCTTTGGGGAAGCGGGTGGCCGGCCCTTCGCTACGGAGGCGGATGCGCTCGCGGGCGGATACAGCGCGGCGTGCAGGATCGTCGACGACCTGTTCTGTCATGACCGTCATTGAGCGCGGATGGTCAGGCGAGCGGCTCGCGCGCTGGTCACTCGATGCAGCCTGCGCGTCACCGTGGTGAACCCGCACATGGAAAAAGGCCAGCACGGAGAGCCCGCCATTATCAGCGTCACTCCTGTTCAACTGCAGGTCAACGTCACTGACCGTGTGGTCGGGCACGTGAGCAGGCGTCAGATCCGGGAACGCGGCGCCCACCTGGGCACGCGTCTCGCGCGATCGCTCATGTCGAAGCTCATGACGTTCCCGTTTCCGACATGGGCTCGCCGCCTGTCCTGCATCGATAGCGAAGTTGCCCGCGCGTATCGATCCCGTTATCCACGATCCCGGTCGTCCGGATCAGTTCGTTCTGCGAAGAAGGCAATTCGTCGTTCCCGGATGTCACCTCTTCGCCTTCATGCCCATTGGCACATACAAAGTACCTGCGTTTCATCGCCGTCGCCTCGTGGGTCTTTTCGGTCAAATGTGTGAAGAAAGCCCTCATCCGCCGGCTGCGACCAGTCGCAGGACTTCTTCTACCGGCACAGGCTTGACCAGATGATGGGCGAACCCTGCATGACGTGTGCGCTCCCTCTCCTCCGGCTGGCCGTAACCTGTAAGCGCCACGAGTATGGGGCGTTCGACGGATACCCGTTCCGCAAGCTGCCGCGCAACGTCGTAGCCGCTCATGTCCGGCAACCCGAGATCAAGGAGGATGATCTCCGGGCGGAAACCGGCGGAAACAATCTCAAGTGCCTGCCTGCCGGTGGTAGCGATGCGGACATCGTGACTGTCGAGGACCTGCGCAAGTGAGAGCGCGGCGTCGGAGTTATCGTCGACGATCAGCACGCGTCGAGGCGGCGATGCCGGTTCAACGTCGGCCGGTTCGCTTTTTTCGCACCGGGCGGGCGGCTCATTGCACAAGGGAAGGCTGACCGTAAAGCGACTGCCGCGTCCCGGCCCCTCACTCGTGGCGTCAATCGTTCCGCCGTGCATGACCATCACCGAGCGCGCCACGGACAGCCCGATGCCCAGTCCTGCCTTGGCCGCCGCGCCGCCATCAGGCGCCTGTCCGAACATTTCAAACATCGAGGGAATGAGCGACGGCTCCATGCCGATCCCGTCATCCTCAACGGCGATCGAGACGCGGCCTGCCGTGCTACTTACGCTGACACGGATGTGGCCGCCATCGCCTGCGTACTTCACGGCATTGTCGACCAGGTTTGAAAGCACCTGGGTGATGCGGATCGGGTCGCCCCGCACGAACAGCGGCGCCCCCTGAATGCCGAGGACTTCCAGCTGGTGCCGGTGTGCGGCCGCAGCCGGCGCGTGGATCTCGACCGCACTCTCGATACAGGTTCGAACGTCGAAAGTCTCCTCGCTCAGGCGGAGCTTTCCTGCAGAGATCCGTGACAGGTCAAGCAGGTCGTCGATCAGGTGGGCCATATGCCTTGCGTGCCGCTCGATCACATCCCGAATCCAGCGAAGCTGCCGGGGATCGGTTTCCGGGCGGCTCAGCAGATGCGCGGCATTGAGAATGGGCGCGAGCGGATTCCGGAGTTCATGGGCGAGCGTCGCGAGAAATGTGTCCTTGTGCCTGTCCGCATCTCTGAGTGTCTGCTCGGCGCTGACGCGACCGGTGACGTCGGCCAGCGTCCCGACGAGAACCTGTCTGGACCCCGACGCATCGTTCATGAACCGCGCCGAAATTTCGACCATGCAGTGAGCACCCGTCTGGATTTTCCGGATGCCGACCACGACGTGAAATTCTCCTGACGATTCCTGCGCCGTCTTGAGCATGTCCCGCAGACGCGTAACGTCCTCAACGCGGGTAACGGTTGCAACAAATTCTTCCTTCCCGAGCGGCCCTTTCGCTGCGGGCTGACCGGTGATCTCGTACATTCGCGCGTTTTCCCAGACAGCAGCGTCGGTTACGGGATCCCATTCGAAGATTCCCAGACCTGCTGCCTCGGCGGCGATGCGCAGGCGTGCCTCGCTCCTGCGCTCCGCAGCAAAGGCACGATCCCGTTCGCCCAGCGCCTCGTCAACGCGCCGATCCAGCTGCGCCTGGTACTGCCTGACGGCTCCGCGGATGGTGTCGCTGAAGAACTGCTCGACGGCTTCGTGGAGGGCGGCCTGGCCAGCCCGGGTTGGGGCTTGCGCGAAGTAATCGCGCACGAACGCCTGAACGCACCGCTGCAGCAGATCGAGTTCGAGATAGAGTTCGTCGAGCGCAAAGCCCTGGCGCCAGCGCTCACCAGCGTGGAGGCGCGCCCCGTGAAGGGCACGCATGACAACGTCGTCCGGTGCGGGTTTATGGCTTAGCAGCGCGCACAGCTCATCGAACAGGAGGGGAAGCTGGTTCATCAGGCCGACCACTCCCTCGCGGGTAAGCGGGCGGATATGCATCTGCTGGCTCACCATCCGCAGCCAGCGCCGCGTCAGTTGTGCCCGCCGTTGCATCAGGTAATCGGCTAGCCGTGCGCCGACAGGATGGTTCCCATCAGTCATGGTGCGGTGCTCTCGTGTGGTTATTTGATGTTTTCAGCGTCCAGCGCACATTGCTCCAGGCGGTAAGGCAGCGCCAGTGTTGCCAGTGTAATGGTAGACGCCCGGCCCTGCGGTCGCCCGTAAATTATGTGGAAAGCATGAAGTTCAACGCACGCGCGTTCCGCGCGGGAACGTGCGTGCGCGCAAGACACCATCAAAGGGCACGGGATAATGGATACACCGGAGGACGGCAGCCCTAACTTGTGTGGCACACCGAGCCGTTAGCTGCCGGGTGCAGTGTACTGGTGGAGCAATTCGAGAAGGCGTGCTGCGGGGAACGGCTTGCGCAGGAACGCAGCGACCGGCAGCCTGCCGGGCGCTGCGGCGACCGCCGAGCTCAGCACGACCGGCACGCCGGCAAGTCCCGGATCCCTTGCCAGCGCGCGAATGAGCGTTTCGCCGTCCATCACCGGCATCATGTAGTCGGTCACGACGATGGCCGGCCGCTCTGCGCGGGCACAGCGCAGCGCCTGCGCCCCGTTGAGCGCCTTGATCGCATGAAAGCCGTCGGACTCGACGAGCGCGGCCAATGCGTCCAGCAACCGTGGGTCGTCGTCCACCAGAAGTACGGTCGCCAATCCGTTCCCCCATTAATCTGAGCATAGGCAGCAATGCGCGTACCCAAGCCGTCGCTGAGGGAAACGCGGCGCCGCCAGTGAGCCAGAATGGAGTCCTGGTGTCTGCGCACAGGTCTTTCGTTTCGCTGTTGGCGATGAATGGTTGACGGTTTCTATCCGGCAAAGGGGAGCTTATCGCGCCCGGAAGATAAAATACGTGTGGCGCGAAGGCGCCGTACCGACAGGCTGAATACTTTCTGGAGGCCGCATCGCTGACGACGGAATCGATCAGCGGTCGTTGTGGAGACCAATGCCAAAGAACGAAAAACGCTCACGCTCCCTGCAATTGGCACAACGGCTCTCTCGCTGGCTATCGGTGCCATCCATCGTCATTGCTTCCGGGATGGTAACGGCCCTTTTTATGACTGCCCTGTGCGCCGCATCGCTCTACCAGAGCCGGCTGGACGCCATGGCGCGCACATCGGAAACTTCGCGCAACCTGGCCGTCATGGCTGAGCGTGACATCGAACGCAATTTCGAGCTGTACACCCTGTCACTGCAGGCGGTAATCGACGGTGTGAACGATCCCGAGATCATGCAGTCGGTGCCGCGATTGCGGCACGAAATGCTGTTCGATCGCGCCGCAACGGCCACCTATCTAGGATCGATCCTGGTACTCGATGCTGCGGGTAATATCGCGATCGATTCCGGGAGCGACGTGCCGCGCAAGGCCAACTTCGCCGACCGGCAATACTTCACGGTGCACCGGGACAACCCGAAGGCTGGCCTTTACGTCAGCGATCCCTATATGTCCCGGCTTCGTGGCGGTTCGCCAAGCATCGCGCTCAGTCGCCGGATTTCGCGGCCGGACGGTTCGTTCGCGGGCGTCGCCATGGTCGCGGTCGATCTCGAATATTTCCACCAGTTGTTCGCCGGACTGTCGCTGGGCCCGCACGGGTCCGTCGCGCTGATCGGTCGGGACGGCGCGATGATCATGCGACAGCCCTACGACCGTAAGGTCATTGGCCGGAATATCCGGGATGCCAGTACGTTCCGGCAGTTCATCGCAGCACCGGAAGGCAGCTTCTCCGACACCTCGACGATTGATGGCGAGCAGCGGCTGTATTACTTCAGGAACTTCCCGCATCTCCCGCTCATCATCATGGTGGCCGATGCTCATTCCGACATCTACGCTGCGTGGCGACATCGTGCACTGACCATCGGCTCGCTGATGGCGGCTTGCGCTCTTGGCTTCGTCGGTCTTTCCTGCGCGCTGGGCGCGCAACTGCGCCGCCGGATGCGCGCGGAGTCAGAACTGGCTATGCTGGCCCGCACGGATGGCCTGACCGGACTGAACAACCGCCGCACGCTCGGCGAGATCCTGGACAGGGAATGGCGTCGCGCCAGACGCACGCGCAACATGTTCTCGCTGCTGTTTGTCGATGTGGACCGGTTCAAGGCATACAACGACACCTACGGGCATCAGGCAGGCGACGATACGTTGGCCGCTGTGGCCAGATGCATCGGCGAGAACATTCGCCGGCCAACGGATAGCGCTGCCCGCTATGGCGGCGAAGAATTCGTGGTCGTGCTGCCAGACACCGACCCGGAGGGCGCCGCGTCGATCGGGGAAAAAATCCGCGCGGCGATCAGCGATCTCGCGATCGAACATGCCGGCAGCGAGTATGGTCGTGTCACTGCCAGTATCGGTGCGGCAGCCTGGATGCCAGACAAGGACGAAGACGTGACCGCAGTCATTCGCGCGGCCGACGAAGCACTGTACAACGCGAAGGCGACGGGTCGAAACAAGGTTGCGCTGTCCACTGCACCTGCGGCGTGATCTGCACCAGCAGGGACTTGCGATCTCCGGCAGCCCGACATAAGGCCGTATTGACTGCCGTTGCCCTGGCAAGAGCACAACCGGGTTTCCACCGCTCACAGGAGAACGTATACGACGCGAGCGGCCTGGACCTACGAGGTCGGATCTGCGTGGTCGCGGTTCGCAAGATTTCAGATGCTCAACCGCCTGAACTGGACACAACTCGGCGAGGCCCTGGCAATCCTGCCAGCAATCAATACGGGCGAGGGTATTGACCTCCGGGCGGCCGATGCCTTCAGGCTCACCGACCTGGCCG
Organism: Paraburkholderia sp. EG287B; assembly: GCF_040965595.1. Lineage (NCBI taxonomy): Bacteria > Pseudomonadati > Pseudomonadota > Betaproteobacteria > Burkholderiales > Burkholderiaceae > Paraburkholderia > Paraburkholderia sp. EG287B. Next base: position 35,525 of record NZ_JBFRCG010000042.1, read on the forward strand.
ACACCTTGCATATCGGCCTGCACGATCTTGAAAATTCGTTTTGCACTGCGAATAGCGGCGATGCGTTGCTCGACGCGGCGAGCCCGTCGCTGCGATTCTGCCTGATCTGTGCTTCGGCAGGCTTTCATGCAACGATTTTTCAGTTCACCGCGTTCGGGCGCTGCCCCATTCACGGATGCGTGCTGTGCGAGGCCTGCACGGGTTGTGGGCGACCGCTCCCATACCGCCTCCACGCAGGGCTCGTACGCCCTCCGTATGCCTGCCCGGCCTGCGGCCACTCCCTGCTCGCCGCAGCCTCACTTCGTCGCCTGCACGCGCAAACCGGTATCGACGCTACGGGGCTGGATCGCCTGCGTGCTTGGCACGACTACTTCTACCGGTACGCACAGCTGCTCGGCCCAGGCAGGAGGCGTATCCGCGATGCGGCCGGACAGTACCTTCCCGGCGACGAAATCCAGGCGTACTCGGATATTCCCCGTCGCCTCGCGTTTATCGGCGAACTGGAGCGACACCTTCGCAGTCCGCCAGAGTTGCCCAGCGTCGATCCCGTACCTGGCGCCAGTGCACGAAGCGGGGGCGGCTCTCGTCCGGCAGTGCGGCAGCCGGCGCGCTGCGCCTGGGCAGCCGATTGGCCACACGTCAACCACACATGCGTCACGCTGTGCGCCATTTATAGAAAGATCCAGAAAAATCGTGTGTGCCGTCTGGCGCGTTCAATCCGGCCCGTACAGCCAGAGGACGGGTCCGTTCGCTATTCGCCCGAATTCGGGTTGTTGCTGTGCGACGGCAATACCTCTGCCCGATCGATTGCCCTGCTGGGATGGCGCCTGACCTGGGAGCGGCGCTTCAGACACTCACGCGCTGCCAGGGAAATTATCCGCCTTTTGGATTGCTTGAATGGCTGGCCTTCATGCCCGCCCATTTGCCGCCCTCAGTCGCCCGCAGGAGTGGCTGCATCGCCATTTCGTTCACGCACTGGGTCAAACCTGGAACGCGTGGTGTGCAATCGCATCCGGGATGCAGGAAAGCGGCTGCTACGTCCTCTCGCCGCTGCTTTTCCCCACGCGCCTGCTCTGGCTGGATTTTCCCGACGACATGCATGCGCCGGAGGTTGCGGATCCCCGCACGCGTGTTGCCCTGCATAGAGGAACTGCAAACGACACCTGACATGATTTCGAATGCGGCGCCAGTCACGCTTATTGTTGCCTCAGTCACGCAGCCAATGACTGTATAGCGATGCATTCCAGAATGCGTCTCGACGATGTTACGGGCGCGTTCAGCATGAGAAACATCGTCCGCGCACCGTCGGCGAAGGTGCGTCGCCAACTCGCGGTATCGGTAAATGCCGAAATGGCCGATCGTTGCGCTCGTGCTAGGATTTCCCCAACAGGGGAGGAAAAGCGATGGCAGTACACGCTATAACTGCGGTTCGGATGGACGGGAATTCGCAAAGGGTCACACACGTGCTTTGGGGCCAGGTGTCCGTGAGTGGAGAACAATTTGAGGTCGCTCCGCACCCATCACCTGTAATCGAAGTGGCGGATGCACTGGCTAAGGGCGACACCGTCGTAACGGTCTTTCCACTGGATGGACAGCGTGTCGCCGGCCCGGAGGTCCGACGCGTTATCGACGAGGCTGGACGCGAAGGCATTGAAATGGTGGTCGCTGATTCCGATGCGGGTCGAACGCTCGCGGACCTGCCACGGCTTGATCACGAATAGAACGCTAACCGGGTCGGCTCCATCGGGCGCAGTACCCCCGCCCATGTACTGACGCCGAGCACTTGCCTTGAGTGATTCGGTCCCCGTCGATGGGAATGCGGTTACCTGTTCGGATACGTCCTTTGATGCCTATCGCGGCTCGGAATTTGCGCATCGAAGGACATTCCGTTGGTAAATCTTCCCGCCGGCGGGAAAGGAGTTAAGTCATGAACGACCGAACCATTTGCATAGGCGCACAGGAATACAAGGTGACCGCTGTGTCGAGCGGTCTGGGGCGCTGGATTGCGCGCATCGTCCACACTGACCACGCGGCTTGCCCGGCCACCATGGAGGTTGCCGATATTCAAGGTGACTTCGGAACGGTTGAAGAGACCCTTGATTCCGGCGTCCGCCTCTGCAAGCACATGGCGAAGCGTTTCGCGGTGCAATAACTGCTCAAAGGCCCCACACGCTTGTCTCAGATGAACACGCTTCACCTCCCGCGCAGTCGATGCGCTCGATCTCCGCGATGATCAGAGCCTTGGCTCGCGCCTCGGTGTCGATGGCTTCCACCATAGCGCAGGCCACGGACACAGAAAGGTGTTGTGAGGCACTGAAAGGCTTCGAACGCGTAGCAGGCAGCGGCGAGTGCCATGTCGCCAGGTGCGAGTTCTGATCGTCTTGCGTGGCCGCCTTCCACCTGCCGCGCTCGTTCGGCTAGCACATCGCGCTCTGCGTCGCTCATCCTTTGCACAGGTTTGCCAATAATCTCTGAGGTCGACTGCGCGACCGCACCTGTGGGTAAGTTCGCGGGAGTTTCCAAACCTGCACGCTCGTAAGGCTGCCTGGGTGTAGACTGAACTGGCTCGACGGGTGCTGCTTCCACCAAGAGGGACGCATAGCCATTGTTGCCATCCCGGGCGTGCGTCGGCACCTCATAAGGAGGTGGCAACTCGTCGAGCCATGCCTACACTTCGCTGCCAGACTACATCTTGCCCAGCACAGTGGGAAGCTCAGTTCGAAGCGGTCCGCACCAGCTGCGGCAGCAGGAGCACCGGGAGCCGCGTAGAGCGGCGCCAGAATCGGAAGCAGCGCGCGCCAAGGGCACGTCTCGGATATGGGGCGTCCTTGTCAGCCCGGTGCGGGAAGTCGATTTCAGCACATGCATAGCATTACGCGGACACTTGCATTTTGTGCTGCGCATGTTATTTGCTCATCGCCTTTCGTCATGCGAAAACCTTCCGGAGCCAGCCATGCAATTCATTTTCCAGTCCTGCCTGATCAGCGCGAGCGCAAGCATCGATGACGGGAGAATCGTGGCGAGTGCGAGAATCTTCGTTCCGGCGTCAGATGGTTCACTCGAAGACGATGTTCACGACCTCTGCCTCGATGAAAATTTCATCGACGAGAATGAGGCTCTGGCTTTTGCGCTCGAGCGTGCAGTGGGCTGGGTTGAAGAGCACTGTGTGAGCGAAATGTAGTCCGCGCATATCTGCCCGTGCCCGCATGATCGAGGCACTCTTTGCAGCGTGGCCCGCGCTCAGTTGAACCGGCGTCGAAATGCGGTGGCTCATGGAACCAGCGCGGGAACGCGCATAGCAGACACCAAATTCGCGGTCGACGAAGGCTCGCAAGAGTTCGATCGCCGATCAAGTCAAAAATCGAATCACCGGCGCCCGAGAGCCCGGGCGCGCTAACACCGCACGATCCCGCTCTCGCCTTCCTCCAAGATGCCGACAGCCGCAGTGCAGGCACATCACATGCTCGACGTTGGATTCACAGGACGGCGAACATGCGATTGGCCCGCTCTATGCACCCCCGCAGCCCCACGCACCGGCAAAGCGTGACGGTATGGATCGCGCTCTTCGCCGTTCCGCGAACAGCCGCTGCGCCGAATCCCGGAGGTGCGCCGCCGATATTGTCGGTGCAGCGCCAAGTCGACGGGCCTGGTCCACCCAGTCAGCAAGGAGCAGGTCAATGTTCGCATCAATGAAATCGGCAAGAGTCATACGGCATCTCCCGGAAGCGGACATTTGCTACAGCCCTCAGCGCGGGCTACACATCAGAGGGCAATTCCTTCGGGCACCAGAGCGCTGCTATTTGTTTCGATAACGGCAGCTGCAACGGCCGCGGCGCGGCTACCCGCCTCAATGCAGGGTCACGCTCTATTCAATCAGCCAGTGGCGTACGGCACGCAGCGAACAGCTTCGACCAACGTTTGCGTAGCATCGGCATTCTGTGAAGCGAGGAAGCATCGAAGGACGAACGGAAACGCAGCTGGACCGATAACTTCTCTTATCGGTCCAGCATCAAATCTGGACTAAACTGGCGGTCATGAAAACGCATGAGACTGAACCCGTCCGGTTCCCCGACGACGCCGAACTCGCTGCACTGCGCGCGTGGTATGCCGGACTCGACGCCCGTACGGCTGTCGCACGCTATCTGGGCGAGCGCAAGGCGCCGGGAATGTCTGCTCGCGGCGTGCTCGGACGCATCCGGCGCGCACTGGTCGCATTCGCGACGAGTCGGCACCGTCCCGACCTGGCACAAACATTCGATGCGCGACCGGCAGCGTCGGCTGATACCGTCGCGCACACGATCGAGGCGCTGCGCCGCCTGCCGGCACCGGAGCCGCACATCGCCGACGAGATCGACCGATGGTTGGCGCCGCGCGTCGTGGCCGCCCTGCGTGCGCATGGAATCCGGACCCTCGCGGACCTGACCGTGCGGATTCCGCGCCGGCGGCGCTGGTGGACAGCGATCGCCGGACTCGGCACGGCAGTAAGCGATGAATTCTCCACACCGAATGTAGAATCGTTCGCAACCAGCGGGCGAGCGTAGCTGCATCGCGACGGTCGCGATCGACCGGCGATGTCTGCGTCAGGATGGTGAGCCTGTGCGTCGGGCT
>NZ_JBFRCG010000043.1:0-30333 GCF_040965595.1 Paraburkholderia sp. EG287B
CTGCTTTGCCGAACTACTCTCAGCTCTGAGTCTTTGTCAGCCATAGGTGTCCACCTCACAAATAGGTGGACACCTATGCTCCTCGCTCAGAGTGCTGTTGGGTAGACGTCGATAGTGGATCGCTTACTCTTCAACGACCATGGCGTAGCGCTCGGAGCGGATTCCCATACCGAGTCGACTTAGATCCTGACCCAGTCCGAGTGCCCGGATGAAGCGTGCGTTGCCGTCCGAGATCATCTTCACCTTGCCCGCGATCTGGAGAGCGCGCTCCCAGGCGTTCATGACGAATGCGTCATTGACCGAAACGCACCATATTTCGTCGATGCCGGCTGCAAGAAAATCCGCCGCCGCATCTACGTAGCCGGGAACGTGTTTGGCAGAACACGTCCGCGTGAAAGCGCCCGGCAGTCCAAAGATCACGACGCGTTTTCCGGCAGTTCGCTCCAGCACCGAGAAGTCGTTGGGGCCCAAGGGACACTCGTCAGTCTCTATGTCGATGAACTCGAAGAGACGTGCATCCGGTAACGTGTCACCCACTCTGATCATGGCTGGTCCTTCTTGGGTAATTGCTCTCGGACGTCTCGCCGGCCAGTCTGCATGTAAAGGGCTTTTGTACGAGAGCAGTTTAGGTTTGCCTTCCGGGAGACCGAGCTGACGGCCTCAATGCTTGCTCGACCACAGATCCGTCGGCCGTTAGTCACGGGGGAGCGAGGACGGACGATGGTCCGCCCAGTCAATCGCCGTGTAGAGCCCCTCTAGCCCGGTACGAATTTACGCAGGCATCGATGTGGCCGCAGTGGGCGGCCGGTATAACTTGCGAACGACTCCGGCACCTCAGAAACGTAGACAGCACCCGTTGAGTCGACCGCAATTGCGTGCGGCGCAAGGAACTCCACACCTGGGCAGCTCAGCCGCGCGATAATCGCACCGTCAGGAAGCCGCATTGTTACCTCGCCGGGCAGTTCCTCATACGCACGCCCGAGCCGCCAGGACTTCAGATCCAGAGGCCCACGGGGAAGCTCAGTCACATACACATTTCCCAAGCGGTCAAAAGCCACATCGGTCGGCCGTTGCACGTTGTTCCACACGCCAGCCACCTCACCGTCACGGGAAAAGATCTGTATGCGATCGTTCTCGCGGTCACACACCAGAACGCGCCCCTCGCTGTCAACCGTCACGCTGTGCGGTATGACGAAGCACCCCTCGTCCGCTCCGGGACGCCCCCAGGATCGCACCTGTTGACGATCCCGAGAGAACCGGTGCACGCGACAATTCCGGTAGCCATCGCTAACAAACAGTTCACCATTGCGCGAGGGCGCGGCCTTGGTCGGCCTGTTGAACGGAGGGCCACCAGGCATCCGCTCAAATGCGACCTCGGCACTCGCCGCCCCCGCGTCGTATCCGGTGTCCGACGGGCTACCTGTGCCAATCGTTTCCAGCAGGCGACCGCTTGACTCAAACACGAGGACGCGATGTCCTCCGTCGTCTGCAACGTAGACCTTGTCATCGTGACCGATTGAAATGAGATGCGGCCGGTTGGAAAAGCAGCCAATTCCCCAACGATCCACGATTGTTCCGTCTGGGCTCAATACGGTAACTGGATCATCGCCACGACGCAGGACATATACCCGATCCTGCGAATCCACCGCAACGCCGGTGACGTCGTGGTCCCAACTCTCTTCGCCCCAGCCGGTGACTTCAGCGAATTTCATCTCATCCCTCACTCGGACGCCGTGCGGACCCAGTGCGGTACAAGCCGCTGGACATCGCCAGTCCCATCATCCAGAAGCGCGGGAACGGGATCCTCATCGACGAACCAGTCGCTGAAGTCATACGATTGCCACGCAACGTCCTCAGCGTTAAAAGACGATATTTCGAGGGGGTTGCCGCTGGGGTCCGAGAAGTAGATGGAGGAAATGAATCGATGCGTGTTGTTTGCACCTTTACGCTCGGATACTTCCGATACCGCAACACCCTGGGACAGCAGATGCTCCCTGAACCAAACGACGTCGGCGTGCGAACGCACATCGAATGCGAGATGGTCCAATTTCTGCGGTTCTACCGGCCTGCTCCATTGACTCTTGCTAGCGGCGGGCCAAAGGACCGAGCTCACCGGAGCCGGGGGCCGCTCTGTAACCGTGGGTGCCTCATAGAGCGAAAAAAGCTCCCCGTTGCCCATCTCAAAGAACACCTGACGCACCGTGATATCCACAGCAATCGGGGAGCTGTCCGGCGCTTCATGAGCGGCCGCCCCGCTGGAGTGGTGGGCGGCGGATCGCAGGCCTTTGGCCGTCGTCTCGAATCGCTGGGTTCGCACCACTCGCATACCGAGCACATCACGATAGAAGCGCACCGCTTCGTTCATGTCTCGGGCGAACATGACGAGATGGTTGATTCCCGAAATCCGGCCGGCCGCCGGGCCTGACTCTTGCAGGATTCGACGGTGGCGCGGCAGGTCATCAGTATCAGACGATCCAATTTGTTGGGTTGCCATTGCAGCCATCATTAATACTCCTAATGTTTGTTGGTTTCCCCGGTCTCCAAAATCAGACTACGCATCTCTGACTTGTTAGCCTAAGTAACCTCGGAGATCCGTAGAGCCGAAATGGGGCGAGCTATCGCCCTCCGCTACGAGCCACGTCATGCCGTTACGCATCGAGAACCAGACGGCCCGAGCATGATCTCGAGACGCAGACCATCATTGTCTGACCTGCGGCGCGCTCTTTCTCACTGAGCACTGAGTCGCGGTGGTCAGGCGCTCCACAGAGCACCCGAGTCTCACAGGATCCGCACACGCCCTCTTGACAGGACGAGTCAATCTCCACGCCGTGCTCCTCCGCAACCTCCAGGATAGATCGGTCGGCCGGCACGGTCACCACAAGCTTCGACCGGGCAAATTCAACCTCGAATTCGGTATCGGATTTGGTAGATCCATCCTCGCGACGAGAGAATCGCTCATAGTGGACTCTCTCAGCTGGCCAAGACGCGCAGCTTTCATCGATTGACGAGAGCATGGGCTCAGGGCCGCAGCAATAGAGGACGGTTTCTGGATCGGCCTTCCCGATCAGCGCCGCCAGATCAAACTGGCCTCGGAGATCGCTCTCGTGAAGCGAAACCCTGTCGCCACCGATCGCGAGCGTCTCGTCGACGAAGGCCATCGACTCGGCCGATCGACCGCAGTACACGAGCCTCCAGTCTGCGCCCGCGACGTCGACCTCGGCGATCATGGGAAGGATAGGCGTGATGCCAATGCCGCCTGCGATGAACAGGTATCGCTTTGCCCGCGCAAGGGGGAAATTGTTCCGGGGCGCAGACACACGGATCGCATCGCCTTCTGCGAAGGCGTCGTGGATATGGGCCGATCCACCACGGCCATCGGATGCGCGCCGCACGGCCACCTGCCATTGATGTCGGTCCGTGACTTGCCCGCACAACGAATACTGCCGAACAAAGTCCACGCCATTCGACGCAAAATGGAGATCGATGTGTGCGCCAGGCTCCCAGGGGGGAAGTTCGACACCGTCCTTGCGTGACAACGTAAGGCGTACGACTCCCGTCGCCACAACGTCTTTGCGGGCGATCACAAGCTCGAAGTCGCGTTCAGACATAACCATTCCTTGATGAATGAGCGGGCCGCAGTTGCTGGGCCTCACGGCCCGCTCGACGCAAAGTGCGCGCGATTGAACTGATCAACCGATCAGATTTCGAGGACGACCGCAGCACCTTCGACGGAAACTGGAACAGTTTCGACGCCGGCTTTCAACCGCTCGAGTTCCTCCGGAGATTCGATCGTCACCGGGTAGCTACGCACTTTCTGGTTGGACTTGAAAATCGTCCGCCCCGTCTTGATCTCGAATTCCCAGTGGTGCCAGGGACATGCAACGACTTCCCCGTCACGCACCCAGTGCATCTGCGGTAGACCGTCCGCCGGCAATTCTGCCGTCGAGGTGCCGCGCACGTGACCCTTGCAGAGCGGGCCGCCCATGTGCGGACAAGTGTTTTTCAACGCGTAAAACTGCCCGTCGACGTTGAATACACCGATCCCGCTCTTTACCTTCTCCGGATAGACAATCGTTGACGAGCCGGGCGGAAGGTCGTCTACTGCACCCACTACATATCGCATTTACTGTCTCCTGTTCAGTCCTGGTCGAGCGTCAGGCCGCCTCGGCCGAGACTCGCGACGCGATACGCGGATAGAACTGCACCGCGTTGTCTGCGAAACAACGAGCCCGATCTTTCTCAGACCACGTAGGGAACACGTCCTTCGCGTTTGCGCCGTCCCAATACGGATATCGGCTGCCGAAGACGACGAGCGAGGAGTTGTCGCCACCGATTGTCCCGGCCGCGGTCTTGCTGTGGGGCGAAATCTCGTCGTCAGCCTGCGTCACAAAGCGGACGTGGCGTGCCAGGTAGGTCGTCGGATCATCGCTCACCCACGGAACCTCGACCCGATCCGATTGCCAATCCTTGTCCGTTCGGATTGCCAGCGAGCGCGCGGCGTGCACGCTAAGGTCGCCAAACACGACGCGCAGTTCCGGCAGGCGCTCGAAGACACCTGCGACGATGAAGCTGGTCAGTTGCACGAGCGACGCCATGGGTCGGAGGGCATGATCTTCCGCGAAGAAGCTCGGGAAGCCGACCTGCGACGGCGGCGGCTCAATCAGCGTAGAAAAATCGTCGTGAACATACACAACGAGGCCTCGCTCTGCAGCCGCACGCCAGATCGGGAAGAAACGCTGTTCGCCATAGGTCGCCAGAGCCCGCGCCGGCACGACGAGCTGAACGAACCGGTCATCGTCGGCCCAACGGTCGATCTCCCGCAGCGCCGTATCGGTATCGTTCAGCGCAATACGGATCGAGCCGAGGAATCGCCCTTCAGCTTCGGGAGCTTCCAGCCACTTCTTGTAGAGCAACGTGTTAGCCGCACGCGCAACGGCAGCAGCCTGTTGCGGGTTCGGCCAGTAGCCCCGCGTCGTCGGGCTCAGCACGGCATAGTCGACGCCAGCGGTACGCAGGTGGGCGGCCACCGCTGCCGGGCTCGTTGCCTCCTCCGTCGATACCGCCATTTGATCAAACGGAGAGCGGTACTTCTCGCCAAAAAGCGGCGGCAGCTTCAGAAAGTTCCACGGCGAGCCAATCGCGCGATTGAACTCGACATTGCCCAGGACGGGGTGGATGGCGCAATCGATGATCATCGTGCACCTCCAGCCAGATCGAACCGGTCCACCGGCCGTGTTTTCGGCAGATCGTAGATCACTCGTGCATTCTCATACATGATTCGTCTCTTAATCTCGGCGTCCAGCGAACGCGGCAGCGCCTTGCTCGGCGGGTCGTAGTCGTAGTGCGGATAGTCGCTTGAGAACATCACCAGTTCGGCAGCATTCGCCTCTTCGTAAAGGGCAGCGATCTTGTGCGGATCCGTGTTCTCCTCGATCGGTTGGGTTGCAAACCGGACGTGGTCGCGCACATACTGATGCGGCGTTTTCTTCAAGCCGAGTTCTTGCGCGGTCTTTTTCCAGTGGCGCTCGAGTCGATCCACGAACGGCTGGTACCACAGGAAGCCCCCCTCAATGAACAGCACCTTCATGTTGGGATGGCGGTCGAAAACACCATTGCAGATCCAGCTTGCCAGATGCGCCCCGTATGCCATCGGCGCAATCAGGGAGTGGTACTCGACGAAGTATTGCAGGGGACCCGTCGAAGTCCATCCGAGCGGCTGGGTCGCACCTCCGCGGAAGTGCACTGCAATGGGAAGGTTATGGCGCGCCGCGGCCTCCCAGATCGGGTCATACATAGGATGACCGAACGGGCGCGGTCCATAGTGGCCGATCACCACCTGGCGGAAGCCGGGATGCCCGCCCCACTTGTCAATCTCCTTTGCCGCGCCAATCGGGTCGTCGATGGCAATGGATATCGATCCGACATATCGATTTTCGGCGTTGTACTTGCTCAGCCAGGTGTCAGCAAGCCAGCTGTTCACAGCGCTAGCCAGCGCCGTATCCAGTTTCGGATCGACGGTGAAGCCACGAAAACTCCACGGCAGCAGGATGGCGTAGTCCGTCGGATCGTCGACGAACATCTGCTGTCCAACCATCTCGGGATCGGAGCCGATGTCACCAACCTTCGGGTATGCATCTTTGCGGCCCCCACCCTCCAGCGTCCGATACGTCGGGCGGCTGAAAGGCACGCTGTTGATGAGATTCGGGACATCGCGCCAAGGCGCATCCAGGTAAGGAATCAGTTCTTCGAACGAACGCGGTTCTACGTGAACATCCGTGTCGATCACCTTGATTTCAACGTGCTCGAGTTGGCTGTCCCTCACTTCCGGTCGTTCAAGTGTTGCCGTCGTCATAGAGTGTCTCCTGACAATGTGGGGTCGTCGTCGTATTGCTTTTCGACGATGTGCTGTCGTCGTGATAATCAGTCTGCCTGTATATTTTTCGCATGTCAACGTGCCGACCCATAGGGCGTACCCTGAATGCACGTCCTCGAGGTAGTGCCAGGCATTGCCAAAGGCATAACGAGTCGTATCCAGGATGCCGCTGGAAACGCCCGTCGGATCAACACAAGAACGCAGACGGGAGACGCACGCCGTTCGCGGGCTCTTCACACACCGCGCTCCGGTTGGCATGACCAAGCGGCGCAGGCGCGTGCCACAAACGACTTAGGTAGATTCCCTTACATACTCCGTGACAATATGCAGGCAGACTGAATACACATATACAGGCGGCCTGTTAAAGCCTTGCTCCATAATTTGTGTGGGCCTTGAGAGTGGTTGGCGACTTCAGATCGATCGAAAATCCACGGTCGCCAGAAGCGTCTGCACTTAACCAGTTCGTTCTACATAAGCGCTTCTTTGACTGTGTCCGCCTGCACGGCGGCGCATGGGGGATCCGTTCGTTTGGCGCCTCCACAGGAGGCTGACGCCATTGCGAGTCAGGCGAACCCACTGTCAAGGCAAGCGTTTTCTACAGCTACTTTGTCATACTGATCATCTCCATCAAGGCCACTAGCAAATGGGGACCACCATAACGAACCACCATCCGGGCCGCAGTGGAGTTGCCTGGCGAAGTCCTCCTTGGCCGGCTGGCATCCAAAGTTTTTGTGGGTTCGGGGTGTAAAGCGAAACGGATCCGCATCATTGGCGCTGGGCTGTCGATTCGAGCCATGTCCGGTGAACGAGGATTGCGACCACGGTGGGTGACGCGTTTCCTCTCCCAGGCGCTTTAACAACACATCGGTGCGCGCTCGGGATAGCCGAGGCACTGCGGGAAGAAAATTACCTTTGACTGAGAATTCGAATGGCTGATCGATTGGCGCTTGACCTCCCCAAAACCGCCCTTCTGCTCATGGACATGCAGACGGTGGCGTTCGAGAAATATGTGCCGACGGTGCGTTCTGCGGAATTGCTTGAGAACACAGCGAAGCTGCTCGCGTCTGCACGCGCGGCGGCGATCAAGGTCGTCTACGTGACGGTCGGATTCAGGCGCAACTATCCAGAGATTGATCCGCGCAACGCACTCTTCACGTCAATCAAGGAAGAGGGTCTATTTGCGCTGGAGGATATCAAGACCGCGATTCACCCGGCCGTACGCCCGGCTGCCGGGGACCCGGTTGTCATAAAGCACCGGGTCGGTGCCTTCAGTGGGACCGACCTGCAGATGCTGTTGAGCGCCAACGGCATCGAGACGCTATTGATCGCAGGGGTTACGACTAGCGGCTCGGTGCTCTCTACGCTCAGACAAGCTTTTGATCTGGATTACCGACTGATCGTCGCACGTGACTGTTGTGCGGACCTCGACGACGACGTCCACCAAATGCTCATGGACAAACTGTTTCCGCCACATGCTGAGGTGGTCTTGTCCACAGACATCAGTAACGCGCTCTCAGCCTAGCTTCAGCGCGATCACTTCGTGGGGCGCGATCCAAGGCATCGAATACTTAGACACTTTCGATGATCAAGGTCCGCGATGGCCCTCAGTAATGTGCAGTGCGCGCAGCGGTAGCCCAACCCCAAGCCGCGGGAGCTTTCTTTCTCGCGACTACTCCATGGGGTGCCATTTCGCCCCAATAGTCCAACTCCAAAATACCAATCCCAGAGACACACGTGCAGCGCGTTGACATATACAAACTAGCCGACGAGGCCAGTTTCAATCGCTTTCATTTCAAGGTACTAGTCTGGTGCCTGCTGATCATAGTCGTCGACGGTTATGACCTGACAGTCACAGGCATTGCACTTCCATCCATCATGGAGCAGATGGGGGTCAGTGCCTCTACAGCTGGCTTCATGGCAAGTTCGGCCCTCTTCGGAATGATGTTTGGCTCAATGATCCTCGGCGGACTGTCGGACAAGATCGGCCGTCGATGGACGATCTCCATTTGCGTCTTCTTGTTCAGTGTCTTCACGGTGGGAGCCGGCTTCAGCAGTGACCCGCTCACTTTTGGCGAGTTGCGCTTCCTCGCGGGTCTCGGTATCGGCGGCGTCGTGCCAATCATCATCGCGCAGATGACCGAGTATTCGCCAAAGAAAATCCGCAGTTTCGCGACGACCGTGATGTATTCGGGCTACGCAATCGGCGCGATCGTCGCCGCCTTACTCGGCAAACTGCTCATCGCTAATCATGGTTGGCAGGCGGTGTTCATTGCTGCGGCCGCACCGATTCTCCTGATCCCGTTCGTACTGGACTCGATGCCCGAGTCTTTGCCGTACCTCATCGCAAAGCGGGACGCCGTTCGGCTACGGGCTATCGCTTGCGGTCTTCAGCCTGGCATTCAGCTCGATCGGCGCATTGAGTTCACTGCCCCTGCCCAAGACCGGACCGGCGTGGTGCCCGTTGTGCGGCTGTTCCAGGATGGCCGCGGTGTAAGCACCGTCATGTTCTGGATTGCAATTTTCACGGGCCTGTTTATGGTCCACGCGCTCTCCACGTGGCTCACGAAGCTGATGGCGATGTCTGGGTACAGCCTTGGCTCGGCGCTGAGTTTCGTCATCGCGATGAATGTTGGCGCGATGGTCGGTGCAATTGGAGGTGGCTGGCTCGCCGACAAACTGCACATCAAGTGGGTACTGGTCGCCATGTGTGCGCTTGGCGGCGTCTTCCTGTGCATGATGACGGTGAAGACCTCGACCGAGTTGCTGTATCTCGTCATTGGGGCCGTCGGCGCCTGTACCGTAGGAAGCCAGATTCTCGCCTATGTGTATTGCGGGCAATTTTATCCTCCTGCAATCCGCTCGACAGGCATCGGGATGGCTGTTGGTGTAGGGCGCTCAGGTGCGATCCTCGCGCCGCCGTTGATTGGCCAGATCGTTGCTCTAAAGCTGCCCCTTGAGCAGGACTTCCTGGTGATTGCCTCCACCGGCATCATTGCCGCGCTCGCGCTCGCGTTTACCGGTCGCCAGAACTCGTCAACAGATCAGGGCAACATGAACCGTAAAAGTGATGCTGATGCAGGTCGTCCCGAGGCAAGCTTCTAAACCATGGGGCAGTAGAATCAATCAGACGATGACAGGTGCTCGATCAGATCTACGGATTCATCCCTTTAATTAGCATTCCGATTGACCTAATGTCAGGAGAGCATGGTGCAGTGCATTGAAGTGAACAGAATGGTTGACGAGGCCAGTTTCAATGGCTTTCACGCCAAAATACTTGTCTGGTGCCTGTTGATTACCATCATCGATGGCTGCGACCTCACCGTCACGGGTATCGCGCTTCCCTCGATCATGCAGCAGATGGGGGTCAGCGCTTCGACGGCTGGCTTGATGGCCAGCTCTTCGTTGTTCGGCATGATGTTTGGCTCGATCTTCCTTGGCGCCCTTTCGGAGAAAATCGGACGGCGTTGGACAATCTCGATCTGCATCTTCCTGTTCAGCGTCTTCACCGCGGGAGCCGGTTTCACAGGCGAGCCGCTCTCCTTTAGCGTGCTGCGCTTCATCGCAGGGCTGGGAATTGGCGGAGTCATGCCAAACGTCATCGCGCAGATGACTGAGTACGCGCCGAAGAAAATTCGCAGTCTACTGACGACCGTGATGTATTCAGGCTACGCGATCGGCGGCGTTGTGGCAGCCGTCCTCGGAAAGGTTCTCATCGCCGAACACGGATGGCAGGCAGTATTCATTGCAGCCGGCCCGCCCGTCCTGCTGATTCCGTTCGTCCTGAAGTCGATGCCAGAGTCGTTGTCGTATCTGGTTGCGCGCCGGGACGACCGCCGTCTCCGTGCTGTAGTGCGCCGCCTTCAGCCTGGCATTCGCCTCGAACAGCGACTGGATTTCCGCGTGTCCGAAGAAGACCGTGCTGTGGGTGTCGCTGTCGCCCGCCTCTTCCAAGAGGGTCGAGGAATGAGCACGGTCATATTCTGGATCGCTATTTTTAACGGCCTTTTCATGGTCTACTCGCTTTCCACCTGGCTCACCAAGCTGATGGCGATGTCCGGTTATAGTCTCGGCTCGGCGTTGAGCTTTGCCATTGCGATGAACATTGGCGCGTACGTTGGCGGCATCGGCGGCGGCTGGCTTGCTGACAAACTGCACATAAAGTGGGTGTTGGTAGCAATGTACGCGTTAGGGAGCATCTTCCTGTGTCTGATGACGGTAAAGGTCTCAACCGAATTGCTGTACGTCATCATTGGGGCCGTCGGGGCATGCAGCACGGGAGCGCAAATCGTTGCCTACTCATATTGCGGACAGTTCTATCCGATGCCAATCCGTTCCACAGGCGTTGGCGTGGCTGTGGGAGTCGGGCGATTGGGCGCAATCGTCGCACCACCATTGATTGGACAGATAGTCGCGCTGAAGCTGCCACTTGAGCAGAACTTTCTGCTGATCGCCGCCGCAGGCATGCTTGCCGCGATTGCGCTCGCCTTCATCGACCATAGTCGCTCGGCGTCCAATGAACAAGGCATTGCAGCGCTCAAGGCGCCTCCGCCTGCTCCGGTCGTCCGTGGTCACGCATCTGATTGATCACACAACGAAAAGAATCGATGCTCAATCGAACCCCATAAAACCCAGCGATGAGGTGCGGTCGCGAGCCCGCAGTGTCTTCCTTTCGCCTCTTCGTTACCGAAGACACACCGCACCCACGTTGCCCGGTGACACGGTATTGCCCGGATTCAATCGTTTCGTCCGGGACTGATCCGAAGCGGATACGAAACCCGGGCACGGCGTGCCAAACATGCGGTACAGAGCCGTGCTGTTGGCATGGCCAGTGCCTCCGAAAGTGCCGGCGTGGGAGCCATTGAAAGGGGATAGCGCGAGTGGCAGACCGACACACGCTGTCGCACGCCAATGCAGTGTTCTGTCTAAACACAAGAAAGGACACAAACGCCGCGTACTTCGTCGCCACGCTGTCTTGCGAAGTCGCCCCCCCCGCCGCGGTCGTCGGATCCTACAGCGCACTGCCACGCCGCATTATGTTCGGGAGAAACCGCTTCCCGGACCATCGAGAGCCCCGCTGGATGGCGATGTACGCATCCAGTGGCGCGGATACGGTGCTCGGCGCAATCAAAAGTCAGTCGCGTTCAACCGCACTGGCGACAGCGTTCCCCGCCGCACCTTGTCGGAAGCAACGCGCAGGATCCGCTCTACGTTCTTCCGCAACGCCATCTCATTGCCTTCTCGAGTGCCATCGGACCGGAAGATGTCCACCAGGCATTTTCCCGTCACTTGTATCTCGAGCGCGCGCCCGCCGATTCGGTAGCTGAATAACACGTCTTCGTCATTGTGAAGGAGTGGAGCGTCGAACATGATTCCCCGCGATCTCGAGTTAGCTGTCAATGGAATGCCAAACGATTCCGTTCAGATCGCCGGCTCGCCACGCCGCCGAAGAGCCTGCACGCCGCCGCAAGCGTACCCGGACTGCTCCAGCGTCGCGGCACCTTCCTTCCGCGCTTTGTTCGAAGCGCAAAGATCAACGGCGAGCAACGGATACGGCGAACGCGTTGCTCCGTACTCGACACTGTCAGCCGAACTCCACTTATATCGCCTAGAGGCATCCGGACCGTCAGCACGCCCCCCGGGCACTCGCGAATGGACGAGCTGCCCCAGGGGAGCCACTTGCATAAAAAAAAGCACCGCGGTTCTGCGGTGCTAAAGGTCCAACCCTCTCGCGAACGGAAGGACACGGAAGCCATCAAAGCACTTTGCCTCGCCGCGTGCCGAGGTGGTCACGCGACGCCGAGACCAGGCGCCTACATCAAATCTGCCACTTCAACTTGCTGCCCGGTGCAGACTGCGAACTACGCGAGTCCAGGCATTCTTCTAAAGCCGCTCGCGCTCTGTGCCATTGAACCTGGAATGCGTCGCAACGTATCGCTCCAGGAAACCCTGCAGATCCGCAGACGTGGGGCGGGTACCCCAGCCGCTGCCAGCATTTACAACTGCGAGTGCTATCCAGGAGTCAGGCGGTAGAATGGCTTCGACGATACCATCCCGATCGCTGATCACCAGCTGTCCCGTCGACGGCCAGAAGTGCGCAAGGATCGGCTGGCTATCGAAAAGCACTTCGGCACGTATGCTTCGCGACCTCATGCCGCCCTCCCTCACTAAACTGCCACAACCAACGCATCACGTGCTGTGACAACTGTCTGCGTCATCGGCACTTCCGTCACCAATCAATATCGATCCACCCCGAACACTTCGTGACCGATCGTTAATGCTCTGCACGACCGCCTGTTCCTTCCTCCACCCCAGGCCACTTGACCTGAGAGATTGCGATGAGCGTTATGACGTCATCGCGAGCGTCACCGGCACGACACACCGTGAATGCACCAGGACCGCTGTATGCGCCCCGGATTCATGGGTTCGTCACAAGGTGCCATAGCAGTGCAAAATTCAGTGCCAAGATGGCGGCGACGCAGCCCCACGCCATCACGAGAGGAATGCGTTTCAGGCGAAAGCTGCCCATAAGCTTGCCGTCTGAAGCGAAGCGCACGAGAGGTGCGACGGCCAGCGGCAACTGGACGCTCAGTACGACCTGACTGGCGACAAGCAACTCGTTCGAGCCATGCTCGCCGAAGACGCTGACGGCTAGCAAAGCCGGTCCCAAGGCGAGCAGCCGGGTCATGAGCGCACGCATCCATCTCGCACACTTTAATTGCAGGAATCCTTCCATCACCACCTGGCCAGCCAGCGTCCCCGTCACCGTTGCATTGAGTCCGCAAGCGAGCAGTGCAGCCGCGAAGAGCAAGCTCGCCCAACGGCTTCCGACGAGCGGTGCGATCAACCGATGAGCATCGGCAAGATCGCTGACCTCATAGTGGCCGCTCGCATGGAACACGGCTGCCGCCACAATCAAGAGCGAGGCATTCACGATGAATGCGAAGCCGAGTGAGGCAGAGGTGTCGATATTCACCGCCTTCGTGACGTCAGCGATGGACTGAACATCACCGCCTTTCGCGTGGTCCTTCACGAGCGCCGAATGCAGATAAAGATTGTGTGGCATCACGGTGGCGCCCAAAATGCCGGCGGAAAGCCAGAGGATGCCTGCATGACGCAGCAGCGCGGGAGACGGCGCGAGCCCGGCGAGTACGCCATGCCACGAGGGATTGGCAAGCGCGAGCTCGACCACGAAGCAGAACCCGACGAAAAAAATCAGCGCTGCGACGGCGATCTCCAAGGCGGCTCGGCCCCGACTGAGAAGCGCGAGCATCGCGAACGTGCCGACGGCTGACATGAGCACTCCAACCGTGAGTGAAACGCCAAGCAGCAGTTGCAGCGCCACTGCACTACCGACTACCTCGGCAACATCGCATGCGATGATCGCGATCTCGCATGCGATCCAGAGAAATATTGTGGTCCCGCGGCTATACCGCATCCGGCACAGCTGAGCTAGATCGCGGCCGGTCACTACCCCGACCTTCGACGCTATCCATTGCAGGACCAACCCCATTACGCTGGCCACTAGCACCACGCTCAACAACTGATAGCCATATTGAGAGCCGGCTCCGAGCGCGGTGGCCCAGTTTCCCGGGTCCATATAGCCGACGGCAACCATCGCTCCCGCGCCGACAAATGAAAACCATCGTCCGCGCACGCGAGGTGGTCCGCCCGGTGCTCCGCCGGGTTGACTGCCAGAGTAGTCGGAAACGTAATCAAAAGACGGACGTTCTGCCGAGCCAGTTCCAACGCAATCACCGGAATCGACCGAGACGCAGGTTTCAACGCGGCAACGGGTCGCCTTTCCGTATGACCACGCCGATTGTTGGATGCTTGTCGCCATTGTCCCCTCGTCTATGCAAGGAACCACGGAATCGCATGCAGGCCATGCTTCGTTCCGAGGTCCCGCATCTTATTTAATACTCCTGAGCTTTGCAAACTCTATGCTCAATGCTGCATAGGTGAGATTTCGAATCAAGCATTCACGATCTCGCGCAAACCCCAGAACCACAGCCAACGGAAACGAGCCCTCCGGCCCAATCCGGCACCACATTTGTTTCACCGCGAACGGACGACCCTACGTGGCGAAAAGAAAGCGCCTGAAGCATACGCAATCCGCTCGCCTCGTTGCAATGCATTGGGACGGCCTCCCCATCCGCCAGGAAGACACCACGAGGTCATGGTGCTTTTCGCCCACCATATATACAGTCTGCCTGTATATTAATGTCGTGTCAACCGTTCCTGCGATCGAAAAGGCAGTCAGGCATGTCACTAGTCCCACTCCGCACACGCCGTCACCCAAACTATCGACGAACTCACCTATGACGTCACACAGGCGACGCACAGTCGGCCGCTAGCGATTCTCAACGACCAGGTTCACCAACTGAAACCGGGATAGTGGCTCTCAAAGGAAACGCGCCGCTATGACGCGGCGCCGAACTTGACTGAGGACAGCGCGAACGGCGGTGCGCAGTTCTGAAGTTGAGGCGACGGACGCGGTGGACGAAATGTCGAGGCGACGTTCAGCCCGGCAACGCAAAGCCCGAAATTGCTTCCAGGAGAGTGCCCGCCTGGCTCCGTAGCGATTGGGCGGCCGCGGCGGCCTCTTCGACCAGCGCCGCATTCTGTTGCGTTACGGAGTCCATCTCGCCGACAGCCCGGTTGACCTGATCGATGCCTCCGCTTTGCTCGTGCGATGCCTGGCTGATTTCCCCGAGGATCTCACTGACGCGTCGCGCGGATTGCACAATCTCGCCCATGGTCTCGCCCGCGTTGGCAACGAGTATCGCGCCATCTTCAACGGTATTCGTCGACGACTCGATTAGTGCCTTGATTTCCTTCGCGGCCGTTGCGGCGCGCTGTGCGAGGCTTCGCACTTCTGATGCGACGACTGCAAACCCGCGGCCTTGTTCGCCGGCACGCGCCGCTTCCACCGCAGCGTTGAGCGCAAGTATTTTGGTCTGAAACGCGATGCCGTCGATAACGCCAATAATGGCCACAATTTTCTGGGAGCTAGACGCGATGTTGTTCATGGTGCGTACGACGTCAACGACGACGTTGCTTCCCCTGATTGCTACGTCGGCGGCCTGGCCGGCCAGAGTTGCGGCTTGCGCCGCGCTCTCCGCGTTCGCCTTCACATTGGCCGTAATTTGATCCATGCTCGATGCGGTTTCAACCAGAGCGGCCGCCTGTTCCTCGGTGCGCTGCGAAAGGTCCATGTTCCCTGCGGCGATTTCGTTTGCACCCACGTTGATGTTCTCGGCGCCTGCCCGGATCCGGGCAACAGCATCGGTGAGGCCGGTTTGCATTGTCGCAAGTGCATGCATGAGACTCCCGCTATCCCCACGATCGACCGATACGTGGGCCGTCAGATCCCCTTGCGAGATGCGATGCGCCGTCTCGATCGCGATCTCGAGGTCGCCTCCAAGTCCGCGCCGCACACTTCGAAGCACCACGAACATTGCGGCGCTCGCAATGAGACCGAGCGCACCGGTAATGCTGGTCCAGCGGATGAGCGCGCTCAAAAATTCGGCGTTGACATCGTCCATGTACATGCCGGTGATAATGATCATGTCCCATGGTGCGAACCGCAACGCATAAGAAGTCTTCTGCACGGGAGCATCGCGACCGCTTCCGGGCTTATACCAGACGTAGTCGACGAAGCCACCGCCCTCCTGACTGCCGACTCTGACAAGATCCGAAAAGAGATGCTTGCCAGTGGGGTCAGTAAATCCAGACTCGTCCTTGCCAACCAGATCCGGCGCGAACGGATGCATCAGCATAACAGGACGCGAATCGCTGACCGTCAGATACCCGTCCTTGCCATAGCGCATGAATGAAAGCGCATCGAGAGCCTTCTTCTTCGCCTCGTCTTCGCTCATCGCTTTTTGTTGTGCAAGCGAGTAATAGTGCGCGACGACGCTCTGACCTTGCTGGACAAGCGAGATCAACTGATCGCGGCGGTCCTTCATCAATGAAGCGCGGTACTGCCACACGCCTGCTCCAGATATCAGGCCAAGGCCAATCCACAGCACGGCAACCATTGAGCCGAGCTTCCGATTCAAAGTCATCCTAATCATTTTTGAGGGGCCTACGTCGTCGGTGTGTGGAGCATTAAGTGGCCATATCGCATCCATGTCTTTCCCCGCTTTCATCTGGCCACCGAAATTGCACGTGCCTTTAGACGGGACGGCGATAGGCTAGACGGTCCCGGTGTTGGTAATAACCTTCGCCAGCCTGGCGAGGGTGTCTTGCCGGCAGCGGAACAGAACCGGTACACAACAGCCGCAGGATACGGAACGGTTGTTCTTCAGGCCGACGCGCCGCGGGCATCTCGATGATTGAGATGCCCACGCGCGTTGGCGCCCAGCCCCGTAGAAGGACCGGGTACTACAAACCTGTCCGTGCGGAAATCTCGCACGGAGAAAGCTCGCCCGACTTTTCTTAAGCAGTGCGAGCCCGGACTGGCCGTCAACCGCGCGACCTGATCTTTCCGACGTATCGCTCGCCCTCTCGGACGATGTCCAGGCCAGTTCCAAAAGGTTTTGACAGATCATCCAGCCGAGCCAGAATACGCGCGCCGTCGTCTGCAGAAGCGAGCTGAGGGCAGCCGCGCCGGCTCCTCGGCATATCCCGCCCCAGCGTAATGGGGTGGAATTCACTATCGGATAGAACGCCGTTCTCGTACGTAAAGCGCGTCACCACCGATTCCCAGAACAGCGGTTGCTTTCCGTAGCCCGTCACCACGTCGAAAAGATCCGCAGGCGTGGACGTAAGCGGCATCCCCTGCTGTTCGTACACTTCGAGCGGGAAAGACGAAAACGTCTCGACGTTGAAGATGAAATTCCCGAGCGAATAACAAATCGGCCGGCCTGCATACAGTTCCACTCCGCGCAGCATATGCGGCCCATGCGCGAACACGCCGTGCGCGCCGGCATCGATCAGTTGGTGGGCTAGCGGCTGCAAAAACTCGGCGGGGACTTCAGTGTTCCAGCGGCCCTGGATGCCTTCATGGCAGTGCAGCCCGACAAATACGAGGTCAGCTTGACGCGACGCTTCCTTCACCGATGCGACGATCGCATTCACGTCGCGCTCCAGAACGTCCGTCTGCACGCGCGAGTCGTCGCTTGGCGCGAAATTGACGCCCTCCACTGCGAAGCCGCCCGGTGGCGGGCCATCGTAGATGTTCTTGTCTGGATAGGGGAAATGGATGCCGGGCGCCGTCGTCCCGCTCGCGGCAACATTGACTCCCGCCTCAGCGAGAATTTCACGCAATTCATCGAACCGCTCTTTCCGGATGTAGTGCGTTTTTTGCACACGGAGCGGCGCGGTCCCTGGACGCCCGATGTCGCCGACGCTCGGATCAGCTGCGAGGCACAGGCGTGCGTTACTTGACCCTGCGGCGATGTATGCTACCCGGCAACCAGGCGCGTCGAAATAGCGAGGCGCACGCGCCTCCTGCAATGTCCGCCCGACCCCGGCATAAGTGAGACCGCGCGCCTCCAGTGCTTCAATGGAGGCCACCAGGCCCGACACGCCGTAGTCGGTCGCATGATTGTGCCCCATTCCGTAAATATCGATGCCGAGCCACTCAAACTCTGAAAGGAGTTCCGGCTCGACTCCGCATGGAATGCCATGCATCGTGGTCGACGCCATCCGACCGCGACCAGGAAAGACCATTTCGACGTTAGTGATCGCCACGTCCGTCTTCCGAAGCATCTCGACGAGAGCGAGGAAATCAGCATCGGGATTGGTTGAAATGCGTTGCGTGAGCATGGCATCGCCCGTGGCAAGGACGCTAACTTTTGACACGACAAATCCTCCGTTTAATACCCATTCATTCCTTAACGGAATTGTTCCTGCAGATCACCGAGGCACCCCGGCTGCCGTGGCACGCCCCGGACCTGGGATACCCGATCGGCTCCGACGACAAGTTCAACCGAACGATATCCCGTGCAGCGCCAGGACCAGCATGCCCGCGAAGACGATAGCGAAGCCGATAGTCTGTCGCGCATGCACTGTCACTTTCACCATGATCAGTCTCCCTGTAGACTACTATAGTCAGTCTGCCTGTATATTATTGAAGCGTATGTAAGGGTATGTACTTAAACCGCGTGTGGGACGTCGGTGAGAGTTCAAACCAAACGACAGGAGGGAGCGTGGCGCCGAGCGACAGAAGCGCGTGTGGCGTTTAGTAGTCGGTGTCTCGAAGCGATGCCTGCTTTGGCTTTTGGGCTTCGAGTGGGGCTGCCACGCTCTGGTCGGCCGAACTGGTGAGCAACAGGCATTGGAAGACCACAGTTGCGTGAAGACTCAGAACTTCATCGTCTTTTCGCCGGCCGTTCCATTCCAACGCGTGGCGCACGAGGTGTCTTCCGCCTTCAGGTTGCCTCCGCATACTCAAGTTCCGCCAATCGAATCTTGCGCAGCGGGCGCTCACTTCTCTCCGACCCAGTGCAATCCGAAGCACCACAGAAGGAAACAGAGCCTCAAACTGTCGGAACTCTGCCCCCTTTACGGCCCGAAAAAGTGACCAACAGCCCTACAGGCCCGCATTTGCCATCAGAATGCTAAGTGCAGCGGCTATCGTTCCGTATGGGCTAGTCGTGTGGCGTCGCTGCTTTTCCTGAGGAACGCCCGCTGCCATAGCGAGTCGCGCGGCATCATCCGCCCTCTCGCACGCAAGCGCTAGTGCCATTTCTCCGGGCAGGCCTTGGTGCTGCCCCGCTGACTGGAGGCACTCGATCAGGTAAAACACGTAAGCTGGCACAGATCCGGATATGGGGGTCGCAGTGTCAATCTGCGATTCATCGTCCACGACCCGCACGGAACCACACGACCGTACCAATGCCGCGGAGAGATCAAGTTGGCGACCGGAAACGTGTTTATTGACGTACATGAGAGGGGAGCCCTGGCCGACAGGTACAGGCATGCTGGACGCGGCACAAATTACGGACGTGGCTCCGCCGAGTACTCCTTCGATGCGCGCGACAGTAACCCCCGCGGCAACACTGATAAAGACCGCGCGAGGGGCCAACGCCCGATATTGGGGTAGCGCTGTTTCAAGATCCGGCGACTGTCCTGTGATGACAACTGCGTCAGGAGCGGCCGCGTCTGAAAGTGCTTTGACGCTCGCAAAGCAGTGCACTCCGAGTAGCCCCGCGCGGTGCCTCCAGTCATCAGCGGGTTCCACCACGGAGATTTGGTTAGGCGGGACCACCTTGGCTGCGACCCAGCCTTGGAGCATGGCGTATCCCACCTTTCCACATCCGTGCATCAGTATTTCGCAATCAACATTCATCGTTGCCAACATCCGTGTCGATTCCCATCGACGGCCCAACTCGCAGCGGTGACCGCTACCTGAGACTGTAGGGAGCTATCCCTTTAGAAAGGGTCTCGCGACCCCATGGACATCGCATCGGCAACCCGAACCGGTTGCGCTCATTCTCAGGCAGACCGTCGAGACGCAAAAAAAGGGCAAAGCGTCACGACCGACACTCTCTTCAGAATAGTCGGCGCACCTCCGGTTCGCAAAGCGGCTTCCTTCGAGTAGTTGAATTTGAGGCCTCGGGTGTCTATGGCGCTCCCCTCGCCATTCAGACATTCGCTTCGGGACGGCCTCGATCGACGGAATCAACGTCAGGGGCAGCAGAACCCCGACTATTTGATATCGACCTGCGATGGCCCGTAGCTGCGAACATAACTGCAGCAACGGCGCAAAGAGCAGCGACCACAAGGAGGTTCTGGTTCAGCGGCAGCTTCATTGCGACCATCATCCCGATAAGCGGCGGCGAAACAATTGCCCCCAGGCGACCAACGCCCAGCGCGACGCCGACACCGGTGGCGCGGATCGCCGTCGGATAGAAAAGTCCGCAATACACATACGCGACAATCTGCGCACCAACTGTGCAAATGCCGATGGCGCCCATGATTACGAATAGAAGCGCGGTCGACGTCGTCACCGTCATCAGGCACAGAAAACCACTGCCCAATACATACATCGTTACCAGCACCCACTTGATGTTCAATCTGTCAGATAGCCAGCCCCCCGCGATAGCACCTATGATCGCCCCGATGTTCATGACGATGACGAAATTCAGTGCCGATCCGAGGCTGTAGCCCGACATCGCCATCAATTTGGTTAGCCAGGTGATAAGCGTGTAGACCATGAATAACGCGGTGAACATCGCGATGCAAAACATGACAGTGCTGACGCCACGCCCCTCCTGGAATAGCCGGGCGACGGGGACGCCCCCTACCCGCTCCTGGATAGGCATATGAAATTCCACACGCTCTTCAACACGAATACCAGGTTCGATGCGGCTCACAATCGCCCGTATCTGACTGTCGAATTTATGTGCGATCAAGTATGGCAACGACTCCGGCATCGACTTCATAGCGAACGGGATCAGGACCAGCGGCGGCGCGGACGCAAAGAACACCGACTGCCAGCCGTGGGTGACGAAGAGCAGCTTACCGAGCAAGGCGGCCGAAATGGCTCCTATCCCATAGCCCGAGTACATCATCGTTGTTACGAATCCACGAGTCTTCTTCGGCGAGTACTCGCTCATCTGAGCGATGACGTTTGGCATCGCACCACCGAGACCAAGTCCAGAGATGAAGCGCAGTACACTGAAGCTGTAGGGCTCACTCGTGAACCCGGCGGCCGCCGTAAAGGCACTGAACAGGAAAACGCAAATCGCGAGGGTCCAGCGGCGGCCAATTTTGTCTGACAAAGCGCCGAGAAAGAATGAGCCAAACATCATCCCAAACAAGGCCGAGCTGGTCATGAAACCGGCCGTCACAGCACTGACGCCCATTTCTTTCATGATTGAAGGAAGCGCGATACCTGTGACTGTGAGGTCGTAGCCGTCTATGGCGGTGATCAGCATGCACCATATCAATATGGTTAGGTGAAAGCCGTTGAATCTGGCCTCGTCGACCAGTTCGTGTACATTGATGCGCTGCATGATCGTCTCCTGAACTTCAGTTTGTCATCGAATTGTTCGATCGGGAAGTCACGACGCTTACGTCGTCTCGTTGGATACAAACCCACGCCAAAACAGTCCAGTTATCGAACAGTTCTTTGCGTGTCCATCCGGCGATGAGCTGCGCGGAATATCCCGATCATCAACTCGGCATATCGCTTCGTATTCCTTATTTACACATTGGGTGTAGCATTAGGATGACCCAGTCGCCCTTGAAGAGAATGCACTTCCGTGAAGAAGTCTGTGCGCGGCGCCAACGCCTGATGCATGTCTCGGTGACTGTGGGTGTTGCTAACTTCATTGTCGACACAGTCGCGCGAATAGGCTCCGCGGCCCGAAATGCACGACTCCCGATTCCTCTGCCGATTGCTCTCGTTACAACGACTTCCGGTCAGAATCCTGGCGATCTCGTTAGACGAATCGGATCCCAGTTTCGCCGTTCATGGCGAGAAAAGCACAAGCACCCATCGTCAGGCCAACTGCATATGTGTTCAGTCTGCCTGTCTATTGTGGGCGCGTATGTAAGGGGATCCCCCTACATTGCTCGTGTAGTTTCGGTAGTCAATCTGCTCCTCTGGATGTCCACTAGGAGGTGTCGGCTCGGAATGTGTCAAGCCTATCCCCCAAGGGCATCCCCGGAGAACAATGCGGGCGGTTTCCCGGCAATAGAGAGACAGTAGACAGCGATCACACGGCAGTTCGGCTCTGCACGCTCCATGCCTGAGGTCGCGCTGCGGCGTGAAGTTGACGCATTGCAGTCTGCGCCGTAAGCGGTCGCGGCCGACTCAGGAGAGTTTGATTTCGCTGTGGAAGGTGGTTCAGATCAGTGACTCAATGCTGCGCAATTGCGGGCAGCGAACATACGCAATGCTGACCGTCGCCTAAGTGGTCGATTTGAGCCTGCCACGTCGCTCCACAGCCGACTGCGGAGCGGTGCAGAGGAACGCCCGTGGCGCGATGACTGCAGAAATCGAGGCGCAATCGAACCATTAAGGTAAGTCTTCTTGTATTGATGGCAGTCTACGCCACCTTGCTTGCCAAAAATGCCGCACACTTAGCCACGAGCATACCGATCCCTTTCCCGCGGCGCCATCTTTGCCTCGTCTGATGGCTTTCGCGAGCCGCCGTCTCAGAGCGACCACCCCCCTTCTTGAGCAAGTGAGGAATCCTGCCGTTGGGACGGCCGCAGCACTCTGGAATCTGACGGACTTGCTACGCGCGCAATTCGGCCATAGCTGACGTTCTGCAAAAGGTAGCGGTCTGTCGGCTGCAGGTTGGTTTGCTGCCATTCGCATACCGGCGTCGACGAATAGCTGTTCTTACAGGCGAGTGAGTCTTCACGACCCGAACCTGCCGTTCAGCCTAACGATCGCGAACGGCCATACAGCGTTCGCATTTCGGCAGTTCATCCGCCCGTAGAGCTTGCCATCGCGAATG
This sequence comes from Paraburkholderia sp. EG287B, assembly GCF_040965595.1. Taxonomy (NCBI): domain Bacteria; kingdom Pseudomonadati; phylum Pseudomonadota; class Betaproteobacteria; order Burkholderiales; family Burkholderiaceae; genus Paraburkholderia; species Paraburkholderia sp. EG287B. The sequence continues at coordinate 22,795 of NZ_JBFRCG010000043.1, forward strand.
ATTAGTTCTTGGAAAACCAAATGCGCTTCAACGCTCCTAAGCGACTGTTTAGTCGTGGGGACAGGTGTCACCTTAGCGACCGCCAGGGGATCTACATCAACAAACTCAGCCAGCACCGGGAAGTCATCAGAAGCCGAATGCTGCTATAGGACGACGATCTTTTTACTTAGATTCTGTTCCTGCACGTCTTTCTTGAAGGCGTCGAACAGCAACTCATCTTTTATCAAATTGTTCAACGATAGCTTGCCAGACACGAGGTTGAGCACCACCCAGTAGTACGACTCTAACAGGTCGTGGCACTCGGGCGATATGTCACGCCCTCGAACGAGATCGACGCCAATGCGGACGTCGCGCTCCTCGTTGTATATTGCGTTCGCTAGTCTGTAGTAATCGTTCGATAGATCGAAGTAGACAAGCGGAACCTCGTATTTGCCACGTGCGACATCGGAACGATAGATGTACTTAAATCCATCTTGACTGACTTTGATCTGCAGGCCAGCGATATTTCCTGAGTTTCCGCCACGTACCACCTCGAGAAGTTCATGCTTCGCATTCGATTTCCGAACCCATAAAACATCTCTCTGGGTATCGGTCGGGTTGTACTTGGTGGGATGGTCCCTTTGGGTGGAGGCGAGTCCAGTACCTATTGCTTGGAATTGATCGAGCGTCCAATGTAGCGCATTGCCGCGCCTCGCGACCATCCCCCATTTTCGGTTTGCGAGAATGCTTTCATTGCACTCCTGCACGACAACGGCCTCAGCAATTTTCCCCAGCACCCGCATCGTCGCGACGTGAGGATCCAGCGTCGCAACGATCTTATGTCGTAGGAGGCCTTCCGGATCCACGTCAACCATACCGAGCTCATACGTCAATATGTTGAGTAGCGCGTATCCGTGTGCTTGAGTAACTAGGTCTAAGTTCCGTGGTCCACGATTCCATTCGCTTAACGGCTGTACTGAAGATGTATCGATTGTTCCGTCGCCACTCTTATAAGCCACTACCAACTGAGGCGCGTCTGACAGTGGAGCCCCGTACTGATCTACTATGGTGGTCTTTTGCATGTCGTTTTCATTTTTCTAAACTTGCCTCCCTTTGCAGCACCCAGCGGTGCTTCTTGGAGACTGCCGCGTCCCTTTGAAGATCTCTGCGATGCGGCCGGCATATCCCTTTACGACCAAGACGAAGCGTGGAAGCTCTTAATTGATCTTAACAAGCAACCCGAAACCCCTCGCTACGTATCTCCGGAGGGCGTTAAACTCATCCTTGATAGGATCGCGGTCAAAGCTGCGGCACTAGGCATACATTAGGGTACCTGTTAGCACTGACGTGCTTAAGGGCCACGGCTTCACGAAAATGCTAAGCTGCCAGAAAGCTGCTGTCGGCGACTTCAACGTCCGATCTGCGGTGACTCGTCGAACTAGTGCTTTCGGCCAAGAAGCAGACTTACGATACGGCGGGATAGCTGACCGTTTCGGACTGTCTGAGGTCGATTGGAGCTCAGAATCGAAGGTCGCCAAGCACCGAAACCTGCCGCTCGCGGTTCGCAACTTCTCATTGTGATTCTCAACAGTTACTGCGCGGAAGGCGCCCGCAGTGGCGGGCCCAGACCGCCGCAGAATTGGGTGGAATTGCGCAATGCGGGCGGTCGCGACGAACTGCTAGACGGATTCCTCGGGATCCTCGGTTGAGCCGGGATCGAGTTGCTGCTGCGCGCCGTCGAGGGGCGGCTGGATACGCACGCTGTCACGCAGGGGGTAGAAACCGTACCTGCCATTATCACGTATGCGCGTGAAAACCGTCGGGTTCAAAGTTGCGGCAGTGGCGAGGTCGACGTCCTCGTTCTCCAGAACAATCACCTGCCCCAGCCCATTCCACGCCGACAGCCATGTGTAGAAGCTGCCGATGACAGTGGCGGATGGAACATCTTTAATCTCAGTCGACTTGGGATCGGCATAGGCTTTGAGCGGTGAGTCGAGGACCACGACGCCCAGGTGCGGGAGGTTCTCTGCCAGCGCGTTTTCCATAAATGACACGACGAGCGCTGATAGGTAGATACCGCGCATGCCAGCCCCGAAGCTCAAGCGGGTTCGATCGTTGATGCGCAGGTCACATGCTTCGTCGTCGAGCGAGATGTTTTCGATATCGTTCAAGCCCCAAGCCTCCAGCAGGACTTTGGCCGCATCGGCGACCTTGCGCCCGAACGCTCCGCTCTCGCGGTTCACCGTGATGCGTTTGCGAACGGTCAGCTTGGTGAGCCTTTCGATCTCTGACTTGAGGTACTTGATCTCGTCGAAGTTGCCGAGATGGTTCGCCAACTCCGACCGTCGCAGCGCCAGCGTCTTGGGATCTGCCGCAAACTCGACCCGCGCGTTGTTTAGGACCCTGGCCTCGCGATTCTGCAAGGCAGCCAGATCGGAGACCCGGCTCTCCTCGCGCCGCTGCAAGGTCTGAAGGCGCTCGCGCTCGTGCCCCAAGGCACCCTTCAAGCCGACGCTGAGCGTTCGAATTTTCTCGGCCTCGGCTGCGAGCGCCTTGCGGTAACGATCAGGGGATTCGATCTTGGGGTCGTGGACATGGGCTTCAAGTACTGTGGGCGAAGCGCACAACGGACAGGCAACGGTCGGAAGCACTTCGAAGAAGGCGACCCCTTCGTTCGTGGCTCCTAGGCGCTCCAGATCATTGGCGTACTTGCGTTCTAACAACTCGAAGCGAGAAATCATTGACTCCACATGCTTGCGCTGGCCCTGCACATTCTTCAAGGAGTCAGTCGCATCGACAACTTCCCTGCGCAGTTGCTTCAACAGTGATGCACGAGCCTCGTACTGGCTCGTCATGGCCGATAAGATCTCGTCCACGCGTTCGAGCGATTCTTCGACCTCTTCGCGTTTGAGGTCGTCCGGCATGACCGATTCCACCCTCGCAAGGGCGTTCTCCGCAGCCGCGAGTTCGCCTCGAGCCCGATCGACCTCGTTCTGGGTCTTGCGCAGCTGAACCCCGGCGTCGTCGGTGCCGGTGAGAAACAGGTGGAACGAAGCTTCCCGCTTCGACGCCGACTGACCTTCGCCCACGGTAGGCTTCTTCGAGGGCAGCTCAGTCTGTGACCAGAGAGCCCAGTGACGAATGTCATCGCCCGTAACAGGTCCACGCTTGCTGTGATTGCGCAGGATCTGCTTGCCTTGGGCCCCTGACAGTTCGACTAGCAGCTCTCCCACTTCGACATCCAGCGGCGAGAAATCTAGAGCTTCCTCATTGCTGAGCGCACGAACGTACACAGCCGCAGGGCCACCACTGAGAGCACGACGAATCTCGTACTCCTTTGCGTCCACCGAGAACCGAAGTCGAAACTCCTGATAGCCCTCCGTGAGCGGGAATGTTTCCGGTCGCTCGTTTCCACCGAGCATGAACCACAGCGTGTCGTAGATGTACGACTTGCCAGTTTCGCTGGGGCCTCTGATCAGTTGCCTCTTGGTTGCGAAGGATACTTCTGCGGTTTTGCGGTCGGGTCCGTGCACGGACAAGGACAAAAGAACGACTCTCACAACAACTCGCCCTCACTGGAAACAGTCTCAAGTTCGGCTCCCCACAGGTGGCCGTTCGCCGCGAACTCCTCGATCAGTTCGGCGGTCGTTGCAGCGCCGAACTGATCGGCGACCCATGCGCACCGCTGTTCGAGATCCCGCAGGTAGTTCGAGGTCAGCGCGCCCGTCATGGCCCTTGCCGTCGCGCCGGCGTAGTAGTCGATGCCATCGACATGCCAGCCGGCCGTAACCAGTCCCCGCGTGCTCATGAGGTACAGGCCTTGCTCGATCAACTCGCGTCGGCTCATGAGCTCAGTACCTCGGTAGGGAATGGGCGTATGCAGGCTGCTCGGGCCGTCCAGGTCTTCCGAGTAAACGATCGCATAGTCCAGCAGCACAAGCTTCTGCAGGTCGGCGCCGTGCGGCGCAAGGGCCTGGAGGAGGTAGACCATCCGGATGCCAAGCTCGAAAGGCGAGTTAAACACTGGAATTGGCCTGCTCTTTACTTTACCCATTGCAGCCTCTTGGCGTTTGCCAGGTGATGACAGGTTCCTGGGAGATCACCCGGTCGTAGCTTAGGAGCCAGGACGCTGTCGTTCACGGTCAAGGCTTGCGCCCCGTCGGTTCCAGCCTCCAGGCGATCAAGCCCTGAGCGATGGCGTGGACTCGTGACTTTCGAGCGAATGCCGGCGTGCACCATGTCGAGCAGCAAGTCGAACTCTTCTTCACCGTACAAGTCCCTGCTAAACGTCTTCAGGCCTTCGGCGCAATAGAAGGTCGCGCGATGGCTTTGAAAGTGCTCTTCGTGCTCGGACTGCATCAGTTCGTCCAATGTGATGGCTGCCCCGGCCAGTTCGCCGTACACACGCAACAGCTGCTCGACGTACACCTGCTCCTTGATGTCGGGGGCTACGGGTGCAAGCGGATCGTCCCCACGCACTGGCTCGATTCCGAACAGCTCGAAATGTGCCTTCCGATCGTGTTCATGCCACCCCAGCAGAGTCCTCGTTTGGCATTCAACGATGGATTCGAAATCGAAGTTCTCGACGATTGCCCGCACACTTGCGGTCAGTTCATCGCCTCGGCCTTGCAGTCCGGTCTTCTCGCCTTCCCAGTCGGCAAGAAAGCGACTTTTGAACTTCGCTGCATCGGCAAGCAAGTTGTGGAGATCAGGGCCGACGCCTTGCGGCGCACACAGGTAATAGGTGCGTGGTACTGGATACGTTCCGTTGTCGATGTTCTTGAAAACCTTCACGAGCTCCTTAAACACGTCGGTAGGAGACAGCGGATGGTCATAGTGCTTGGCCTGGTAAAGATCCCAACTATGCTTCGCCAGGCGCTCTTCCAACCGAGCTTCGACGTCACGTCCGCCGTCGCCCGCGCCGCCCATCTGCTTGACCGCGAAGTACTTGGTGCCATTGTCGAATATGCGACAAACGCACGCCGCTTCAATGAATTTTTCCCACTGATCCGGGCTCATCAGAAGGACCAATGCAGATGGAGGGGCCGCTCCCCTCTTGACCTCAAACCGATTTTTCCGAACTCGCTTTCGTGGTCCTGCTGTCGTCATGGATTTTGTGTGAGAGTCGGCTCGATCGGGAAGAGCGGACGACAGGGCGAACCAAGTCGCCGTATCGGTCGAGGCCAGCAATATCGCCAAGTGATGCGCATTGTTACATGATTAACAGAGAATACCGCAATTTAGTGAATCCAACATCTAGCGGATAGGTGAACCGGCAGGGGAATGGTGGACGCATGGCTAAGTGAAATGCCCTGAAGCCGCAGGTCAGTATCGACTGTTCACCGCCGACTGTAATAGTCCACCAGCGTCGGTCAAAAGACCGCCCCCGCTGCAAAGCACGCATTAGCTATTGAGACTCGAGCGGCCGAAATGGGTTGATGGACTCGCTCGACGGCCAGCGAGAGCAGACGTTCGTGTTCGTGCAGTTGTGAATGGCTGAAGATCGACCTGAAGCGGCCTTACAAACGGCGACACCTGAACGTCCGCAATGGCCGACAACTCGCCGCCCGGGACGCCGCTCAAATGACCCTTCCCGTCTGCGACCTGCCTAGCCCTCGCATTGCGTCTCAAGGGAGTGAGGCGTCGACCCGCCTTCCGCGTTGCCCACCAGCACTCATCCGGCGCACCTAAAGGCGGTTACCTGGAACGAGGTGGGCCGATTCACACGGGCGGCCACCTGCGTCAGTTCGCCTCCCCCTGGATGCCAGATAGACCGTAGATGCGTTTGCGATAAATCGCCGTAACAAAGCCGGGCTGCACCTGTAGCGAAGCGCGCATGTCGAGCCGACGGACACAATCCACGAGGTGCGCGCGGCTCACGCCCGGCCAGGCGACCCAGATCAGCCGGCCAAACGCCGAAAGAACCGATTTCGGTGTCGAGTCAGCCAGCAACGCCAGAGAAACAAGCTCGAAACGGTGGGCCGTGGGGTTCGAGTCACGCGGCAGTCCGAGCCCCCACACGGAAATACTCGTGCGCCATACTGATGTAAGGCTATGCGCAAAGGATCCTGAGTGATCAGTCGTAGCAGGCCGCCAAGGCAACGTGGCCAGCATGTCGCTTGACCAGCTACGACTGTATCGCCCCGTTACGCTGCGGCGACGTCAGGCGTTGCGGCAGCCTCAACTGCGACCGGTGCCTTTTTGGCAGCAACCTTGCGCGGTGCCGACGCTTTTTTCGCGGGGACAGCGGCCTTGCGTCCACGCACACCCTTTGCCGGAACAGCCGCTGCCCGGCCAGCCTTTTTCGTGGCTACTGCCGTCTTCTCCGCCTTTTTAGCCACGACACGCTTCGCGGCAGCCTTCTTCGCAGGAACTGCTTTCTTCGCGGGAGCCGCCTTGGCGCCGGCTTCCTTCGCCGTTGCACCGGCTTCAATCAGGAATTTCGAGCGATCCTTGACATCGCGAATCCAGAACGGCGCAAGTCCTCGGCCCGACCACGTCGCGCCCGTTTTCGGATCCGCGTATTTCGGTGCGACGTGATGTACGGCCGCGCGCGGGGCTTTTTCCGCCGCTTTCGCTTGCGTAATGCCAGGTTTGCGACCGCGCCGTTTAGCGACAAAGCCTTCAATATCAGCAACAGTCAGTCCGTGCTTTTGCATCAGTTCACGGATTTTGGTCAGACCCACAGACGACTGCTTTTCGGCAATCGCCGCTGCCTGCTTCTGGAGTTTTGCAATTTTCGAGTTGATTGCGTCCAAGGTAACCATGTCTATTCCTCCCTATGAGGTTTACCGTCCATGCGATCCTGGAACTTCCCTGGCTGATTTCCCAGGCACTTCGAAGTTCGGTCTGCCCGTCAGAATTGACGCCATCGTCGCGGCCGTGATTATGAGTTCATCAGTACGCTCGTGCAAATTGAATGCACAGCTCACATCGATTCGAAGATCACCGAAAGTTAAAAAATAGACACACGCCTAGGTTGTCTGCACGCGCTGGAACCGCCGCTTTTTCCGTTCGAATGCTGCATTGCCGCGAGGCGTTCAATTCCCTGCTAACGCGACACGTGTCGGCGCATCACTGTTCGCATGACCGATGTTCCGGTCTGTTGCGCATACGCAATCGTACGTGCAACAAACGACGACAAAGGTGCGGAAGCAAACGAGGCGTCGTTTCCCGGTTGCCTTATACTGTTTGAAAACACCGTCCGCTAGCTTGGACACTTCCCCCGTGTCGCTCCCAATAAGATGTCGTTCAAAACACCACCACCTTCCTCGTTGCGTCAGCACGGGGGCACCAAGTCGCGTGGAATCCTGGCGGCACGCGATTTGCAATCACCTGTCCAAAGACAGATTGTTGCGCGGAGAATACTGAATGGATGAACGAAAGCGCGAGAGCATCATGGCCTATCTGCGCAGACGGATGGCCGAATTTGAAATGTGCGACGTGACGTCGCGTAGTTCGTGGTTTTACCGCTGACGTTCGGCGGGAGCAAAACCGGGCGTTCCGTCGCCCGTAGCCTATTGGGGCATGCGGGACTGGCAACGGTCTCGTGTGAAGCCT
>NZ_JBFRCG010000044.1:0-25120 GCF_040965595.1 Paraburkholderia sp. EG287B
TGCTTTGCCGAACTACTCTCAGCTCTGAGTCTTTGTCAGCCATAGGTGTCCACCTCACAAATAGGTGGACACCTATGCTCCTCGCTCAGAGTGCTGTTGGGTAGACGTCGATAGTGGATCGCTTACTAACGATCCTCGAGACCAAGTTTCGCAAGTCGAGAATAGTAGTACTCCATCCGACCACTGCGGAGAAATTACGAACCTACGCACTGCTGCGAGGAAAGCTCGGCTATGCCGGACTGTCTGACCTGTTCTTCATGTCCGAAATCGGAACGGCGATCAACTACGGCTTCTTCGCAACCTGGTTTGCCCGCACTACACGCCAGCTCGGCATGGCGCCATCTTCAGGCGCCCGACCACCAACGCTGCACAGCCTGAGACACACGTTTGCCGTTGAGCGGTTGACGCGATGGTGCCAGGACGGCGCGCCAATCCGGGAATGGCTTCCGAACTTGTCCGTGTATCTCGGACACGTTAGCCCAGAGGAAACATATTGGTACCTGACGGCCACGCCAGCGTTGTTGGCGACCGCCTTATCGACGTTTGAACGGTCTGCAATCCGTGGAGAAAGGCAATGAAGCCTACCCAGTTGATCGGCCCGTTGCTGGAGGGTTTTTTCCTCGAACATCTGCTGGCGCATAAGCGGGTGAGTCCACGAACGATATCGAGTTATCGCGATACACTCCATTTGCTACTACTGTTTGTGCGGGACAGAACGCACACGGAACCTTCGTCATTACGTATCGACGCGCTGGATGTGTCGATCATTCTGTCGTTTCTCGATCACCTCGAAACCGAACGCCACAATTGTGCGCGCTCACGCAATACCAGGCTTGCAGCGATTCACAGTTTCTTCCGATGGGTAGCGCTATGCGATCCACTGTCGGTCGGCCTCGCGACTCGGGTGCTCGCGATACCGTGCAAACGGACCGACCGATTGCTGATCCACTCACTGAGCCGCGATGAAATCGACGCCATTCTCGCTGCACCCGACCTTTCGCAATGGCGTGGGCGACGCGACTATGCACTGCTGCTCACGTTGTACAACACTGGCGCGCGCGTATCCGAAATCACCGCGCTCCAAATCGAACAGATTCAGTTCGGCAGCACCACGCTGATTAATCTGATGGGGAAAGGTCGAAAGGAACGCAGCGTCCCGATACCTACGGAGAGCGCGAAAATGCTGAAAACCTGGTTTCGGGAATTGGAGAGCCTGCGCACCACCGTGGCATTTCCCAGTAGTCGTGGCCGGACACTCTCGCGCAACGGAGTCGACTACATCCTGCAACAGGCCGTCGACCGAGCCCACACGCACTGCCCAAGCTTGATTGGCAAGCGGGTTTCACCACATGTTATTCGGCATTCGACTGCCACTCACCTGTTGGAGGATGGTCACACGATCGAGTTCGTCTCCCTTTGGCTAGGGCACGAAAGCTCCCAAACGACCCACCTCTACACTGACATCGATCTTGTAGCCAAAGAACACGCGCTTGGAAAACTAGCACCGACGCATGCCGCGTCATTCCGGTTCAAGCCCGCGGATAGCGTGCTCGCCTTCTTGAAACAGCTCTAATTATTCACAGTACCACCGGCATCTACCGCGAGCCGTCCGCCGAAGTAATGTTGGTGCGTTTTGCGAAGTAAAGTTGGCGCTTTCATGGGGCGGATTGACGGCCACGTAGCCTCGGTCGCTAACGCTCGGGCATGCCAAACGCCTGATCGAACTGCCTCGCCCGTTTGACCTCATCGCCGTGCAGGTAGGTTAAATGTACTGCAGCACATTTGATCTATCTGCACGGGAACGACAGGCAGCGCGCACGACAGGTGAGTGTCGCGTTTGGGCGTGCGACGCAGCGACTATAGTGCTGTCAGCTAACGCCTAGGCCGAAGACCACCGATGAATAAGAAAAAACGCCACTGGCGCAAAGCCAGTGGCGTTTTTCACTGCCTCGACCCACCGCCGTCAGGAACCACCGAGGCGGCGGCGAGCGGGCAGTCCTTACACGGCGGCAATCGCCTGGCGGGCGGAAGCGAGCGCCTCGCTCGCTGCGTCCGGGCCCATCGCCAGGCCTTCAGCGTGGATGAAGCTCACATCGGTCATGCCGAGGAAGCCGAGGAACGACTTCAGGTACGGCGTCTGACTGTCGTGCGGGGTGCCGTGATACTTGCCGCCGCGCGCCGTGACAACGTACACCTTCTTGCCCGTCACGAGGCCTTCGGGGCCGTTTGCGGTGTACTGGAACGTGATGCCGGCTCGCGCGATGAAGTCGAAGTACGTCTTCAGTTGCGACGAGATGCCGAAGTTGTACATCGGCGCGCCGATCACGATAACGTCCGCGGCCTGCAATTCTGCGATGAGCGCTTCACTGCGCGCGGCGATGGCCTGCTGCTCCGGCGTGCGCTGCTCGGCCGGCGTGAAGAACGCGCCAAGAATGGCGTCGTCGAGGTGCGGTAGCGGCTCGGCCTGCAGGTTGCGCGTGACGACTTGCGCACGCGGATTCGCCTGTTGCAGCTTCTCCGTCAGTTCGTTGACGAGGAGCGTCGACTGGGCGCCTTGCGAGCGAGCGGCGGAATTGATTTGCAGGATCGTGGTCATCGTGGTCTCAGGCTTCAGTTGGGGCGCACAGTGTGGTGCGAGTGAGCCCATTCTCCGGGGTAATCAGGACTGGATAAATCCATCCGGGCGCGATGAATTGTTGCACCAGCGGGACAATCGTCCGTGCTCAGCCGCGCTAAGGCGGCGTATTGGTGACAGTCAGGTCTACAGTGAGCTCTCTCGCAGGACAAAAATGGTTCTCAACGGATTACAGGGAAACGCAGCAGAGGCGGCCGAGTTCGGCCAAGAAGCGTCACTCGCCCGACAGTCGTTCGGACGTTCATACGCCCGCTCCGCCCACCAAACGGTCGTTCGAACGGCGAAGCGTCCAACCCTTCGGTTATCGCGTCGACGCAGGATTAGTAGATCTCGCCCAAGCCAGCAATTCTGAAGGCAAGTTGCACGACAGGGGTCAGCCCGTAGAGATGCCGGTCGCCCCGCCGGGAAAGTTTGACCACGCGGCCAGAATAGCCTGACCGACCATCGGTTTGTCTGCCGCATACCCGCGCCAGCACATCAGACAATGGTCCATGCCTCTTCAGCTCCTTCACGGCAGCCTCAAGTTCAATCACACAAGGAAGCTCAGACTTGACTATCCGTTTTGCAAGTTTTGCGTCAATCGGATGCGCGTACTCAGCAAGGTAGGCTCCCATGATGGCCAAAGCCGTCTTAAATCCAGTTATCAGGTCGGTGTTCCAGGTATATTTTCGGTAGGCGCTCTCGAAGCGTTCCGCGGCCCTTGTGAACCGGACGTAGCTAAGGTCATACGCCACATCCGCCGCCTGCTTCGCTGCGCTCTGACTCCGACGTGCCGCCTTCTCCGCCTGCGGATTCAGCGTTTCTGTTTCCTGACGCTGGCGCGCCGACTCCTCCGCTTGCCGTTTGCGCAATGCTTCCTCGCGCTCTTCGGCGGCCATCGCCTCCTCTGCAGCCAGTTTGCGGTCGTACTTGGTGCGCGCCTCTTCATCACCCAAAACGGCCCACGCATCATTAAGGATCTGCATGATGCGCTTCGCATCCGGAGAATTGTTTTTGTCAGGGTGATACTGCTGGCTGAGTGCGCGATATGCGGCCTTGATTACGGCCAGCGGCGCATTGCGCGCTACCTTCAGATTGTCGTAATGAGTGTGCATTTTGTTCTCGTCGGTCCCCGGTTCGCCAACGTCGCGGCGATTACGCGCTTTCTGGACGACAGGCCATAGCCCGCGTCAACCCGGACTCCCCGGCCAGTTGCAGGCCGGGTTTTCTGTTTTGTTTGGGCGACGCCGCCCAACGGCTATTGCGTAAACGTACTGAACACATCGGAGACCGCGACAAAGGACTCCACCGGGTACTGAACGGTGTAGCCGCCCCGATACTCGATGACAATGACGGATCCGCAGGCAGCCCAGCAGCCGTCCCTTGAACTCAGCCCGTCTGCAGCATCTTCCCAGAAATAATGCCCGCCGCGGCAAGCCCCAACCTGGTCGGTCAGCTTAAGACTGGGTTCGTTTCCAACGTGCCGGTAGGCGATCTCACCCACTTCGCCGCTCTCCTGTGCTGATTGTGGTGCCGGCGTGGGAGGGCTTAGCAGCGGTGGCAGGGCTCGTTGTATCGGTTGAGCCGGCACAACCGGAGCTGGTGCGCGCGGTGCTACCTTCTTTTCAGGAAAGACTAGGTTTGGCGTGACGTCGGGCTGCGTGGGGACTGTAGGTGCTGGCGCAACAACTTCCGACGCCGGAGCGGGTATGTTTTGGGGCATCTGCACGATTGCGGGTTCGGAGGGCTGTCCCGCATCCAGAGAAGAGGGCGAGGTGCCCGTCTCGATTGCCCATGCCGCGGGGTCATCCTGCAACAATGCGAGATTGTGTGGGATAACCGCCGCCACGTAGCAGATGCCGATTACGGTTGCAACACGCGCGAAGTAGCCCCATTGGCGCCATTCAACGTTAAACGCACAGCGCCAAGTCGTAACGCCAATAAAAACTGTTACGGATACGCCTCCGAGCAGGTAAGCGAACACTGCGTCGCCATGCACTCCACCTGGCGCCGCCCGGTACAACCCGAAGACGACCGTCCTTACCCAGACATACAAGGCGAACGCGGGGCCGTATCCCCACAACCACCAGACCTTCCACAGGCGCTCTTCACCGCGCCACGCTCTCTGGATTGCGTTCATACAGATTCTCCCCCGTCGTCCCCCGACAGAACCGTAGTCCATCGCGCGAGTGGGGTCCGTGCGGCGGCGAACGCAGGATTTGCACCGATTTTTTTAGTTGAGAAGTCACTTTGTTCCCGCATGGTTTTAAGTGACTGCGCGCAGCTGGCTTCCTTCTACAGGGTTCCTTTTGGAGACTTGCACGAAGCGGCTGATGGATGCGCGCGTGATGCACGAAGAGTCGCTTGCCCCGATTGCTGTGCTGATACGCTTCAATGCGCTCGCCGATGGACTTGCCGAAGCGAACCGCCTGCAGCATGGCCTGTCAGATTAGGCGTTCACGAGCAGTGCGCGAACCTTGCGTTTTACGCAGTGCTTCGTCCCGCGAATGTCTGCTGTACTCCGAGACGCGCCGCACAGGCCGCAAGATGGTGACTGGCTGAAACGGGTCCAGCTTGTGTGAAAACGCATGCTGATCGCCTAAACTGAAGTAACGCGTTCAGATCGGGCGGCCACATGAAGCGATTCGTTGAAGGCGAAGACCGTAAGCAGGCTGTCCTGCTGCCCGAGTATCTCGAAGACTATGTCTCCGAGGATAATCCGGTACGCGTAGTCGACGTCTTCGTCGATGAGCTTGATCTCCATGATCTCGGCTTCGACGGAACCGCGCCCGCAGCAACGGGGCGGCCCTCGTATCATCCATCTGTATTGCTAAAGATTTATATCTACGGCTATCTGAATCGCATTCAGTCCAGTCGGCGTCTGGAGCGTGAAACTCAACGCAATATTGAGCTTATGTGGCTCACGGGCCGCCTTTCGCCGGACTTCAAGACTATCGCCGACTTCCGGCGCAACAACGGCAAGGCAATCCGCAATGTCTGCAGCCAGTTCATCGTGCTATGCCGTAATCTGGACCTCTTCTCAAAGTCGATAGTGGCGATCGACGGCAGCAAGTTCAAGGCCGTCAATAATCGGGATCGCAACTTTACGAGCGCGAAGGTCAAGGCGCGCCTGCAGCAGATCGATGAGAGCATCGCGCGATATCTTTGCGCGATGGAAACAGCAGACCGGACTCAATCCGATGTTGCCGAGGCGAAGACGAGTCGGATCAGCGACAAGATCAGCAAGCTCAGGCAGCAGATGCAGGACCTCAGGGCGATGGAGCAGCGATTGCGCGAGTCACCAGATGGACAGGTCTCCCTCACCGATCCAGACGCGCGCTCAATGGCTACCAGCGGTCGGGGAACGGGAATGGTTGGCTATAACGTTCAGACCGCAGTTGATGACACGCATCATCTGATCGTCGCACACGAGGTCACCAACGTTGGCAACGATCGCGGCCAGCTGACGAACATGGCCGGCCAGGCACGGGCGGCTACCGGCATCAAGGATCTGACTGTTGTCGCCGACAGGGGCTACTTCAAGAGCGAAGAAGTCCTGCAATGTCATGAAGCGGGTATTACGACCTTCGTTCCTAAACCGTTGACTTCGGGCAAGAACGCTGACGGCTATTTCGGCAAGCAGGATTTTATCTACATCGCCAAGGATAACGAGTATCTTTGCCCGGCCCAGCAGCGGCTCAACTGGCGTTTCACGAACATCGAGCATGGCATGACGCTGCATTGCTATTCGAGCTCGGCCTGTTCTACCTGCACCATCAGAAAACAATGCACATCAGGCAAGCAGGCTCGCCGGATAAAGCGCTGGGAACATGAGGCCGTCGTCGAAGCGATGCAGCAACGGCTCGACCAGAAGCCGGAAATGATGCGGGTGCGCCGTCAGACCGTCGAACACCCGTTTGGCACGCTGAAATTCTGGATGGGCGCGGCGCACTTCCTTATGAAAACACGCGCGCATGTCAGCACCGAGATGAGCCTTCATGTCCTCGCATACAACCTCAGGCGCGTCATGGCGATCCTCGGCACGGAGGCGATGATGCAAAAGATGCGAGCCTGAGGATGGGCTCGCACCAGGGCGGTCACGCCGGCGCGCATTACGGCGCCTGGGTACCCCTTCCTCTCACAAAGAGCTCAAAGAGCCCATAACTGTTACACGGGCCAAATTGGGCCGTTGACGCCTTCGGCTGATCGCGTGAATTCGTCATTGCGTCCGCCTCGCGTTTTTACACGACCTGGGTCGCGAAGCGCCTCTCGCTTCGCGCCCCACCGCTCCAAAAGCCGACGCAAGCGGCTGCAGACGTGCATGAATGGCGAAGCCCTATCGCTAACGGAAGACGCGCCACCGGCCGCCAGATCGGCCCACCGCTCCGAAGTTCTCTCCATAAGTCGATACGCGATGTAGCCTATGAAGATAAGTCTTCTTATCACAATGCATCTATTTTAAATAAAAACTACGGCGTGCAAAAAATCACCTGACATGGGTTCCAAGCCCCGCCTTCCGCTGGCCCGCTGGCTTTTTTGAACTCAATGAACCTGCCGCACAACGCACTTTGCTGCAGCAAAGAAGAGGTGACTGTCTATCTGCCATACGCACCCCGGTCAATACCCAACGGCGAACTAGGCAATCCGAGCGATATCGTGTAATCGCCCGCATAAAATATCATGCGCATTGCATGAAATGGATCACCGTAAGTTTGCGGCTCGCTTCGCCGTGGCCTACAACCCGCTCTCGCTGCTCGGTAGTTCCGCGCGCCACTCCTATTTGGCCGTCCTCCGCGCTCTGCAGTGAGAATTGCCGACGTATCCGGCCAAGCCCGCCAGGGGTGCGATAGCGCCGTATTCGCAGTGGTTAGGTTCGCCGCCGCGTCGAGCGCATGCGCCGCATCCCACTGACGTCTCCGAGACTTGGGCCGCATTTCTCCCTGGCGCTTGTAGCGATCTTGTGCTATTTTTTGCCAGAGACGCGCGATCGATACCACAAACTCGCAATCAAGACAACCCGTGAGCACTCAACGCAAGGACGCCGAGCGGAATCCTGTCAAATTCACGCGACCGCCGATTTATGAGGTCGCATGTGGGATCCATTTTTCGAGTGAGCGCCCCCTCGTAACCGCTCATATCGGAGCGTATTGGGAACACGTGCGGGACAAATTTCCGAAAGCCGAAGATGCGCCCCCTCTGCAAAGCGTCGTCGAGCAACCAGGCGGTGGCGCGATGCCGGTCTTCGAGTTCAGCAATCTTCCCCCACTTCGACGAGCGTGGCTGTTCAGTGCTGACGGGCGGAATCTCATCCAACTGCAACAGGATCGGTTCATCTTCAACTGGAAGCGCGAGTCCCTTTCAGACCCCTATCCGAGCTATGCAGTGGTAATCGACCAATTCGAAACGCAACTGGCCGAGTTCTCCACTTTCTGTCGCGAAATTGGCGTGGGAGAGTTGAGTGTTAGGCAGTTCGAACTTGCCTACGTTAATCATATTTCCGCTTCTAACGGCCTTGGTGCGGCAGCGACCTCTGACACGCTCCTCGTGGACCACGTGAGATCTGCAGATGCGACGCGTTTTTTACCTGAGCCAGAAGGCTTCAATTGGATGACATCCTATGTACTTCCACGTGGCTTCGGGCGCCTACACATTACTGCGCAATCCGCGTCGCAGATCCCAACCCAAGAGCGCTTTGTCCGGCTTGATCTAACCGCTCGGGGTATTTCTTCGGATTTGTCCCCCACAGGTAAGCGGGAGTGGTTCGACGTCGCGCATGAATGGATCACGCATGGATTTGCTGACGTTACGGCGCCCGCAATGCAGACTGCGGAATATTGGGGGAGAACGTCATGATTGACCGCTGGTTTGCAATTGAAACCTCGCCAGATAGCATCACGGCTTTTGCCAATAGTGACTCTGCACAAGACCTTGAAGCGGCTCCGAAGCAACGATATATGAGTATCGTCAAAGCAAACGCCGTGCAACGCGCGAGGGACGTTGGTGCTAAAGATGGTGTAGTCGTCGCTTCCGGACTATTAGGAGATGAGTCTTTGCGGGTCGGAGCAGTTTCGGATGTGTCGATTGAACGTTCCCGGGAGCGTGACCGATTGATTTCGCTGATTGGGCAAATGAATAGCGACGGCTATTCGTGCACATGCGATCGATCAAGCAAGATTTCTAATGAAAGCGCCGCGGCGGCGCGAGCGCTATTTGAGATATTGCTCCCCTCCCACGAGGTACCGAAAGTAGCACCAGATGGGGAAGGCGGTTTAATTGCTGTTTGGGATGATCCGGGCAACTCGACTGTCCTTGTCGTCGACAACTGGACGCTCCATCTCGTCGTCAATGCGACGACTCCCGAGGCACGCTATTTTGATGATGTCCATTTCGATGGCGAGCGCCTGCCGGACGCACTCATTGGGTCAATTCCAAGCTGAAGGGGCATCCGTGGCGGACGAGAACGATAATGCCGCGGCAAAGTTAGAAGTCGAGCCAATTCCCGGTACGGCGACGATTACTAGGTTGATCGATTTCCCGCGTATGCACGAGCCGGCAAAAGGCTTAATTTGGGAGAATACTTTCGAATTCCCGGGAGGCACTGGGGAGTCCGTCAATTGGGACAAGTACGCTCCACCGCCAGATGAAGTTCATCGCTTGGGCAAGCAGCGTCAAATCGCGAAGCAAGTCGGGCGCCCTGAGTTCGCTTACGCTGGGTATATACCGGCTGTCACGGAGCAGGTGCGAACGATCAGAACCGCACGTGGACATGGCTTTGACGTAGAACATGTACCATCCGAGGGAAAGTACCATGCCGAAATACGGCGTCGCGTCAGTGATGTGAATCCTTTGAACAAGGGCGACAAGGGCGAACTGCGGCTCGCTTTGCAGCGGACCTTTGGTCCTCTGATCCCTTGTCCGCCTGACCTTCCCGACTAACACCTCACCCTCTTGTTGCGCACCAAGATGCGACAGGTCGCGATTGTAGGTTAGGAGCCCGCGTGACCGCTGAAAGTCATGGTTGCCTAAGGGTAGGACCAGTCTTGCTGTGCAAGCTGTTGCCAAAAGTCGAAAGGCATCTCTTCGGGCGACGGCGACTCACAGCTTGCGGTGAATGATCTGTTGGCGAGCCACGTAGTCCTGAAGAACTTGTCGATCGTCAGCTTGCACCCGGCTGAAAGTACCCCGTCTGCCGCGTAGACGTCCGACTGGAACTTCAGTTCGATGGTCTTCGCCCCTAGGGCTTTCAAAAAGTCATCCCCGGAGATGTAGTTCCTGTATCGATCACATTCGTCTTTTCCGGACTTGCAGTTGACAGGAAAGGCGGAGAACAAGGTCGAGTGGCTAATCGAGCCGCCACCCGGAATTGGAAAAGGAGCTGCATCTGCCAAAATTTTCGGATCAAAGATCTCCCCCTCCCGGCGAAGCTGCGCAAAGCTGAGCCATTTCTGCACGGATTTGAGCGGGCCGATTGTGAGGGTCACCTGCTCGGACTTGATAGAACCTGCGTATTGGGCCGACGCCGTATTGGTGTAGCTCATTTGCGCCGCAACCCGTATTACGGTTAGGCCATTGGTTTGCATATAGGTGTAGATCACCACTCTTTCGGGGCTGTACAGCGAGATCTGCGGCCCCTTATACCACTCAACAATCTGCAGCCCTCCCGTCAGCAGCGAAATGACGAAGGCAGTGAGTGCGAGGATATCGGTCTTCCTTTGTATATGAAGCCCAAAGAACGTCAACTCCGGATCGACATCCGTCTTCCTTGCCCGCGGCTGTCGCATTTGCTATTGGTGTCCAGCGGGCGCTTCAACGGTCGATTGCCGCCGGGGCACCTCAGGAGCTCGATCCGCGGCGCGCGGCGTATCACGCAACGACGACACACTGGCCTGCATTAGGCAGTCTTCATAAAGCTCGAACTGCTCTTTCTGTACGTCGTGCGGAAGGGAGCTATATCCCTCGATCAGGCGCCGGCATTGATCGCTCGACAGGACGGGTGCGGTCGCAGGCGCTTCGACAGCAGTTTTCCCTGATCTTGAAGGACGCTCTGGGGCCGCGTTTGAGTCAAAATTCAACTGAGTCGACTGCCCGTACGCGAGACTTGCCCAGAACAATGCAGCAAACAGGATGCGATTCATTTGACTACCACCGTTTATTCAAGAGGCACGCGTAGGCCGTATCCGTCGCTCAACAGTGACGGCACTGCTGGCATTCGTCTGTTCGAATTCCAACAAAAGGGAATGACGAACAGTTCGCGCGATAACGCTGCCGGTGCCTCCGATATTCGCACGCCGGTGCGGGCTCCGCCGCGTACTTCTAAGCGGTTGACATTGGATGGAGCGCTCCCAGAATCAACTCAAGGTGACCTATGGCACAACAGAGCTGCGGTTGGTACGCGGCGAACCTTTTGTCTACAGCAGCTTACGGCGAAGTCGGTACACGCGAACAGTCGGCCATGTCCGGTCGTTCGACGCCACACTCCGTTTGAACTCAGGATGTTTTAGCAGGGAGTTGTGAACCTTGCGGGCTAGTTCCCTCCCCGCTTTTCCCGTCAGACACTTGGGTTGACGGTGCGTTCAGTGGGGTCCCGACGTAAAGACGGCCGATAAACGTGCAAAGCAGACCCAGCAAGAAAGCTGCGCCGAACAACATGAACTGCGCCAACTGCTGCTTGTCGACGTGCGGCGCGTCGGCTTTAAAAGCCTGGTCGACTTTTGCAGCAACGAAACCAGTCAAAAACGTCGAAATAACAGCCGCGTAGGTCGAAAACTTAGCTTTTTCTTTTGAATCAAGCGGCGTCGCCAGAATTCCAGTTACCCATCCCAAAAGACCTCCAAACAGCAAGAGAAGGACGTTGAACCAATAATCACTATCGCCGCCGACATGTTGTGATACGTGGAAGAGTAGGGTCCAAGCGACTGCCGCAGCCAGCAGGTACCCGATCAGAATCTTAACGTTGTTCCAGAATTTATCCTTTGCTGTGTTTGGATCGACCATTGCCATCTCATCACCTCGAGGGGAAATCAATGCGGCCATCCATTAACGCGTGCGTGGATGACGCAGACTCCGGTGAAACGCAGCGCTCGCGAATTTAGTCACGACCGCGCAGCTCAATGTAATTCAGTTTCCTCTATATCAGGCATAAAAGCTTCGATCGCTGCAACTACATGCCAAACAGCGCTCCTTCAGGCGCATTTTCCCTTGACGCCCGCATTACGCCAAGGTGCAAGGGCGTTGCTAGAAGATAGGCACCGGCCCAACCAGTCCGTTTCTCGCGATCCACGGTGTCTGTGTGCCGTTGGTTTCGGATAAAACCTGAATCTTGAGCGCCCTATAGAGTTCATCCAGTTCGATAACGCCGTTTCCGTTTGTATCGACTCGTTTGAAATTCTGATCGATGAGCCTACTCATCGTGCCAGCAAAGACTCCTCGGTGCTGAGCCTCACGACTCGTCTCACGCCCTTTCGAAGCCGAAAGAATGAGTATCGAGCCTTGACCTAACAAGGCCGTCGCGGCTACGTCATTAGCTGCATTAGCCGCACCAGAATGGCACGTATCAAGAAAGACAATAAGGCGCCCTGGAACCTGAGAAAGCGCGGCGACGACGTCATTCCAGGCGATAGCAGTACGGACCACATCAGCCACACTGGTGGTACGCGATGCAAGGTAAAGTCGATCGTCGTAGCTTATGCCATGTCCTGAGATAAAAACCATTGTGGTGTCATCTTTACTGGCAGTCCTCGCGACTGTATCGATCTGTTGCAGCAGGTCCTCTCGGAGACGCTCACTATTGATTATGGGTTTAGAGGCATCGTCGTCGATATAGAGTTTCGAACGAGCCACCATTGAGACAAACGCCGTCGCGTCAGCGGCGGAACCGCTAAGCTGCTCAATGTTTTTCTTATCGTCGTAGATGTCAGTGCCAACCGCGATGACGTGCACATGTGACTTGACTAGGGCACCCCGCATTTTTGGAGGAATCGCCACCGAAACGGGTAAGCTCTCAGTGCCCATTTTGTCGACAGCCTGTGCCGTGACCCAAATAGCCGGACCGGCAAGCGGGATATCTTCATGCTGCGTTATGTTAGTGCCGCTTGCTGGAATGGTGCGAATTAGCTTCCCATCCATGAATAGAGAGATTGCTGACAATCCCGCGGGTGATGCGGCCGAGACGTCAACGGAAACGCTCCCAGAACGTCCGGCTGTCAATGATAATGCCGCAACCGGCGGCGGCTTCAGATCCGGACGCGCCTTGTTCGGAACGTCAATTCCCTTTACAAGGACGTCCCGGATAAACGGCTTGCGCAGCGAGGCTCGGAATTGGCGCAGCGATACAGGTTCCGGCAGGCCTGGGAAGCTGAGGTAAACATAGCGAGCACCCTCGTCGGTACCATCGTAAAAACCAGCGTCGTCGAAGACGACAAACTCGTCATCGACATAGCGCCCACTTAGGTACTCACGTTGCCGGCTCGGCAAGAAAATGTGCACACTGCCGTCGAGGTCAAGTCGCACGACTCGCCCGTCCTCTGTGCGATACACCCCCTGTGCTGCACCAGTGCGACTACCTTCTGCTCGGAACACTATCGCTTTGCCAGTCTCGAGGTCATAGTCAAGCAACTCCGGCCGGTCGCTTATTGACATCAGAAAATGTCGCTGAGCATACAGCTCGGCGACGATGGACGGGGCAGGTAGCGGTATTGCGGCAAGTCCCATAGCGTCGTTCACCGTGGTCCCGCCCACGGGCGTCGTGTTCAGCCAGACGAGCTGCGGTGCAGCGCCCACTCCTTTGCTATAGATTACCGCGAGACGTGCAAAGTAATCGCTAACGCTAGGTGACGTGTAGCATCCTTCGACGATGAGCCAGACCCGGAGGTCACCATCCTTGAACTCTCGCAGGTCGATGATCGACGCCGGTGCGATTTGGTTCCGGTCTTCTTTCATTTCGGTCAAGGGATTGCAGGCGCGGTTGCCGTCCGAGAAGAAGGACCTGGCTTGCGGCACCGACGCCACCACGGCCGCAGTTAACTTATTGGACGCTGCTTGACTAAGAGCGTCTTCACCCGCATGCGGTGGCGCATGGGGCGTCATCACGGCAGGCTCCTGGAGATTTAAGCCTGACGCAATTAAACGTTGGGCAAAGTGATCACCAGCCAACGGACCCTGTCCTGGTGCGTGATTATGTCCAATGTCCACGTTTCGGCTTGCCATCTGATCTGCGCTCCGAACAAATCTTGCTTGTTGCGTGCCCGCTTGAAAGGAGTCGACGGTTAGCACATTTAGCTTGCGCCCTCCCTCATCCCATGCTTCCGCTGCTCTGAGCGAAATCAGACCAGCTTTCCGTCCGTTGACACGATGTGCATCTAAGAACCCTGCGAACTTTTCGTCCAAGGATTCTTGAATTTCGTCGCTGCTACGTCCGTCCGGCGCCGTGTGTGAGGAGTTCGGATCGACGTCGTCCTGCTTGCGCAATTGCGTGATCTCCGAGAAGTCCTTCGGAGACATCGCCTTCATTGCTCCGTCACTGGAAAATGCGAGAGATTCAACCCTAGCAGTGTCGAATCCGTTTTCCTTGCTACTGTACGTCAGCAGCAGATTATCCAAGTCGATGTGGACGGTTGCTTTCTCTGAGATCACATTACAGCAATTCGGGCCAAGACTCGCAGCATGTGGACGGCGATCGATAAGTGTCGCGTACGTTTCCAGGATTGCGTCTTTCGCCATGCCAACTGAAAGAATTGCATCACCTACACCCCAGCGCACCGATACGATGGTGTCCTGCCCCACCCCTTCGCCGCGTGCTCGGCCGATGATGACCCTGTCGATCGCTCGGTCCAGAACCTGCAACGCTGTCCAGTCCGCGTCACCTCGCGCTGTACTGGCGTTGAAGAAATATACAAAACGACCCGTGGGTGAAAACGCCGGCTGGGCGCCTGGTCCTTGGAAGGTCTCTCGCAGACTCTTCGCGTCGACGATCCTGAAGTGATCGCCGTAGTCTTCGAGACGGACTGTTCCGTCTGGAGAGGCAAGCACCCGCTTAGGCCGCCCTGAGAAAAAAACCGGGTCCGCGATCGTCAGCGTTGGACTACCAGATTCAACGGTCAACTGCTTCTCGCTTGCTGATCCCGGAGCATCTAAAGCACTGCCGTCGCGAGGCGACACGACCTTCCAACGAAGCGGCAAGGGGCCGGAGGCGTATGGTGTGATGGAGATTGTGCCGCTCGTCGTGAGCTTACCTAACTGGAGCGGGACGAAAATTCTGGTCGACGTCGACCACGCATCAATACCAAACGGCGCGGGCGCACCGTCTGGAACAGCGAAGAAACCTTCTCCCGCGAGCCGTACAGGTGCAGGAGTCGCAAACACAAGAAAATAGGCTGCACTACAACTCGACGCACCCGCGCCCTGCACTTCCCAGTGCACCGCGATTGGTTTGCCGACCGCCGGATGTGGATCGGGATCGACACGCACCGAAACCAATGGCGCGCTAGCGGCTGGGCTATTCGTGGCTGCGCATGGCGACACGGCCCAACTCTGGACCGCTACGCCAAGCGCCAAAGTGGCCGCGAGGAAAGCGCGTGTAATCGGGTGAATGGCTGAGCATGATTTCATCGGTCAACCCCTTCACGTTGAACAGGGATCCCATTACGCGAATACGTCAGGATGCAGCTTCCAGTTCTTCCAAGACATAAGGGGATCGTCCGGCCAACGACGTAGGATTCGCTTCTCGCCCGACCTCCGGAGCGCTGCATTCTCATTCCAGGCTGACGCGCCGCCCACCTGGACACCGCGATATATCGCCTCTACCGTGAGAGTCGGGACGTTAAAGTCCTCCATGGCGTTCTTTAAGACTCGGTCTGCCACGGGGCGCTTCTCCGTCTGCATCCAGTACAAGTAGTCGTGTAAGACGGCGGCGTAGGCATAGTTGCCGTCTGGTGGCAACGCGCTCCAGAAAATGCGCGGTACGCTCGCAAGGTCCGTCACAAAGCCAGGCGGCGCGGTTACCCGTGGCAAGTCCTTGTCATTGTTTTTTCCGGGATACCACTCAATCTCGCTCGTGAGATAGTAGAAGTGGTCACTGAAGCGCCCCATCCTCAGTGGGTGAGCGACGTCCTTCGTCGGGGCGAATAGCTCGTCAAGCCATTCATCTTTCGTGCGCGCCTTGACGTCGCTGGCACTGGCGGTAACGTTTAGGACGGTCGCTGGAAGCAGCATGGCAAGGGCGCCAAGTCGTATAAGTTCTCTGCGATGTATATACATGGCTCGTCTCCTAATAGCCCTTGCCAAGTGAAGCAACGACGATCGGATTACGCTTTCTTAGGCGCATATTTCGATCTCGTCGATCGTCACTGCTACGCGCGCACCACGCTTCGATTACAGATATAGGAAACACGCGCAACAATCCGCATATTTTTGAACAGGAATATGTTCGCTGGACCACACAGCAACTCCTGTTTTGACAATTTCCTTACGACTCACTTGATTTTTTATTTCGATTTATCTCCGACAAGCGGGCGCACGACGACCATTTTCAATGTTCGAGAACCCCACGCGCGTACTTCCAGTCGGTGTATCGCTGCATGGCGGCAAATGTCTCCGGGTGTCCTCCAGGCTTAGCCGGCCAATCATTCGGCCGCTACCCTCACAAAACGGACTTTTGTGTCGTAATCGCGTCGGACCACTCATCGGCCGAAGCCGTCATTCACGAATCGGCGTCGGTGAGGCGTCTACAAGGTGCTTTTCTGACGTTCGCACTTCAGCAGGCGTGAATGTCAGGCGTAAGCAATGGAATGGACGTCCCCACCCAATGACCGCATCAACGTGTCAGAGTGGAAGTGTCATCGATCACTCGAACCGGAAGGAGGCCACCATGCAGATTACGACAATTGGCATCGACCTGGCCAAGCATTCTTCTCAGGTACACAGGGCGAACGAGCGCGGGAAGACGGTACTGCGTAAGCAGCTGCGAGTCGCGACATTCTTCGTAAATCTCCCGAGCTGCCTGATCGTGATGGAAGCTTGCGGCAACGCCCACCACTGGGCTCGCAAGCTTCAGGCCCTCGGTCACACGGTTCGGCTGATGGCGCCGCAATTTTTGCGCTGCGGGGCCCTATCGCATGTTAGGTCCCTCCTTCGTGTGCAGCCCTTCCCAAAGGGCCTCACGCAATTCGCGGTCTACAGCCGACGATGGATAGAACAGCCGTAATTCCCCTGGTGCTCGAATAGGACGTGCAAAGCGCAGTGGGTCGCGCAACACCCAGCCGTATGCGTCAGTTGGCATCGGTCCATCAACCAAGTGCCTTTCACGCCAACGCGTCCATCGATCGAGATCAAGTCGTATAACGCTTGCGATATAGATCTGACCAATAAATCCGCCCACAAACGGGACCTCAATGCCAAATTGCTGTTCGAGTGCCGGATCCCGTTTTTGTCCGGTATGCAACCAAACCGGGCCGCGATACTCGGTGCTCCATGTACGGATCTCCATGGACTTGCGGCCGGAAAGTATTAGTTCCGCCCACGGTTGACGCACGCTCAAGGCAAGTTGTGCAAACTCAGGAGTTAATGGATGGGAAGGCATGGTCGAACTCGATGGCGAAGCGATGGAATAGATCGATCAGTCTATCTCGAGTAATTTCGGCATTCTCACCTTGCGTTAGGTCCCTAACGTAACCAGGAAATTCGAGGAACATACGGGTAGCACCGCCTCGAAGCTTCGTGCGATCAATGAATTTCCTATAGGCATCAAAATCTCGTGCGAGAACCGGATCTTGTCGCACTGCTTGATCGTTCAGATCGTAGTGACCCTCCAGACGCTGAACGGCGGTTCGGCGTACGATACACGGGACACAAACTCCGCAGGGGATACCGTTCCTTTTGCTACGGTTCGCGCTTAGCTGATTTGAATATTGGTACCAGCAAGTTTCGGTTTGCGCAATGATTTTTGTGGCCTTCTCGTCGCCAAGGATGGCCACTATGTCGCGCGTGCACTCACCCTTTGTTCGCTCGAGAAATGGATTCTCGATGCTCCAGTCACCTCCTAATACTGCGCCAAACAGCCTTTCCGCTGCTCGCTGGACTACAGGATGCGCGTGTCTCGTCATGAAGTAGGCTGGTGAGGGCGGCACGGCCAAGGCTAGGATTCCATTTTCATATTGAATGATCCTCCGCGTTTCATAAGTCGACGCCACGGCAGCGGATAGGCAAAGAAAATAAAATGACCGATATAAAAAACCTCGGCCACGCCCCCTTACTCCAGAGATTCGAATCTGCGTTGGGGGTTGGTAACCCAGGATGCGTGATATCTCAAGTTGCCTAGTTTTCTGGCGCGAATAATGAGAGACAAGTCGCGTTCGGGACGCAAGTTCATGTGCGCGAGCGATTCCACAGGTGCTGTCGAGGCCGCCAGAAAACAAGGTAACGCAGTCAATGGAAGCGTCGTCCTTGCGGAGCCCCCCATCTCTAACCGCCGTGTGCGCTTCCGCTCCGCCTGATATCGTCCAGTGCCAAACCGCATCTCCCTGAAAGCCGAGCAATATTTGCAGTGCCTCCGTGGCGGCGACACTCCAATGTTCTGGTTGCTCCAGTGCAATTTTTACGTCGAATTCAATTGGACGGTTCGTGCTGAGCGCGGCGGGCAACGAACGCTCGATAGCATGAACAGCAAGTCCCAATCGAATCAGGTCACGCGCTGGCGCCGCAAATCCGAGAGGGCCGGCCGGGCCCGCTAGAACAGCCTCTAGCTTGACAGAACTGGGAAGGGAACGAAATCTACTGTATGCACCGCTCGTCTGCCCGCGAATTCTCCACTGCAGATTCATGTTTTTGTTTTTTCCCTAAGTTTATTTTCGAACCATTCGCCTTGTTGACAAATCGTTTGCAACAGTTGCTTGTGGCTCAACTGCTTTTCCCCACTCGGAGCGTATTGCCACGTGCGCTCGAAGGAATCGATAATCCTATCCGCTCGCTGAACCGAGGATAGTCGGATCGCCTCGGCCTCTAGCGTGTTTAGCGCTGGGAGCTCTCTTAACGCTAGACGATTGATGACCGACGCCAGGAAATGCGACGACACCGACTCGAATACGTGGCGGTGCTTGCTCACGCTATCGAACACCGCAGTGGCATTGCCCTCCAGGAATACATCGTCATCTCCGCCGACCGCGGCAAGTAGTACATCTAGCACCGCCGACCTAGCTATCTCCCTGTGGATTTCTCGTCCGCCGACCACGTGCGCACTGGCTATGACTTCGGCAAGATTTGCCAAACAGCCCGAGTCAGCCGTGACGCCATATTTGTGTTGAAGCGCGGTCCAATCGTGTTGCTGCGTGAGAAGGACCGCGAGATTGAAGAACTCTTCATAGCAACCTCTAACCTGGTCGCTGGACACAACCTGCTGAACGAAGCGTGCGACATTGCGCTGAGCGAAAGTCTCTCGCAATAGAGCACTTGAGTCTGAAGGAGTCGGCGCGCGGCCATCCGCCTTACGTGCATCGAAAAAATTGCCAGCTGACCCTTGTCTTCCTGCGAAACCCGCTACGCCCCCTGCGCCGCTTCCGGCGCGCCCTAGTGCACCGCTGCCGCCTCCCCCAAAACTTCCGGTACCCATTTTAGCTCCCCATTTTCCAGGCGTCGTCGATTGCCGAAAATCCTTGTGATTCAAGCCATTGAGGAATCCAGTCCTTTCCGGCAGCCGCGGCTCGCGCGGACTCGCGTTCGTTCGCGTCATCGGAGACCACGGCGATGCCACCCAAAGTCTCCGCAATCCTGCGTCGATCCGTTCCGCGATCGTAGCCGGGGCGAGCGTCGAGTTCTATCTTGCTCTGCCGCAATAGCGTCAGGGCGGCAGCGGCATCGCCCGCCTGTGCTAGGGTGCGTGCCATACGGATGCGTCCGTTAACCAGAGTACGCAACGCCCAGCCATGCCAGTGGTAGGGGGCCAAGCGTCTCTCGATGCGCCGCCACTCTGCGACGTTTCTGTCATCGCCAAGCCAGAAGAGACGTGCCGCGGCGATGGCCGCAGTCATTCCGTTACCAGTATCATGTGCACGTTTCACGCACACTTGCAGCAGTTCAGCACAACGCTGGCTCGTATCTCCGCGCGTTTCGGCCAGTTTGACGCGCTGATAGGCTAATTCCGCTAGTAAAGGATCGCGGCTCCGAATATATTGTAGCGAGTCTTCCGCCTCCTGAATTTCGCGCTCAACACGCTGAAACACCGAAGCGTCCAGTCCCGCCTGAGACAACATTCCCTCCGCTAAATTGCGTCTAGCGGAAGCCAGCAGCAACGTGTTGCGTTGATAAGACGGTCGGGCCAGAATTTCTTCGTACGTCGCGATGGCCCCAGCGCTGTCGTAAAAGAGATACTGAAGCAGGCGTGCACGGTTCATATTCCAATGAGCGAGGTCCACCTCCGCCGCGCACGCAACTGAAGCGTCGTCGCTCTTGGTTTCACGAGCACACAATTCAATTGCCGTGTCAATGTGCCTCAGTGCTTCTTCGCGCCAGTTCTTAATGCCGCTGCTTTTTTCGACCTCGGAAAGCAATGCGTGGTGCAACGCCAATTCCAACGGCGCCTTCGGAGTGGATCCCCAAAGTATTCGCCGGGCGTGCGCCATCTTGTGAAGTCGAACGTAGGCGCGAGCGACGTGAAGCAACTCGTGCGACTGGAGATCCATCCTCCGAGTGCGAAGCGGAGACAGACGGTCGAAGCACTCGATGATCGACGCGTAACGATCGCTATAGCCGAACCTTTCTATTAGTGATCCAGCCAGTGCAAGCGCGTTCTCAGACTCGCCGAGCGCGACTAGGTGGCGCAGGCGTTCAAGATCGAGCCGTTCTGCGCCCACGGTGGCCTGACGCCCGAGAAACTCCAAGCACTTTGCGTGAGCCGCGCGTCGCTGATTAACGTCAGCTCTCTCAAGAACGATTCGGCGTGTTGAAGCGTTCAATACGGGGCCTGCGGTGCCCTCGAACAGCAGCGGGGAATCTTTCGGATACCGGTTACGGGTAAAGCCGAGAGTCTCAAGTTCCCTTTCTGAGAATGGTAGATCAAGCACTGCTAATGCGGTCAGCGTTGGAAGGTCGTGCTGGATAGCATCCTCGATCATCGCCAGGTCCACATTTGCGGACCACAGGATGTCCCGCGGCCATTTGGCCACTGCTTCGTCCTCTAGACGGGCTGGGCTGACGACGACAATGGAGCTTGAGTCTGGCGTGTCCAGGCTGATATCGGCCAAATACCTAGCGAATTCAGTTGACACCCCGGTTGCCGGAGCGACGAGGACAATCATGGCTTTTTCAAGCATGATCAAGCGACGGAGGCCCTCCTCCGGCTGTTTTTGCGCGATGAATATGGCGTCAGATAGTGGGGAAGGCGGCGAATTGGACTCAGCCCAACTTAGCACCGACGCGGCCCAATCGCTGATTGATGCTCTCCATTCATTGTTAGATAGTCTCAGGAATATCGGCGTGTCTGAAAGCGCGACCGCGGCACGCGCTAATTGCGCAAGCGCCATTGGGGTGGATTGAGCTTCGACATCCGCCTCGATAACGGTGCGTCGGTTCGAACGCCACGTAAGCGCTTGCTTCCAAGCGATAGTCGCGTTACTCGGGATGTCCGGCAAGCCCTGTACAGACCGAACACTGGTCCAAGCGAGAAATCGATCGAGGATCGGACCATTGGCTGATGCCGCCCATGACAGGTTATGAGCCGGTTTTAGCGTCGACCAAAATGCGGGGGCAGCCCAGTCCAAGCTCCCCTCTGAAATCACCGAGCCGCACCGTCTTGAATAGGCGGCTGCGCGCTCAAACGACATGCCAACCGCAAGACCTTCAAAGTATGCATTCGCCATGTTGCGCGCAATCCGGTCGCTGATCCTCGATTGCATGGCAAGCGTTGCTTTGACACCTCTACCGACAAGTGCATCGTGGATTTCTGGGGCTGGAGCGACTCCCTCCGTCGGAGCCTGTCCCAAGTCGCAGGCCCAAAGCACGCAACATAGCGGAGGGGATTCTTTCGGTATCAACGCGGCAAAGTCCCCCACCGGTAGCCATACGCCGGGAGCCGCTAGAAGCGCGGGATCCCCGTCAGCGCGACCGTGTCCACAATACCAAAGAATGTCCGCCGGCTCGCTCCGTAATAGGGCTGACAGATCAACATCGGCTAATTTGACGCTTTTCGGACGTGCTATTCGGGCCTGCGCTTCGGGGTCTAGTGCCTCCCATGCGCGCTCAACATCCGCTGCCTCTCGGTCGGGGTAAATTTTGTTAGGAAACTCACCGGCATCGCCGAGCAGGATAAGCACGCGCAAAGGATGTGCACGAGGGCCGATGGGGGCACCAAGAGGTCCGCGACCCACGCGAACAGGAACGTAGCGGTTACGGATTTTCTCGTCCCGAACCCTGAGCAGCGCTGCTTCCCAAGGCACGTGGACTGGCCCGTCTCCCATTTCGAAGAGGACGCAAAGCTGTTCGTCTTCGACTAGAGCCAAAACAAGATTTAGCTCGAGTCGGTTGTACGCATCGATGGCATTGCCGATCAAATCCGCAGCTGACTTCGAGCGTAATCCTAGTTTTTCGCGGGCGGGCAGGCTCTCGACCAGCTTTAGCTCTTCAAGCTTACCTTCTGCCGGATGAAACTCGAGTCGTTCGGGTTTAAACCACCACCATTTTGCCTTCCAGGTAATACGAACATTTTTCACAGCGCCCACCAAGCACGCATTTTGCTCCACAAGTCTCGTGCGCTGCCGCGATCAGCGTCGGAACTACCCAACAGGCCGGAGATTATTTGCGGCGCTGAAAAGCCGAACGCAAGTGCTTCCTTTATACCGACAGGATGGCTAAAGAGGGCGACCAAACCGCCGCACAGCGACAGGAGTAACGCCATCGCCCAAAAAAACTTCGTTCGTAGATACTTCGGTACCCCGTCGTGTCGCACCTTGATGAGGCGCAGAATGTCCGGCACTGCTCCCCCAACTGCTCCCAAGAAAAATGTGCTGTACACGTTCATCATATACCCCGTTCAAATATGTTTTGGATGGAACTGCGCTGCCTACGCGTTTTCCTGATCCGCGATTGTAATGCCTGAATCGCGGAAAATCTGCACTTCGCGCATTCACCCTTGGACCATGGATGTAGCTTCACGGAAATGCAGTGCGTGCACGATTGAACCCTACGAAGTCGTCTGCCCTGTTCTCAGGAGCCTTGCAATCGCTTGCGAAGGTGCGCATGCAAGAACGTAGTCTCACTACGTTTTGAAATTACAGATCGACCGACAAGATCAAGCGCCGTCGCTCATCGCTGTTCGCAGCGCGCGATCCTGCGTGCGGACCGGCGGCACAGCTACTAAAAGTGCGCTGAGCATCCCGTTGCGATTCCTCAAACGGAGGCAAGCCAGACTGCCCTCCTTCTACGGGAACGCAATGATCACGCAAGAGCATGGGCTCAAATACTGCCGGCGCGGCGCCCCAGCTCCCGCACGATCGTGGCCTCATTTGGTAACACTGACTGATACTCTGCGGCGAGCACCTCGTTCGGCAGGTTATCCAGTGCGCAGTGCACGCCGCGTCGATTGCGCTTTTTTCACGCAACCTGAGCCAGTTCCCGCGCGCGAGCACATTGGCGGGTATGTTCTTCAAGCACCGCCGCTTCGGTCACCCCGAGGCGCGCTCCGTAATGGCGGGACATGCCTGCAAAGATTTCCTTTACCGCTTCGCCGAGCGCTTCTTCCCGCGACAGGCAGGTAAAGCGATAGACGGCCATGGCCAGCCGATCCTCTCTGTGCCCGATCTCCACTGGGGAGCCCTCCTCACTTATGAAAACTCGCAAGGCGCATAGAGCCCAAAAGCAGGTCGCCCAGCATTCGAGAACATCCTCAGGCAGCTCGCTTCCGAGCCCGGCATCCACGACGACTCTCGATATTAGCGGCTGCCCGCCGTTCGTCGTACGGAACAACTCATAAAGAAGCCGGGTCACGCGCCGCTGCCAGCTCGCTTCGCCCGCGCCGGGCAGAACTTGCTGCCGCGACACCTTCGCGTTCGCATCTCCAGGCATGAGGTTGGATTTGTAGCTGCCGGCGCCCAATACCACGAGCAGCAACGCGCGCAAACGCAGTAAGTCCACGACGTCCAGATCGCGCTTCGACGCCTCACTTCGAAGCAGCTTGATGAAGTCTTCGACAGCTTCGATTAGACTCTTTTGGGAATCCTTGACGTACTTCCTTTGACGTCGCAAGCGCTGCGCAGCGGCGCCGGCTTCGAGGGGCGGTGCCGGATCGTCCGATCCAAACCGGTCGTCGTCATCGAGCGCACCCTCTCCATCCGCGGTCTCATCGCCGAGCGACCAGTTCTGGCCTGCCACATCCTCTTCCTCGCTGATTTCAACGGGCGCCCGCGCGCGACCGATGAGCGCGTTCAGAAAGCCGCGTACTGATTCCTGATGCGATGACGCCAGATGGCTGATCGCGGCGTCATTTCGATCGTCAGTGGTTTTCCTCCGACCAGCGATGAACTGCTCGTAAGTTAGCGTGCGCAAGGCGACTTCTTCCTGTTCGCCTTGCTCATTCCGCCCTTCATCGAGCGCGCCTCGACCGGAAGCCGAGCCGCCGGACGCGGCCTCATTCTCTCGCTCCGCCGCCTGAAGTTTCTGGATCACCTCCAACAGCCACAGCCCTTCGACGGCATCCTCGTCTTCCAGCAGCGCGAGCACATTGTCTACGGCGCGGCTTCTGCAGCGTCGCTGCGCCTCTTTGATGGCCTGCTCCACGACCACTATGGCGAGGGACGATTCGAAGCCTTCCGCGCTCACTTGCGCGAAATGAGGCACTGTCGCCACGCGACATCGATAGGAAATGCGATCGGCGCCACTCCCGGCACGTTCAAGGCTAACATTCAGGCGCGCGCCAGCGCTGTCGAACAGTGTGATCCCCGCGCGCGTCACGTCGAGCCCGGCCGGCGGCCACCAGTGGAGTCGGTCGCCGGCGAGCTCAAAGCGCCCGGGCAAGCGGCGCTGAAACGCCGCCATCGGGATATTGTCGGCGGGCTGGTACGAATCGACCGTTTCGGGCTTGATGGCCGTTTCGTCGGTCAACGCATCCGCCAATCCGAGTAACTCGGCTACCCGCCCTGGCGCGGCCTCCCGATAAAGGCACGCTTCTTCATTTACGCCATCGCCTCCGCCCACGCCGAGTGCCGCCGTGGTGCAATTGGCACTGCCGAACAAGATGCAGTCGGCTGTGCCCGTTTCTGCGATGAAGATCTTTGCATGCGCGAAGCGGCTGGCGCCGGCGCCCTTCACCCCCTTGAGATCGTGCAGGCTCAGGTGCGGACCCTTGGGCCAGCAATGCACGGGAAAGAGCCTCGTGTTGGGGCGTAGCAAGACCGCCGTCTTTAGAGGCCAGTTCAAAAAGCCGACTGCGCTCGTTTGAATATATTCCAGCACACGAGCGAGCAAGCGAATTTGAGGAATGCTTCGTGAATGTCGCTACGGCGATCGAAGCGAATGCGAAGCCGACGG
>NZ_JBFRCG010000045.1:0-24148 GCF_040965595.1 Paraburkholderia sp. EG287B
AAGGATACGCATCTCTTCGAGCGTGTTGTGAGCCAGGCTCCGGCCATCTCGTTTCATGGGCGATGCTCTCAATAGCTATCGCCCAAGCATAGACCATCTGTCCGCAAAATTCCTGACTTATGAGTAATTAACCAGGCAAACCACTTAAACTGCCTCCCTTCGCCATGTAGCCGGCTTTCCCGACCTCGGACTACTACGGAGGCTCCGCCAGCCTGCACGTCATCGGGGGCACACTCCCTTGGCATCCGTGCAGACCTTCCCCAGTTCACATGCTGGACTCAACGCATGGGCGAGGCTGCCTGTCGCAGTCTTTATCCTTGCTTGCCGCAAGTCGTCGCGAACACCACGGTCTAGCTGCGCGCTCCCCGTGGTTCCATGCCGACCAGCATACATATCCAGTCGGCGCTCGTGCCGCCGGTCCATACGTGTGACCGACGTCAGTCCGCGTCCTGCCCATAAAGCGGTGTGGGCAGGGGTGACATTTCAACCCTCAGATGCGGTTTAACAGGTTCGTGTTCCTCAACCGTCCCATGCTCAGCCTGGAGGCTCATCTTGGCGTAACCGCTTCGCCGCAAGCCCCGTTTCCCACGGACTACGTCACCTTGCCAGTGTCAGCAAGTCACCGCCGCTTCGGCTCACTTCCTCTCGCAGCAGAGAAAGGGCATGCCCCGGTACCGCAACATCAACTACTCCGGAGTCCTGCATTCCAAACATGCTCAAGCAGCTTCACCCCCATACAGGCGGGCTACGCTGGCTGGGCGTACCATAGGTAAAATCTGACACCCACAGCGCATTGGGCCGTTTAGCCGTGAATTGCCGCTTCACGAGATCCTTCGGGCACGGCGAACCATCGCTCACTGTCGTGCGTACCGTCTTGCCCCGCACCACACCGCGCAGGCCCATCTGCTTCATCAGCCGCTCGACCGTGCAGCGCGCCACGACAATGCCTTCCCGCTTCAATTGCGTCCAGACCTTGTCCACACCATAGACCTGGAAGTTTTCTTCCCATACGCGCCGGATCTCATCCTTGAGCATCCTGTCGCGCCGGGCCCGCGGCGGCGTCAGGCCAGGATCGGCGCGGCGGCCCACGTGCTTGTAGTACGTCGACGGTGCGATCGGCAGCACCCTGCAGATCGGCTCGACCCCGTAGACGTGCCGATGATTATCGATGAACGTGATCATCACTTCGGTCGGCGGTCGAGCTCCGCCTGTGCGAAATACGCTGACGCCTTGCGCAGGATTTCATTGACCTGCCGAAGCTCACGCACTTCCCGCTCCAGTTCCTTGATCCGATCCTGCTCCTGCGTGCTTGTGCCCGGGCGCAAACCCCGATCCCGCTCTTCCTTGCGCACCCAGCTACGCAGCGTCTCGCCCGAGCAGCCCAGCTTCGCTGCGATCGAGGCGATCACTTTCCATTGCGATTCGTGGTCGCCCTGATGTTCCAGTACCATTCGCACAGCCCGCTCACGAACTTCCGGCGAGTACCTTGGGGACTTCTTCTTGGTGTTTTCCATAGCTCCATTTTCTCAAGAAGTGGAGCCTCCGGAAATCCCGGGGCGGTTCACTTCACGCGCGGCGTTGAATGCCTCAATCTGAGGTTCTGGCTCGTATTTCTGCCAGCGTATCCTCAAGAAGCTGCTGTGCTTCCTCGGCTGACTCCACGCCAAACATGACGGCCCCGAACGTGCCGTCGATGTGCATCATAAGCACGTGTGCCTTTGCGGTTTTGCCTTTCTTGAAACGGGTCACGAGTTTCCGGTAACCCTTCAGTGCCGTCCCTGAGGAAAACAGTGCTTCGTCGGGCTGCCAGTTATCGACATGACCACCCCACCAACGGGTATCGGCTTGGTCAATCAGCGCCACCAGCAGGCGGCGATTCAGTCTTGTTTGCTGTGCACTGGAAAATGCGTCTTCCAAAGAAAGTGTCATGTGCGTTTTCGGTCCCTGATCGGATGAAGCGGATGAATGTGCATCCACAGTTTCTCTACTTATGGCGGGTCGAATTGAGAGGCTTGAACGAAAATGCTAGCATGGCAATAGTAAAAAGCTGCGACCAGAAACGAAATGTCATACCTCGAACGCGAACGACTGCCACGTGCCTCGACCGGGCGTTGTCACGTTAAGGTATACCAGACGCAAGAGCGCACAGGAGGTAGATTTGCTCAGAAATTGGACGGATCCTGGGTGAGCCCAGTGACCCAGGAAGCGATGCCACCCGGCAAAGCGTGCGGCGAGCTGTTTGCGGCAGCAACGCGCCGACGGCGGGACGCGAAACGACCCGGTCGCTTCGGCCGCCGCATACACCGTACCCAGCCATCGCCCTGAGCGAAGACGTGGGCGCTGCAACCCGTGCGGAGCAGGGCTGCCCGGACTCATTTCAATATCCGGTATCATGCGCGCAGCCAGTAGTATTCGCCCGACGCTATGCCTTCGAACATTTCATCGGTGGACTCTAGGATGTTTTGCCGCCAGTAGCGGCCATGCTCGGCGTAGTGCGATAGCAGGTCGGCTAGCATCGAACCCGACAAGTTCTCTTGGAACGGCAGGCGCACCACCAGCACCATGCCACCCGTATCGGTATCGAGGCCAAGTTGCGCCTGGTCCTGGGCATAGACCAGCAGGTTTGCTTCGAGCATCAGCCGGAATACGATCAGCGTGCGGCCCGTGGTCACCGTGCCATAGTGGAAATTCGCGTACATAGCATCTAGATCGCTGTCGAAGTAATCGAGCCGCACATCGAAGCCCTCGACTTCTATCGAACGCGTTTTCAGCACGAACTCGACGTCGGGCAAGCCCACGACACGGCACAGTTCGGTGACAATCTGCGTGTAGCGTTCGCTGCTCACGCCATGATTCCATCAAATGAAGCGACAGGCTGCCCGCATGCGGACGGGTCAGCGCGCAGCGCCAATTTGTTGTTCCTGGAGATGACCAATCACGCGTGCCGCGGCCATGAATCCCCGGTACAGTCGCGCGAGATTGTCGCGGTCCAGTTCCGTGCGTCCCTGCGCCTCGCCAATCTCGCGGGCAGTCGCCTCCAGCGCGCCGCGCAGCCCGTCGATGTCCGCAAGGCCGGGGGTGGCGAGCGACGCACGCAGGCTGTCGAACTGGGCAGCATGCGCTTCGATCTGTTCGTACATGTAAGTCTCCGCAATAAATCGATGAACCTTGGGGCCGCCGCGCGCTCATCCCTGCGGCGCATGGCGCGCAGAAAGACTGGCGGCGGGCGGCGGCGTTAACATGACGCCCTGAGCGGCCTCCCATGTCACGATCTGCGCACTGCTGCTGGCGTCGGCGTGTGCGGCCCGGGCCACTTGCGCGCCCTTCCCGGCCGCCATGCCGGCTATGTGCCTGGCCGCCGCCGGTTCGAGCGGCGCGCCGCCCAGCACAGCATTGTCGGTAGGCGCGGGTGCTCGCGCCGGCGCGCCGCTCGGATTCGCGTAAGCGCCGGCAGGATCGGCATTGACTTCGGCTTCGGCATTGGCGTCGCCGGCGCCGGACACGAGGGGAGAACCGCTCGCGGGATCGCTGGATGCAAGCGTTCCAGGCAAGTCCACCGCGAAGATGTGCTTGATGCCATCGGGCGTTTCCGCATATCGCACGTCCTCCGATGAAACCATTTCCGAGTAGCTTGCTACCGCCAATTCCGGACCCGGCCGCGAAACCTGGTCCGCCTGGACCAGCAGCGCCTTGACATTCGAATCGAGATCCGAGCGCACGCGCGCCACGGCGGCATCGAGCTGGGTCTTGTCCGCCACGTGGCCCGAGATCACGAAGCGGCCATTGCCGGCGTAGGAAACTCGCGCACCGGCCACGCCGAGCGAATCCTGGATGCTGCGCACGTCTTCCTGGGCGACGTCGTAATTGCGCACGATGCCGTCCGGCGCAACGCGTGCAAGCAGAGCACGCACGGCGGCGGCGTCGCTAGTGCTTGCGACCATGCCGGTCACCGCCACGCTATTGCCAAGCGGGACTGCATGCAATCCGGCAAGGTGCGACTCGGCCAGTGCCTGCGATATCCTCAACGTGCGGTCGTTGGCGCTTGGGGGAAACGCTGCGTCGCTGATCTGCATGGTGATCACGAGCGCGCCTGCGGTGATCACGCCGCCAAGCAGCACACAGGCCGCAACCGCCGTTAGCTGACGGCGCCGCCGCCGCTGATGCCTCAGTGAGGCCAGGGGCGATTTCACCGGGCTGGCAAGCAATATGGAAAGCAGGTCCAGGTCAGAAGGCCAGGCCGTGTCTTCGGGGCCGAGACATAGCACAGTATCGTCGAACTGGACCGGCACGAAGTCAATCAGCAGGACCGCGTCGGCTTCGGCATCGCCGGGCAGATCGCGCGAAATGCTAACGACGCCCGTTTCATCGACATCGACATGCGCGTCGGGACCTTGCCAATCGGCGAGGTGTATGTCCGCGTCGTCGTCCGGGCCAACGCGGTGCCGCCCTGGCGTGAGCGGCAACGACCCGCCTGCATGGATACCCGTCAGTATTCGGAGAACTTTCATCGCGTGTCCTGCATTGCGGTTCAGTGGCGGCGGGGGCCGCGGGATGGCTTGCGCGGGCCCGCTGGCCGAGTGCGCGAAGGAGCCTGTCGAGAGTGGCCAGTGTCAAATGTAGCGATTCACGATCGCGCTCACTCAAGGTTATACGAAGCGTGCACAGCGCAGGCGAAGCTTTGCGCTTGTCAGCGGCGCGTGCCTCGTACACCTGGGCCAGCGCCGCTCGCCGCCGATGCCGATCGCGGCGCATCCGCCCGTAGTTCCTCGTGTGTCGTGCGCGTTGCTTGCAAGCCGATGAGCGCTTCCTGCATGCCGATACGGGCAATCGATTTGTCGAGCGAATCGTTCGCCGACGGCCGGTCACCATTGAGCCATATGAGCGGGGCCAGCAAACGAGCGTCGCGAACCCGTTCGCCCCAGGCGCGGGGCGCGTCTCCATCCTGTACCTGACGCGACCAGGGAGCGGCCGTGGCTACGGCAGGCGTACTGCCGGCGTGCACGGCGTTGCCTGCCGTAACTGCGCCCATGGGCGTGGCGGCACGTTGTTTCGTCAGTTCGACGAAGGGTCCGAGTCCCGCGACCGGCTGTGCGCCATTGCGGCGCCTGAACGCAAGCCAGCGCCGGACGTGCTGGATCATGCCGAGATGAAAGGCCGCGGACGGATCGGCCGCGAGCCAGTCGACGATATCAAGCAGGCCGTGGCCCCAGATGCCTCGCATGGCGCTTGAATGCCGGGAATCGTCGCTGGCGGCATCAAAGCAGGCGGCGATGGCAGCGAGTGGCGAGGCGGTGCCGGTCTGCTTTATCGTTTCGCTTGCCGCTCCTGACTGACGCGCATCGCGCCTGTCGTCCGGCTGGCGCTCGCGCTGTTGCTGACTGCCGCCGCCACCGCCGCCAGTTCCGTCACCACTGCTGCCTTGCTGGCCGCCGTCGTGCGGTCGCAGGCTCTTGCGCATCGACCCGCCCGTGGCCTTGACATGCAGCTTCTTGCGGTGCTCCTGCGAGCCCCCTTGGTCCGAGGCGCCTCTGCCTTCGTGCTGAGCATGGCCGCCACGGCCGTCCTGACGCAGTGCCACAGCCGCATCACGCGGATGAAACACGCTGACTTCGGAGCCGCCGCTTTCCTCTGCGCCGCCTGCATACTCGCCATGGCGGCTGCGCCGCATAACCGAGCGCAGCCACCCGAGCCGCAGCAGATTCCGGGTGTTGATCGAGCGGATTTGCCTCGCATGCTCCGAATTGCCGCCATAGGCATAACTGGTGCCGTGATGCAGTGTGGCAAAGCGCATGCCGTTGTGCGTAGCCTGCGAGTGATCGAGGCATTGCGCCTCCGAATGACGTTGCGCTTCGACAGCCGCTGCGGCATCCTGCGATCCGATCGATGTCATCGTTGTCCTCCTGTCATCGGCGCGCTATTGCGGTAGCACCGCGCTCATCATCTGGTCGGCGAAATGCAGGACCGCGGCGCCCGACAGCGGCGCGGCGATGACAATCGTGACCGTGACCGCGATGAGTTTTACCGCATGCGAAATCGACTGGTCCTGTATTGATGTGATCGCCTGCAGGAACGACACGCCCAGCCCGACCAGTGCGGCCACCACCATTGTCGGCAACGACACGGTCAGGCAGAGCAGCACGCCCTGTATGGTGTACTGGATCAGCGTGTCCATTTGCATGGCGGGTTTCCTATCGATAGCTCATTACGAGCCCGTGGATGAGCGTCGACCAGCCGTCCATCACCACGAACAACAGCAGCTTGAAGGGAATCGCGACGTTGGTCGGCGTGATTTGGTTCAGCCCCATTGCAACCAGCACATTGGCGATGATCAGGTCGACCACGATAAACGCGATATACAGCATGAAGCCGATCTTGAACGCCTCGGTGAGTTCAGTCAGAGTGAAGGCGGGCGCGAGCACGATCAGGTCGTCCTCTTTGAGCGCCTGCGCTTCCTGCTTGGGCCACACCATGTTGGCCGAACGCACGAAAAAGCGCTTCTCGCGTTCCTGCGCGTGCGCCTTGAGAAACGTGCGGAACGGCTCCTTGGTTGCGTCGAAGATCTGGATCATCGCCTGCGAGGATTGCGGCTCGATTGACTGGCCCTGCAACTGCTTGCTGGCGGCGATGCCAATGGGCGCCATGGCATAGATCGACACCAGGATCGCAATACCGTTGAGCACCATGTTGGGTGGTACCTGCTGCACGCCCAGCGCGTTTCGCAGCAGCCCGAGCACCACCACGACCTTGGCGTACGACGTCACGACCATCGCCACGAACGGGATCACGCTGATGACAACGATTGCCAGCAGCAGCCCGGTGATGTCGCTAAACTGAACCATCGGCAGACCTCGGACGCCCCGCGGCGTAGTACGCCATGCGGATGATTCGCACGCCAAGGTGCTCGCCGACCGTCACCAGTTCGCCGTACCCGATCGTGCGCCCATGCACGACGAGACGCAGACGCGCGTCGGCAAACGGCACGGGAAGCTCGACTACGTAGCCGGGCCCAAGGGTGGAAAGCTGTGCAAGCGGCATGGCGACCGTATCGATTTCGAATTGCACGGGCAGTTCCAGCTCGCCAACCCGGATGAGGTCATCGGCTTGATTGACGGCGGCGGCTGCATCGACAAAAGCCGAGTCCAGCTTGTCTGACATGTACGGCTCCTTGGCGAGGATGGGCGTTGGCCCGTCGAATTGCACGGCGGCGCACAGGCGCTTGAGCCCCGGCGTGCCCCATACGGCAACGGCGCGGGGCGCTGGCGCGCCGTGGCCTCGGTCAGCGCCATCCGGCGCGGTTTCGTGCGAGGCGAGGATCTGAGCGTCGAGTCCAGGAACGAGGGCGCGCAGCAGGACGTCGCCCGGAGACAGTTCCTGAAGGGTGGCGACTGGCAGTGCCTTGACGCCAAGCACAATGCTGCCCGGTAGTAGCAGGTCATCAAAAAA
Organism: Paraburkholderia sp. EG287B; assembly: GCF_040965595.1. NCBI lineage: Bacteria > Pseudomonadati > Pseudomonadota > Betaproteobacteria > Burkholderiales > Burkholderiaceae > Paraburkholderia > Paraburkholderia sp. EG287B. Next base: position 7,444 of record NZ_JBFRCG010000045.1, read on the forward strand.
CGGAACTGGCGAGATGCGCGCGACACAGGCGTCAAAGACCATGAGCGCGGCGCGCGGCAGCGACAGCAGATGTTCATAGCGTTCTGGCGCGCGGCCGGTGGCGCCTCGCGCGGGGTCCGCCAGCGCATAAGCGAGTTGCACGACTGGTCCGGAAGCGCGGCTTGCAAGGCTCCCGCGCGAGATACCGGCAAGACGTGCATCGACAAAACCAAGAATCATCATGCGCGTCAGCAGCGGCTCGACAAGCAAGCCCGCCACCGCCAGCGTGAGCGCGTCACGCGTGCGCGAGGCGGCTGCGTCCGGTGCGGCGCCGGCCGGAGCGCTCATGCTGCCGCCCAGCGCTATACGCAGCGAGGGATATTGTTCAAGGTCGACCTCGAGCAGCGCTTCTGCCCGCGCGGCGGGATTATCCGCCATGCTGAACGCGAGGCGCAGTACCGCCGGATCGCGTGCTCGCGACCCGGCGCTCGCCTGTTCGCCTGCCGCGAGTACATCAATGGCGATTAGCTGCGCGCCGCCTCTCGCGGCGCAATCCGCAAGCCGAAGATCGCACAGCGACTGTAAGAAGGGCAGCAGTTCACGACTGACAGGCGTGAGCCTGAGCGCGGCAACGGGCATTGCCGGGCCGGCGGCGCGCCGATGCACAAGCGCGGCGTGCACGAGCGGCCTTGGAGGCGAATCATCGTCGGGTTCCGGAACCGAAGCGGCCATTGGCTTTACCCTCGCTTACCAAACGGTGATCTGAATGTCGCGGATGTTGCCCCACCCACTGAGTGTTGCATCGAGTTCCCGTTCAAGCATTGCACTGTGGCCCAAGAGTAATTGCCTGGTCGCGGGATCCGGCGCATCGAACCGAAGCTGCATGACGAAACGCGAAAGCGTGAGGTAGAGCGTGGTGTGCGGAAACAGCGTCTCATCGAGCGGCATGCGCACGTCCCAGTTGCCCGCTGCCGCGATGGCGCGGTCATTGGCGAATCCCGCGATCTCATGTGCGAGTGTCCCGACTATGTCGAGTCCCCGTTGCTGGCTCGCGAACACAGAGGCAACCAGCGCCTCGGAGGCATGCTCTACACGCGGTCCGATGCCGTCGTTGCCGGCGGCATCGGAAGAAGCGGGGGCCAGTGCCATGCTGTCAAGGCGCGTGTTCATCAGGCCAGCGCTCAGCAGGCACGGGCCGTCGCGCGAAGCCGGCGAGCCGCCGTCGTCTGCTCCGCCGCGATGCGCGCCTGCAGGTTGTACGGCATGCGGCTCCTGTCCGACCGGCCGATGCAAACCGGGACCGCCGCGCAACAGGCTCGCGTAATCGAAGTTCGAAAAGCGCTCGGTCTGGTTCCATGTGCCGCCATCATCTGCGTGGTCATCGACGGGAACGACGCGCAGGCGGCGCGAATGGATCGAGGTCATCGCAGCAACTTCAGAGGCCAACGCGGCCGAGCGGCTTGAACTCGACCTGCTCGCCCAATTCCTGGTACGAGTACACCGCGAGCCAGCCGATGCGTGGCTCGATCATGCGCCGCACGTAACGGCGGATATCCATCGACGTGACGAGCGCCACGCCGCTTTGCGGCGTCTCGCCCACAAATGCCTTGATGCGTTCAGTGAGGGTAGCCATGTCCTCGGGCGGCAGCGCAAGGAAATTTCCGGTGGGCGTCTGCTTGATCGACTGCCGGATGTGTTGTTCAACCTGCAGGTCGAACAACACCACTGAAAGGGTCTTGCCGCCCGCGGTCGCACGATGCGCAAGGAAGCGCGATAGGTCGCTGCGCACGTACTCAGTGAGCATCAGCGCGTCTTTTTCCCTCGGGCCCCAAACCATCAGGCTTTCCATGATGGTGCGCACGTTGCGGATCGATACGTGTTCCTCCAGCAAGCGGCGCAGCACGTCGGCGATGCGCTGCAGCGGCAAGCCCTTCTGCACTTCGGCGACAAGGCCAGGATAATCGGCGCCGAGCTGATCGAGAATCCACTGCACTTCCTGGATGCCGAGGAAGAGCGGAGCATGCCGGTGCAGCAGCGCCACCGACGCATGTGCGATCACCTGCTCCGCGCGCCATACCGTGGTCTTCGGGGGCACCTGGCGGTCTTCGATCCAGTGCGTGGGAGTGCCGCTGGGTTCGATCGGGTCGCGCGTTTGCGCCTTTGCCATCAGCGCGGCGAGCGCACCAGCGTCCGCGGGCACGCTTGCGGGCATCGACAAATGCAGCATGTGCGCAGCCTCGGGCAGCATCACCTTGCCGGGCGGCAGTTCAATGCGCAGTTGCTGGACGTCGTGCATAAGGATCTCGCAGGTGGACGGGGGCAGTGCGGCATGCGTCCACATGGTGATGCCGGGAAAGGGCAGGCCGAGTTCTTCCTGCAGCGCACAGCGTTCGAGATCGAACGACTTGTCAAGTGACGGAATGGTCAGCCGCGCGAGCAGGTCCGGCGCAATGCGCACGCCTAGCGCGCAAGTGAATTGCGGCGCGCGCGTGAGGATTGCAGGCGTCTGCGTCCTGGAGCCCGAGCGTTGCATGGCATTGAGGCCTTCATCCTCCTTGGCCGGACGCTGCGGCGTCTTGCGGTTCAGGCCGAACGCAGAAAACGCCAGCGTGCCCGAGAGCAGCAGGAAAAGCGCGGCGGGAAAACCCGGGACGGCGGCGAACGCAAGCAGCAGCGCCGACGCGAAGTACAGCGCGCGCGCACTGGAACTCAACTGGCGGCCGATTTCGTCGCCCAGCGAAATCGGCTTCGAGCGCCGTTCGTCCGAGACCCTCGTGATCATCACGCCTGCCGCTACCGAAAGCAGCAGTGAAGGAATCTGCGAGACCATGGCGTCGCCCACCGATAGCACCGAGAAGCGGTTCGCCGCTTCGCCCGCGCTCATGCCGTGGTACGCGACACCCACGGTGATCCCCGCGACAATGTTGATGGTCGTGATGATGAGGCCTGCGATCGCGTCGCCCTTGACGAACTTCATCGCGCCGTCCATGCGGCCGTGCAGCTGGCTTTCGATTGCAAGCGTCGCGCGCTTCATGCGTGCCTGTTCGCCGGTCAGCAGGTTGGCGCGCAAGTCGGCGTCAATACTCATTTGCTTGCCCGGCATGGCGTCGAGCGAAAAACGCGCACCGACTTCCGCCACGCGTTCGGACCCCTTCGATATCACAATGAACTGCACGGTCGTGATGATGCCAAACACCACCAGCCCGACCACCAGGTTGCCGCCTACCACCAGCTCGCCGAAACTGTCGATGATATGGCCAGCCTCAGCGTGCAGAAGGATCGATTTGGTGGAGGCAATGTTCAGCGACAGCCGGTAGAGCGTGGTGAACAGCAACAGTGCCGGAAACGCGGAGAGCGAGAGCACGTTCGGCACGTAAAGCGTGATCATGAGCAGTGTCACGCTGATCGCGATATTGATTGCGAGCAGGATGTCGATCAGTGCGGGTGGCAACGGCAGGATCATCAGCGAGAGGATCGCGACGATCATGGCCGCGATACCGAGTTCTCCCCCGGCGGGCAGTTTGAGCGCTTTCAGCATGGCAGGTCCGTTGAGTCGCCGGAACGGGAAGAGGCGGTTCCGGTGTCGCCGCGCCGCGCGCCGATGGCATTGACCCAGCGAAGTATCGCCGCCACGGTTTCAAACAGTTCCTCGGGAATAGGCTGGTCGACGCCGACCTTGTAGAGCGTGCGCGCGACAGGAGGATTGCCGACGATCGGCACGCCCGCATCACGCGCCGCGCCGCGCAGCCTTGCAGCCTGTTCGTCCACGCCTTTTGCGATCACGCGCGGCAACGGATATTCGTCGGGTGCATAGCGCAGTGCGACTGCATAGTGTGTCGGATTCACGAGCATCACATTAGCCAGCGACACGGGCGCCTGCACCGCCGTCTCCAGGAGAGATCGCACAATCCGCCCGCGTTCGCGCTTGATGCGCGGATCGCCCTCGAGCTGCTTGTTTTCTTGCTTGACTTCGTCCTTGCTCATCATCAGCCGCTTGATGAACATCATCGACTGCAGCTTGACGTCTGCGCAGCCTGTGAGAAGCAGGATCGCCGTCGCGATGACCAGCAGGCGCACCATGATGTCCCACATCATCAGCACGAGGCCAGGCAATGGCCGATATAGCGATCCCACGATCAGCGGGAACAGCCACTTGATGGTGACATACATGACTGCCCCCATGAGCGCAGCCTTGATGATCATCTTCGCCATGTCGATCACAGTCTTCACGGAGAAGATACGCTTGAGGCCGGTCATTGGATGGACGGCGGTCAGGTTTGGCGTCACGGGTTTCATCGCGATCTTGAAGCCGACCTGCGCGCCGCAGGCGAGGATCGCCGCGAGCGCTGCCGCGCACACGCAGGGAATGATCACGAGCAGCGCCGCTCCGCCGAGCTTGAACAACTGTGCGTAAAGCTTGGTGTCCGAATGATCGGCATCGACGAAGACGATCGCGAGCGCGATCAAGCCGCGAAACGCGTCGTTGAGATGGCTTGCGCCCGCTGCGAGCAGCAGGACCACCGCTGCCATGCTGACAGCCGACACGAGATCCGCGCTATGGACGGCCTGACCGTCCTTGCGCGCGTCCGCGAGCTTCTTGCGAGTGGGCTTTTGAGTCTTTTCGTCGGTCTGGCTCATGAAACGGCTCGGTGAACGGCGGGAGGATGCCAGGACAGATATGGCCGGCGCGTAGCCGGGATGGGCCGAAAGCGTGCCGACGTTACCGCGCCCCGCCTGCGCCGACCGGTATGCGGGCGAAACGAGCGCGTGCGAGGCGAAGCACGCCGGGCACTTCGGGTGCGCTGCGTTTGCTTCGCGTCGGTGCTGCAAGGCGGTGTATCCGGTTGCTATGGTACTTTCGTACCCGTATAAATTCATCAGGGAGTCAGCGGTCGTGAACGCCAGCAAACCGGAGTACCTGAACTGCAGTGCCGAGATTGTCGGCGGATTGATCGAAACGATCTGTGTGGCGCTGTTCGAAAAGTTTCCGAGACCTTCGGTGGATCGTGAAGACGTCGGCCTCGTGCTCGATGCGCTGCATGTGTTGCGCCCTGATGTCGCCGAAGTCGATGCGCTGGACGGCATCCTGCACATCGTAAATGGCAATTGGGACGACGCGATCCATATCCTTCACCAGGTCGTGGCGCGAGCGCCGGGCTTCCTGTATGCGAAGTCGTTGCTTGCTTTCAGCCTTGCCGCAAAGGGTGACTCGCATTGGCGCCAGTGCGCGGGCGAAGTGATCGAGAGTGACGCGGCGGGCGGAGACGCCGACAAGCTGGTGCGCGCGCTGATTGCCCGGGACGACCTGATGGCCGCGCACCGGGCCGGTCAATTGAACGGCAAGTTTGTCATGCCCGATTCGGTTGCGGCGATGATCGAGATGGCGCGAGCACCAGCGGACGCACGAGGCACGCCGAATAGCGCAGGCAGCGGCCCGCAGACAGGCGCGGCGGCCGAAAGCGTGCCATACCAGGGCTTTATCGGCGCGTGAAAGCGAGACGCCGAGCATCGTCTGGTGCAGGTTTGAAGATTTTCACGTGAACGCGGCGCCAACGCCATGGCAATCTGTCAGGAGACACCCATGAGTATCAGTATTGAAGCCCTGCAAATGCGGGCCGCACTCGATTCGCTCGCGCAGGGCGGGAGCAAGGAGGGAACGACGCCGGCGGAGCTGGCCAGCCGCTTCGAGTCGATGATGCAGGGTGCGCATCTTGAAGCGCCGGCCGCGAACACGCCCAGCGGCATGCAGACCGCCGCGAAGGTCCTGGCCACCCAGGACGCCGAACTGCAGCGCATTCCTGTTGACGCCCAGGCGTTCGTCCAGGCGGTACCAACTATGTCGATGCAGCAACTATCGGCGAGCGCCACTACGCTGATGCTGGATATGTCGGCCGAGCAGCTTGATCTGCAGGCGAAGATGGGCGTGGTCCAGTCGACCAGGTCGGCAATCGAGACACTGATGAAGAACCAGTAATTCCGCACCAGGCTTGCAACGGCTGGTTGGATCGTCACTCAGAAAAACGCAGGGAATGCACATGGTGGAACAAAGCACGCTGCGCCCCGTAAGCAGATGGCTGTTGTGCGCGCTTGCGCTCTGCATGCTTCTCGGCGGCTGCAAGACGGCGTTGTACGACAAGTTGGCCGAGCAGGATGCCAACGAGATGCTCGTAGCGCTGCTGGAGCATGGCGTGGATGCGGGCAAGGAGACGTCAGACAGCGGCAAGACCTGGTCGCTGAAAGTGGATGACAGCCAGCTGATGCAGGCCATGCAGGTGTTGCGCGCGGCTGGCTTGCCGCACAGCCGTTACGACAACCTCGGCGAGTTGTTCAAGAAGGACGGCCTGGTGTCCACGCCCACCGAGGAGCGCGTGCGGTTCATCTATGGCATGTCGCAGGAGCTCTCGTCGACGTTATCGAAAATGGACGGTGTGCTGGTCGCACGCGTACAGATCGTGCTTCCGAACAACGATCCGCTCGCGCAAATCATCAAGCCGTCGTCGGCCGCGGTGTTCATCAAATACCGGCCGGACGCGGATGTCGGCGCGCTGGTACCGCAGATCAAGACACTGGTCATGCATAGCGTGGAAGGCCTGAATTACGACGAAGTCAGCGTAACCGCGGTGGCAGCCGACCCGGTCGACGTGGCCCGCATAAAAAGCGCTTCCGGCACGTCGGCATGGGTGATTGCGGCTATCGTGGGCGGCTGTCTCGTGGCTGCGCTCGCGTTGCTGGTGGTGGCGCGGCGCAGCGTGCAGTCGGGCAGCGAGCCCGGGATGGACGCAGTGAAGGGCGCGGGCGGCAGTCTGGTCGGGCGCGTCCGCCGGATTCTGGGACGCGTGCCTGCGCGGCCGGCGGGATGAGCGCGGCCGGATGTCGTCTGCAATGGCAAACGGCACGATGCCTCGCCAGCGCGCGTGCGCCGCGTTCGCAAACCGACTGCAAACCAGGAGTGACGCGACCATGAGCGCGCGGCTCGACCAACCTTTCATACGAGCGGCGGCAGCGCTGCGCAGTTATCGCGCCAACGCTGGCGAAGCCGCGCGTTGGATGCATCCATCCTGGACACTGTTCCTGCTCGCGCTTGACGCGGCGCAGCTCGCCGACTGGAACCGCGCGCTTGCACAGTCGTCGCCTGCTGCCGTGGAGCGTGTATCGCTTGCTTTGTGCGCAGGCGCGGGCGTGGTCGCGCCGTCTATCCCAACGCTCTCGCAGCCGGCCTTGCGTCCCCGGCCGCAAGGCGCGAGCCCCAATCCCTCGCTGATCGACGTGGTTCCTGCCGTCACCGGACAGCAGGTGCTGCGCATGCGCGCGCTCTCGTTCCGGCGCACGGAAGTGCGCCGTCTGATCGACCGGCGCTCGCGTGAACAGCTCTCCGCGTGGGCTGGGTGCTCAGTCGATTCGCTATGCCACGACGCGCATCTTGCCGAGGCGCCGGATCTTGCACGTCTTGGCATGCGGGCGCCGATCATGCCGCTGGGCGAACTGGACGCAGATGCACTTTCGCTCGAAGGCCTGATGCTGATGCAGCGCGACCTCGAAATGCAGGCGTCCCCCTGTCCGCTGCTGGGCCTGGCGTTGCCCCGCATGCTGCATCCGCCCGCATGGATTGCGGGCATGCCGCGCGAGATCGATTCACCTGGTACCGCGCGGCTATTCGCGCGGCTGCCGGAACTGCTACCGGAGTGGGCATGGCTATTTGGTTGAGAAACACTCGTCAATTGCAGAACGGCGCCGCTGATGATCCGGGCAGCGCGCGCGTGGGTGCTCCCGCGGAAATCATGGGCGCAGCGGAATTCGGCGCGCTGGTCGCGCTCGACGAAGGCTTCCGGGTGCTGCACAGCGAACGCGAGGCAGTGCTGGCTGCGGCGCGAGAGGAAGCAGCAAGGCTTGTCGATGCGGGCCGTGCGGAGGCGGCCGGGTTGATCGAACAGGCGCGCCGCGAGCGCGAGACGGCAGCGGCGGAAGGTTATCGCGAAGGCGAGGAGCGCGCGCTCGCAGACTGGTTCGAGCGCACCGCGCAAGAAGGCGACGCACATGCGCGGTTGCTCGGACGCATGCGCGAGCGCCTGGCAGCCGTGGTGTCGGTTGCTGTCGAAAAGGTGGTGAGGGTCGAACAGCGCGGCCTGTTGTTTGAACGCGCTCTTTCGGAAGTCGACCGCATTGCAGGCGGCGCGACTTATCTGAACATCGCCGTGCATCCTAACGACCAAGATGACGCCCGCATCGCTTTCGACCGGCTGGCCATGCGTTGGCGGGAAATAGGGCAGGCGTTTCCGCTGTCCATCGTGGCGGACCGGCGGCTTGCGCCGGGCAGTTGCATCGCAGAATCGGATTTCGGCACGGTCGACGCCAGTCTCGAAACGCAGCTGCGTGCAATGCGCAGTGCCGTGTCGCGGGCGCTCAAGCGCGCCGCCCTGGACGCGGAGCGAGACAGCTCCGGCTCGCCGGAAGAGGGGGGTGCGCCGAGCGACCAGACCAGCGAGGTGCACAGCACATGAACCAGCCCCGGCTCGAAGCGGACTTCAGCTTTTTCACCGACGAAATCGAGCGTGAGCTGCTCGAGGCGTCGGGCATCGTGCGAACAGGCAAGGTGGTCGAGGTGGTCGGCACGCTGATCAAGGTAGCGGGGCTTGACGTATCGCTCGGTGAGTTATGCGAGCTGCGCAACCTGGCTGATGGGCCGGTGCAGCACGCGGAAGTTGTCGGCTTCACGCGCGACCTCGCGCTGCTCTCTCCATTCTCGCGGCTTTCCGGTATTTCGCGCTCGACCCAGGTGTTCGGCCTCGGCCGGCCGCTGGAAGTCGGCGTAGGCGACGCGCTGCTCGGCCGTGTGATCGACAGCCTGGGCGTGCCGCTCGATGGCGGTCCGCCGATCGAAACCAGCGCCACGCGCCCCGTGTTCGGTACGCCGCCGCCTGCCATGGGCCGCCGCCCGATTACGCAACCTCTTGCCACCGGCGTGCGCCTGGTGGATGGCCTGATGACGCTGGCGGAGGGCCAGCGCGTAGGCATCTTCGCATCGGCGGGCGTGGGCAAGAGCACCTTGCTTGGCATGTTCGCGCGTGGCGCCGAGTGCGATATCAACGTGATCGCGCTGATTGGCGAACGCGGACGTGAAGTCCGCGAATTCGTCGAGGAGATTCTGGGAGCGGACGGAATGACCCGCTCCGTGGTCGTGTGCTCGACCTCGGACCGGTCTTCCATGGAGCGCATGAAGGCTGCGTATGTTGCAACTGCAGTTGCCGAATATTTTCGCGACCGGGGCCAGCGGGTCCTGTTGATGATGGACTCGCTTACCCGATTTGCTCGCGCGGGCCGCGAGATCGGCCTGACCGCCGGCGAGCCGCCCGCACGGCGCGGTTTCCCCCCTTCTATCTTCGCTGAATTGCCGCGCCTGCTGGAACGCGCGGGGATGGGCGCGGGAGAGCATTCAGGCTCGATCACGGCGCTTTACACCGTACTTGCCGACGACGAGAGCGGGACCGATCCGGTGGTCGAGGAAGTACGCGGCATTCTCGACGGCCATATGATCCTCTCGCGTGAGATCGCGATGAAGAACCGTTATCCCGCCATCGACGTGCTAGGCAGTCTCTCGCGGGTGATGCCGCGCGTGGTGCCCGCACACACGCTGCAGGCGGCCGGCCGCGTGCGCGAAATGCTGGCTAAGTATCGCGAGGTCGAGATGCTGCTGCAGATCGGCGAATACCAGGCGGGCAACGATCCTGTCGCCGATGAAGCGATTGGCAAGCGCGCCGCGCTGGAAGCTTTTCTCACGCAAGGCACCGATGAATTCACACCGCTTGAGCGCACCCGCGCCAGCCTCGCCGAACTCGGCGGACCAGCGCTATGAGCGATCGCCGCATCGTGGCGCTCGAACTTTCCGCGCGTCGCCGCCAGCGCCTGGACGACGTGTTGCGTGGCACGCTCCAGCAGCAGCGCGAGGGACAGGCGCAGCAAGTCGCGCTGTGTGCCGCATGCCGGCGTCAGGCCGACAGCAGCGCCGCGGCGCTGCTCGAACGCAACGAACGCCTGGATGCGCTCATGGGTGAAACCCGGGCGTTTTCTGTCGAAGCGCTCAATGAAGCGCGGCGTTACCTAGAGCGCGTCGCCGAGCTCCATCACATGAACCTGTCCGCTCTCGAACGGCAGCAGGCAGAACTGGTGCAATGCGACGCCGCGATTGCCCGGACTCGCCAGCAGATCGCGGGCAACCGCATGCGTATCGATCTGGTCAAGGACCGCGCGAGTCGCATACAGCGCGAGATCGACAACACGGCAAGCGATGCCGCTGACGACGAGGCGCAGGAGAATGCCGTTGGCCGCATGCTGCGCGCGCGTAGCGTGGCCGCGTGAATTCAATTGCAGCGCTGCCGCCATTCGTCGAACTGATCGACGGCTATCTGCTCCTGACAGGGCTGTGTGCGCTGCGTCTGTTTGTCACCTTCTACATCTTTCCGCCGACTGGCGACACCGTGCTGCAAGGCCTTGTCCGGACCGCACTTGTCTTACTGTTCAGCGCTTACGTTGCGTATGGCCAGCCGCGCGATTTCATTGGCACGCTGCATGGCGCGCTGCTGGTCGAAGTGGGAATGCGCGAAACGCTGATCGGCCTGGTGATCGGCTTCGCTGCGTCCGTGGTGTTCTGGGTCGCGGAAGGCGCAGGCACTTATATTGATGGCCTGAACGGTTACAACAACGTGCAGATCAGCAACCCCACGCGGCCCGAAACATGCACTCCAACCGCCGCGCTGCTCGGCCACATTGCGATCACCGCGTTCTGGGCGTTCGGCGGCATGACCTTTCTCCTCGGAGTGGTGTACGAGTCGTACAACTGGTGGCCGGTTTCGGCAGCGTCGCCCAACGTCCCGAACATCATTGAAGCGTTCACCATGCGCGAAACCGACACGCTAATGCAACTGGTCGCCAAACTCGCCGCGCCAATGATGCTGATCCTGCTGCTGATCGATTTCGCCTTCGCCTTCGCAGTCAAATCGGCGGCTAAGTTCGACCTGATGACCTTGAGCCAGCCCGTCAAGGGAGCGATGACCGTGCTGATGCTGGCGCTCTTCGTTGGCCTCTTCGTGGATGAGGTCAAGGACCAACTCATCCTGCGGGATTTCTCGGTCAGAATGCGGGCGCTTTCGCAGAAGGTAGGCGCCGGAAAACCTGACGCCGTGTCGGGCGCGCAGCCGCCTGCCGTGACAAATCCGGTAACGAAAACTCAATACTCCTCAAATTGTCATAGGAAGTCAGATTTATTGAAAGTCTCGATTTAATTCACCGTTACATTGACTGTCATCCGGAACGACACGCGCCGCAGCCAGCGCATCACCAGGAGCACAGTCTTGTTCTCGACACTGTATTTCCCATTTGTCGCCACCATTTCCGCATCTCGCCCAGTCAATGGCGAACCCTTCGCTGCTCGCTTCGTGAAAGCCGTGACCGAGGGCCAGCTCGCGAGCGCGAGATCTATTGCAGGAAGATGGGCGGAAGACCCCGGCACAGGGGACGAGGGCGCCAGGGTGGTGCAACGTCACGCCGACCTGCAACTCATGGCGCGTGTGGAAGTGGAGGCGGAAGAGGAGTACCGGCGCTCGCAGAAAATGATCCGCTCGTCGAAGCGGGCGCTGCGTATTGCGTCATCCCGCAACGCTGGTTGGCAGGCGCTGTTTCGCAACCGCCTGGGCCCCGCGCTCGCCTGTTTTTCGCGTCTCGCCGATGAAACCGATATCACGCCCTCGCGCGCGGCTGAAGCACGCTTTGCACTCGTGTGCATTCTCCAGGAGCTTGGCATTACCGCGCAGATCGGCCCCGCACTCGCTGACTTGCGCTCACGGCTGGACGAGATCGACGACGAGTCGCGCGGCCACTGGGGCGAACTCGTCGATACACTTGCGTTCGACCTTGCCGTGCAGGCAGATATCCGCTCGGCGGCCGCGCTGCAGGATCACGTGTTCTGGCAGTCGAGCCTTGCCGACCACGCCACGCTTGTATTCGGCACGCCTTCGCGCGGTATCGACGAACTGCTCGCCGATACCGCGTACGTCCGCTCGCCACTGCTTCGCATTCGCATCGACTCGCTGCGCCAGCAACGCGCGGCGGCCAGTGGCGAGCGCGCCGCGTTCGGCAAGCTGCTCGACCATCTGCGCTGGGCGGGCGAAGAAAACCTGCCGGATTACCAGCGCACCGCGCGGCTTGAAGCGGCGCTCGCCGCCCTCGCCGGCGCCACGCCGCAATTGGCGGAAGAAGTGCTCGCCCCCCTGCACCACGTGGCGCGGCAGGTCTTCACAGGACATCGCCAACTTGAATATCTCTACTGCCTTTCCAAGACGCGGCAGTCGCAAGGGCGCGGGCTGGAAGCAACGCAGCTGTATAGCCGTTATGCGCTGGTCGCGATGCAGTGCCTGCGCGCGGATTCATATCTGCGCGCGCTGCTTATTGAGCGGAACACGAAGGCCGCGCCGCAACTTGACGATATAGGCGCACGGTTGCCTGCAAAATATCGGCGTGCTTATCAGTTCGTGCTCGAAAACCTTGATCGTCATGATCTGTCGGTCCGGGAAGTCGCGGCGGAGATCGGCGTGACCGAACGCGCATTGCAAAGCGCGTTTCGCACCTTACTGGGACTTTCGCCTACCGAGTTGATCCGCCGCCAGCGGATGGAGCGTATTCGCGGGGAACTCCTCGACGGGTCGTCCGCCAGCGAGCGCGGAATATTGCACGCGGCCGGCCGATGGGGCGTGAAGAACCGCTCGACGCTCATCAACGGATATCGCAAGCAATTTCACGAACTGCCTTCCGAAACGCTGAAACGCTAGCTTTCCTGGTCGCGAGCCTATTCGACATCCGTCCAATTCCTATTCCCCATCCGACATGAAATCGACGCTCTTCTTCAGGGCGATACTCGTTGCTGCGCTCATCAGCGCGGGCGTGCCCTCATGGACGCACGCCACACCCGTGCGCTGGCGCAATCAGACCGTGCATATCCTGGCGCACGGTAAGAACCTGACCGACGTGCTGCGCGATTTCACGGCAAGCCAGGGCATCACCACCTCAATCGCCAGCAACGTGCAAGGCACGGTCAGCGGCGAATTCAACATGACGCCGCAGCGCTTTCTCGATACGCTCGCGTCCACGTTCGGCTTGGTCTGGTTCTACGGCGGCAATATCCTCTCAATCAGTAACGCCAACGATGTAACCCGCCAGGTGATCTATCTCGATCACGCTTCGCCCGCACAGCTGGTCCGCGCGTTACGCTCGATGCGGCTTGACGATCCGCGCTTTCCAGTGACCTATGACGCGGCGGCCGGCACCGTGCTGGTGAACGGTCCGCCGCAATACGTGCAGGTTGTGCAGTCGATCGCTCAGCGGGTTGACCAGTCGAAAGACCGCACTTCGGGACCGGTGGTAAGGGTGTTCAAGCTGTATCACGCCTGGGCCGACGACCACAAGGTCCAGATCGACGGCCAGAACATTACGGTGGCCGGCGTGGCGAGCGTGCTGTCGAGCATCTACCATCCTCGGCGCGGCTTAGATAATGCGCCGGCTTCAGGCTCGCCAAGTATCCAGCGCGTGCAGCAGATGAGCGAGCTGAGCGGCAGCGCCGACGGCGGCGGCTTTCGCAGCACTGTCGGCAGTGGCGGAGGCGGAGGCGCGCCGCAAATGCTGATGCCGCCGTTGCCGTCGAACCTGAACGTGGGGGCAACCTACGGTGGTGAAGTCGGCGGCATGACGGGCAATCCGGGCGCGGGAGATGCGTTCTTTGGCGGCAACAACAACGGCGGCGGCTCCGGCGGGCTGGATGCGTCACTGCCGGTGATCCAGGCCGATCCGATCACCAACTCCGTGCTGGTGCGGGATATTCCGCAGCGCATCGATCAGTACGACGCGCTGATCAGTCCGCTCGACGTACGCCCGAAGGTGATCGAGATCGAAGCCCACATCATCGAGATCGACGACGACTTGCTCAAGCAGATCGGGATCGACTGGCGCGCGCACAACCGCCATCTCGACCTCCAGACCGACTCCGGCGCCACGTCTCAGACCGGCTACACAGGCTCGCTGAATCCAAGCTTCGGAACGACCACGCTGTCGGACGGCACCGCCGTCATCAATTCAACACCGGTGGGCGGTTCTATCACGGCGGTCCTCGGCGACGCTGGCCGCTATCTGCTCGCGCGTGCAAATGCTTCGGAATCCACTACGCTCGCCAAGATCGAGGCCACTCCGAAGGTCGCCACGCTCGATAATGTCGAAGCGGTGATGGACAACAAGACACGCTTCTTCGTGCGGGTATCAGGCTATACGTCGGCGGATCTCTACAGCATCTCGACTGGCGTCTCGCTGCGCGTGCTGCCCATGGTCGCGCAGGAGAACGGCGAGACTCGGATCAAGCTTAACGTGCATATCGAAGACGGCCAGATTGCCGGCGACCAGACTGTCGACACATTGCCGGTCATCACCGAGAGCGTGATAAATACGCAGGCGTTTGTCACGCAGGGCGAGAGCCTGCTGATTGTAGGCTACAGTACAGACGCAGAGTCCAATGGCACTACCAACGTACCGGGCAACTCCGAAATTCCCGTTCTCGGCGCGCTGTTTCGCAACAACACCAATAGCCACTCGCACATGGAGCGCATCTTCCTGCTGACGCCGCGCGCGATCGAGTTCTGATGGGGGCGCATAACGCTCAGTCGGCGTCCGGATCATCCCCGCAGTGGCTGGCGCGCGTACCGGCAATGCCGTTGGCCAGCGAGCCGGGAATCCAGCAAGCAGTCGGTGACGCCGGCCAAGGCTGCACCGACTGGGCGGCAGCTCCGGCAACAGGGCGAAAGACAGCTATTTGCGCGTATGCGCCGTTCAGTGGCTTGTGAGGTGCGCCGGCGGAAACTCGCGCTGGGGCAGCGGCAGGGCGCCTAAGCTGCGGTGCGGGACAATCGGCCGCTCCTCGTGGCTGTCAGGAACCCATGTCCGCAACCTCGGCGTCCTGCGACACGGCGCTTGTGCGGGTTGCATCGGCTTGAGCACCGGCAAGTTCGATCCGGTAACCATGCGCGTACATAGTGCGCAGCTGCACGCCAAGCAACCCGTTGAGGCCTAATTTCTTGCGCAGTTTGTAGATGTGCTGCTCAAGCGTGCGACCGACGATATCCTCGGTACTGCCCCACACGGCCGCGGCAATCTGGCTGCGGCTCACATATTCGCCTGCGTGCGAGAACAGCATCCACGCAATGGCGAATTCGCGCGACGTCAGCCGCACGGATTCATCGCCCACCAGGATCGATGCCGTACGTCGTTCAAGGGTATAAGCGCCCACGGTCACGCTATCGTCGTCAAGCGGCGTCGTCCCCTGGCCAAAGCGGCGCAGCGTCTGGTATGTGCGTGCGGCCAGTTCAGGACCTGTATACGGCGCGATGACAACTTCGTCCGCGCCCGCTGCATAGGCCATTTCAATGCTCGCGCGGTCATTGAAGGTGCCCACGACGATCAATGGCGCGCGACGGTCCGCGTAACATCGGCGACGCTCCAGTACGGCGCTGTTGCTGTCCAGGCAACCAAGGTCGATGAAGATCGCGCAGAAGTCCTCGCGATACATGGCCCTTGACAGCGAAACGTCATCGTGGAACAGCTGGCACCTGACTGCATCGTCCATGAAATTTTCATTCACCAACTGGAACAGCGAACCACTGTGCGTCAGGACCGCGAATTTCATGGACAACTCCTGTTCGGAAAACATATTCTGAATCCGGTAGTGGTGCAATTTGGATGCGCTGGTCTGTTACGCCCGGGATTTTGACGAGCACGAGCCAATGGGTAAGCTGAAAGACATTGACGGATTGTTCAACGGGCGCCACTTCGATCGCGAGGTTATTGTCCTCTATGTGCGCTGGTACCTGTGTTACAAGCTCAGCTTTTGGGACCTCACGGAAATGTGATCGCCGAGCGCGGTCTGTCGATGGCGCACGACCATGCGCTGGGTCCAGCGCGCTTCACGCCGGAATTCGTCAAACACTGGAATCGCCTGGCCTTGAAAGCCGGTCAGTCGTGGCGAGGGCGTTGTCACGTTAAGTTATACGAGGCGCAAGAGCGAACAGGAGGTAGATTTGCTCAGAAATTGGACGGATCCTGGGTGAGCCCAGTGAAGCGATGCCACCCGGCAAAGCGTGCGGCGAGCTGTTTGCGATAGCGTGAGGCACGCAGTAAATGTCGCTTGAGCGCGAAGTGCTGGCGAATCGGTCCGAAGCCCGATAAGAATGCTTGTGTGCGACCAGGCTCGCGGAAACCACGCATCCGGCGTTCGCGCTCACGCGTAGGTTGATGGCTGTTTTCGGCAAGGTTGTTCACCCGGGCACTGGCTTTGACGAAGACGTGTTTGATGTTTGCCAGTTCGGGAATTTCGGCCTTCGCGGCCGGATAGCTGCGCAACTGATCGGTGACAATCCTTCGTGGCGCGTTGGCACAGGCGGCCAGCACGCGGTTGAAGAAGCGCTTTGCTGCGGCCTTATCGCGATGTTTCTGCAGCAGGATGTCGAGTTCGGCGCCGTGCTGGTCGACTGCCCGCCAGAGCAGATAAGGCTCACCGCGCAACGTAACGAAGACTTCGTCCAGATGCCATATGCGCCCAGGCTTGCGGCGGGCAGCTTTGACGCGATCTGCGAAGCCCGCGCCGAATTTGAAATACCACCGAACCGCGAGACTAAGGATTGCTGCCGGGAACCGGTGGCCG
>NZ_JBFRCG010000046.1:0-18242 GCF_040965595.1 Paraburkholderia sp. EG287B
GCCTCACCTCGCCAACGGCCATTGTGCGGCTGCGCTGCATCGACATCAGGTCTTCGCGCTCGGTTTCACTCAGATTCATTTTGCCCATGCACTATTAGATCAGTGCAATTTCATTGGTTCACTGGACTAGTGTTGCCACGAGGGTTCTCCCACCATTGCCTGGTCCTGGCCCAAACATCCTGTTGCGTGCCCAACTAACCTCTCATGCTGGCTAAGCCCAACTGAGGGGGGCGACGTGTTGCCCGATAGCCCAGATAAAGCCTACGAGTTCGCGCGCAATGGCGGTACAGACCTGGTTCTTGAGCTTGCCGCGTGCCATCAGGTTTCGAAAGCGCTGACACAGCCGCTTTTGCGCCGACCATGCGATCTCCTGGACCTCCGGCGGTGTACGCTCTGCGCGCCGCTGCAGGATTGCGGTCTTTCGTGCGGGATGACGGTAGGTCCACGCTGCTTCAACCAGCACGCGTCGCACATGGCTGTTGCCCGTCTTGGTGATGGCGCCACGGCGTTCGCGCTTGCCGCTGGAGTGTTCGCTTGGCACCAGACCCAGATAGGCCATCAGTTCGGGCGCGCCAGCGAAGCGTGCGAGATCGCCGAGTTCCGCGACCACCGTCACAGCCGCAAGCAAACAGATGCCGCGCAGCGCCATCAACGCCTCGATCACTGGCCAAACCGGGCTGGCGTGCGCGGCTGTCTCGACTTCGCGCTCGAGACTGGCCACACGGCTGCCACAGGCCTGCACCGTGTCGATATATTCCTGCAGCACAATCTGTTGCTCCGGCCGGGCGAACTTGATGCCCTCCAGCCAGCGCCAGTGCGCTTGCGTCCACCTCGAGCGGCCCGCGTAGCGATGGCCATGGCGCGACAGAAACGACAGCAGCCGTTGCTTGGCCTGGCGTTGCAGATGCTTCATGTCCTCCCGCGCACGGGTCAGATCGCGCAGCGCCTCCTGTGCCTCGTCCGGAATCCACACGGGGCTCAACTCGCCGGCTCGGTGCAGGCGCGCCAGGCTTAGGGCATCGCGCCGGTCGGTCTTCACACGTTCGCCCGGCTTCTTCGGAATCAGCGACGGCGCCACGACCTGACAGTCCTGCTTGAGCTGAAGCAGCTGTCGGCAAATTGTGTGGCCGCAGGGGCCGGCTTCGTAGCAGAACGACAACCTTCCCGTGCCGCGTTTGATCTGTGTTACCAGTTTCGCGATGGCCTCGGGCGTGTTCACGACCTCGCCCGTATACCGCAGCTCGCCGGCCGTGTCGGCGACCGCCACGGCGATCGTTTCCTGATGTACATCCAGGCCCACGTACTTGCTAAACTTGTTCATGACCTGCCCCCTCAATGCGGCTCTGAGCCGCGGAGTAACCGACCTCAAGCTTAATCCGCGTACCTTGAGGTGCGGCAGGTCCATACATGATGTCTAGACTAGACATAGTTATTATTTATCGCATTTTTTCGTCGGACCAGCGAATCGATCAGTTGATGAAGATGGCAGGCAACCAATCACCTTGAAGAAGCAATACTGTCTTTTTCATTGCGAATATTCTACCGCGCTCTCCATCAACCTAGCGGGCCATTAACATCAATACATTTGATGTCGTTATTCTGGTCGTTCCACCCGCCCGCATGGCATCATTCAGACTCAGTCAGTGTTGCCCGTACCAGTGATTTGCGGAAAACGCAGGCAGTATTGGAGCCAGTGAAGGTGGAGGCCTAGTAACCTTTTTGCGGTAAGAATTATCTATGAGCAGAAAAAAGAGAGTGTTTTGCGGCGGGCTGTTGGCCGCTATGCTGAGGGGTAGTGCACGCTGGTGCCGCGAGTGACATTTGCGCCATTCAGAATCCGTAGTATTTAATATCGATGTATTACGTTATCCATAAAGAGTTTTTTGTGCGGGTTGCAATTTTATTGATAGTCCATTGATCGCCTGCCTGTGTATAACCTGAGGGAGCGTTAATGAGTGCAAGATTGGAACTGACGCCGCAAATGGCGGGCTACGAGAGGAAATTCACCGACGCAGGCGAGGTGCGGTGGTTGCCGTACATGATGTACTTCCATCCGGTCAATTACCGTTCCTCAGTGGTCAATACGGACTGTAGCGGATTTCGTTACTCCGATCGCGGCGGCATCCGCTCTTCGGTTTCCGATCACGCGGGCATGCACTCGGCCCGCTTGCTTGCCGGCAGCTCGACGGTGTTCGGCATCGGCGCGAGCGCCGATCGTTGGACGTTGTCGTCGCGGCTCTCTGAGAACGATCAGCGCGCCGCGCCGTGGCTCAACTTTGGCGGGCGCAGCTTCAACTCAGCGCAGGAGGTGATCCTTCTCACGCTCTATCGGCACTTGTTGCCGAAAATCGAGGAGATCGTGCTGTTCTCTGGGTTCAATAACCTCGGGCTCGCACGGCAGCCCGCCCGCAACCGTCTCGAGCACGGAGCGTTTTTCAACTGCGGTCAGTTCTTCGACGCGTTCAGTTCCGAGCCTGTGGCTGGCAAGCGCAAGGGGTGGCCGCTCTTCGACCGCGCCCGCGATGCCGAGCCGCCGCCTCCGATGGTCGACCAGATCGATTTCGCGGCGGACCTGACGCTGCGCCACCTCGACGTGTGGCGCGCGATCGCGGCAGATCTCGGCGCGAAGCTCACCTTCATCCTTCAGCCGCTGGCGGGCTGGGTGCGTGCGAAGGGTTGCCCACAGGAGGAGGCTCTCTTCGCGGAGCTTGATCGTGTTGGCCGCTTTAGCGACGCCTACGGCGATATCCTGCATCGCGATGTCTGCGCCGCCTACGCGGCGAAGCTCGAAGAAGGTGCGAAAAAGCTCGACGTAAAATTCGTCAACATCACGCCAATCATTTCGGAAACGCTTCAGCCCGATCAATGGCTCTTTGTCGATCGTATCCACTTTACGGATCGGGGGCATGAGTTCGTTTCGAAGCTCATTCTTGATGCCATTTGAAAGGAGGAGTCATGCGTCTCATCAAACGTTTGTTGGCTCATTGGTTCTACAAGAAAAAGAAGAAGGCCGATTCGTCGATCTATCCGATGTTTTAACCGCTTGAGCGGTCCCCGCGGAAAGAAAGGCGGCTCTCGGGTTGCCGTCCGGATCGTTACACCCTCAAGGGACAAATATGTGGCGAGAGATTTATCGACAGGCGATGGATCCAGAGTCGTTTCTGGATAGCGACGGCATCGTTGCGCTAACGAAGTTTGACGGATTGTCCGATGCGCCGAGCGGGGCGGATTGGCGTTCTCTCGCCGGGAATATCGGCGCATGGAGCACTACGCGGCACGCCGACTATCTGCGGATTTACGACGAGGCTCGGCGCACGGCCGGTATCGGAGTGTTCGTCGGCACGCTGCTCGTTCAGTCGGCGCCGCTCGCCTCGTCGCTCGGCTGCTGGCTCCAGGGAATGAGCGCGCCCGGCGTGTTTGAGGACGAAGTGCATCTACGCATGATGGCGCTCTTTGCAGGCGACGTCGGTGTCGGCCTACCGGAGGCGTCGCGCTACGACCACTTTAAGGCGTTGCTGCGGCAAGCCGGCCACTCGCGCTTCGCGCTTGAGCCCTTCGAGTTGTCGACACTGCCGGCGATTCGCGACGAGGCGTTTCGATTGCCAGCTCTCCTGCTTGCGATGAGCCGTCGAAGCGACGCGTTCGGGCCAGAGCTCGCCGGCATCGATCTCGCATTTCGCGCGATGGGGCTGGCGCCTTGCTGGACTGCGCTGCGCGATGCGCCGGGGGTCCTATTCGATTCACATGGGCTAGATCTGCGCACGTTCGTCGGTCTCACGGACGAGACAGCGGCGCAGCCGATCTCGCAATGGGTCGTCGAACGGTTCGTCGCGCGAAGCGAGAAGTGGCGCCAGCGCATTGAGCGCGCGATCGCATGGGCGGGCGTTGCACTGCGCGAGTGGGACGACGTCGTGATCGAGGCCGCGGGACGTGCAGTGTCGCCGCGCGCGGCGATGGCCCAGCTAATGCGGGCGAGGGCGCGCGAAGGCGCCGTCTATCATCACGAGTACCGGCTCGAGGGCCGCGCCTTGGCCGAGTGGTTCGAGGAAGCGATGCATAATCCGCTACCGCTCGTTGATGCGCTCGCGAGAAGCCGACTTGTCGTGCCAGGGTTTGCCGACCGCAGCCTTCTCGTCACAACACTGATTGGTCCGAGCGGCCGAATGTTTCGTGTGTTCAGCGACGACGACCTCGCGATCATCAGGCGCTGGATCAACTGTTTGCCCGAGTCGCGGCTTGGGTCGCCTGAAGCCGTGCGCGACGCACAGCCGGCCCTCGCAGGCGCCGGCCCCTGTACCCCGGCTATCGCTCCCTGCGTCGACGACATCGCGCGCAGCCTCGCGCCCTCGAATTTGCGCGACCTCTACTTCGCACTGCAGGGCCGCGCGATGGCGCCTCGCATGCAGCGGCTTGCGATCGACTATGCCAACCGCTGGATCGCCCGCGCGAGGCGCTCCCTGAATCGTTCGCAACGCGGCTTGCCGCGCGCTTGGCGCGTCGGCGCGCTGCGCGAATGGCTGCTCGATCAGCACGACCTGCAAGGACTCGAGTTCGTGCGGAGCGACCCTGAGGACATGCCGTCGCGCGAAGCGGTGGTCGACTCCACATTGCAGCTTGCGCCACTTACGCTGATCGACGGCTCGTGGCTACAGGGCTTCAGCGACTGGCGCCTCGCCGCGTCGCAGGTCGGCTTCGCGTTGTTTCAAACGTACTGGGACGAACTCGGCAACGGCTGCTATCAACTGAACCATCCGAGGATCTTCCGCGACGGCCTGCGCGAAATGGGTATTGAGCTACCGCCGACGGGCACGCGTGCGTTCGCATACGATCCTCGCTTGCGGGACGAGTCGTTCCGGTTGCCAGTTTACTGGCTCTGTCTCGGCAAGCTGCCGCGCAGATTTATGCCGGAAATCCTCGGAATGAACCTCGCGATGGAACTTTCCGGCGTCGGCGGCAGCTATCGCTCCGCACGGCGCTTTCTCCGACACTACGGCTTCAGCACTGACTTCGTCGACATTCACAACTCGATCGACAACGTGTCGGCTGGTCATTCGGCGTGGGCTGTCGACGCCATCGACGTGTACATGCGACAGGCCGCTTCGATTGAGACGGGCGCGGCGCGTGCGAGCTGGGAAAGGATCCGCGTCGGCTACGAATCGCTTGCGCCGTTGCCGAGCCGCGGCGAACGGCTGCTCGGCGCGTTGGGGCTGCGGCCTTGGATGCGTATCGCGACCGAAGCCGACAGCGCGCCACTCTTGCTCAATCAGCACACTCCGGTCGCGGCGTCCGCCTGAGCGCCGCACGGGATTTCGATTTCAATTCAACCAAGCATGGAGAAACGATGTCGCTCGTCAACGTACATAACGAATGGGATCCGCTCGAAGAGATGATTGTCGGGATCGCGGACGGCGCGCAAGTGCCGCGCGCCGATCCGGGACTCTTCGCACTCGATTACGCCGACCATCATGAGCGCGCTGACCAGATTCCGTCCGGACCGTATCCGGCGCATGTGATCGCCGAGGCGAACGAAGACCTCGACAGGTTCGCGCTGTTCCTGCGCAGCCAAGGCGTGACGGTCAGGCGTCCCGAGCCGGTCGATCATACGGCGGCGTTCGGCGCACCGGGCTGGCAGACTGACGGCGAATACAACTATTGCCCGCGCGATGTGCTGCTACCTATAGGCGACCTGATCATCGAAGCGCCGATGACGCTGCGAAGTCGCTACTTCGAATCGCATGCCTATCACTCGCACCTGCTCGACTACTTCGCCAGCGGCGCCAAATGGATCTCGGCGCCTAAGCCTCGCTTGCCCGACAGCGCGTATCGCGTCAAGCCCACCGACGGCGAGATCCTTGCCAATGACGAACCGATCTTCGATGCGGCAAACGTGATCCGGATGGGGCGCGACATTCTCTACCTTGTCTCGCGCAGCGGCAACCGGCTCGGGTACGAATGGCTGCAACGTACGCTCGGGGAGGGTTATCGCGTGCATCCGATCGAGGGAGTCTACGACGGCACGCATATCGACACTACGATTACGCTCGTGCGCCCGGGACTCGTTGTCCTAAGTCCCGAGCGGATTTCGCGCGCGCAGGTGCCAGCGATTTTCCGCAACTGGGAAGTAGTCTGGTGCCCGGGGATGGTTGATACCGGCTACTGCTGGTCGTATCCACGCGCATCGATCTGGCAGGGAATGAACTTCATCATGGTCAACCCGTCGCTTGCCGTGGTCAATGACCGGCAGATCGAGCTGATCCGTGCGTTGGAAAAGCACCGCATCGACGTTGCGCCGCTGCCAATGCGGCATGCGCGCAGCTTGAGCGGTGGGTTCCATTGCGTGTCGGTCGACGTCCGCCGCCGCGGCCAACTCGAAGACTATCGCTGAGCGCCCACGAGGAGCGGCAATGGACTATCTGTCGATCATCCTATTCGTAATTTCGACCTGTGTGACGCCGGGGCCAAACAATGTGATGCTGATGTCATCCGGTGTCAACTTCGGCGCGGCGCGCACAATGCGCCACGTCGCGGGGATCAATGTCGGCTTTCCGCTTATGCTGACTGCGGTCGGGCTCGGGGCGGGGGCCGTCTTCCGCCGCTTCCCGGCGTTGCACGACGTATTGCAGTTCGCCGGCGCCGTCTACATGCTGTACCTCGCATACCGGATTGCGACGTCGCCGACGGTGAACTTCGATGCGAAGGCGGCATCGCCTCTAGGCTTTCTGTCGGCAGCATTGTTCCAGTGGATCAATCCAAAAGCGTGGGTAATGGCGGTCGGCGCGGTGCTCACTTATGCGTCGACATCGGACTCGTACAGGTTGGACGTACTCGCGATCGCGCTACTGTTTTTTGCATTCGGCTCGCCGTGCTCGATGGTATGGGTGCTCTTCGGGACGTTCCTACGTCGCTTCTTGACGAAACCGCATGCCTTGCGCGCATTCAACATTGCGATGAGCGTGGTGCTTGTTGCGTCGCTTGTACCGGCTCTCGCCGGACTCGTCAAGAAAGGGCGAAGCGACGCGTTCGCACATCTGTCGCAGCAGCCTGCTGACGGGCGCGCCGAGACACCGCGAGCGCAGCTCACAAGGCCGTCGTACTGACGCGCACCCCTCGTTTTTTGAAATCGATCTACGGACGGTCCTTCTCGCATGGCCAACCATATTCTGGGCATCTCGGCGTTTTATCACGACAGCGCGGCCGCTCTAATCAGTGATGGCGTACCTATCGCGGCGGTGCAGGAAGAACGTTTCACAAGGATTCGCCACGATAGCGGATTTCCGGCGAACGGCATTCGCTATTGCCTTGGCGAAGCGGGCATCCAGCTAGACGATCTCGCCGCGATCGTCTACTACGAAGACCCGAAGGAAAAATTCTCACGCGTCATGTCGTCGTTTGCGAGCGCCGGCATCGGCGGCGCAGCCGCGTTTTCACGCACCATGCCGGAATGGTTGCGCTGGAAGCGCCGCGTGCTCGAACACGTCGACAAGGAAATCGCCCAGCTCGGCTGCGGTTGCGCGCCGAAGGTCGTCGCTTGTCGGCACCATCGTTCGCACGCGGCGGCGGCGTTCTTTCCCTCGCCGTATGAGCGGAGCGCCGTGCTCTGTATCGACGGAATCGGCGAATGGCATTCGACGACCGTGTGGCGCGGGTCGGGCACGTCGCTTGAGCTCTGCAACTCAATCTCGTATCCGCACTCCGTCGGATTATTCTATTCGGCATTCACGTATTACTGCGGGTTCAAGGTCGATTCGGGTGAGTACAAGCTGATGGGGCTCGCGCCGTACGGCAAGCCGGTCTACGCCCAGAAGATTCGCGACGAGCTGATTCACATCCGGCCGGACGGCTCGTTTACGCTAAATATGCGTTATTTCGAGTACCTGAAGGGCGACCGGATGATCGGCGAGCGATTCGAGCGGCTTTTCGGCGGCCCATCCCGCAAGCCGGAAAGTCCGATCTCGCAGCGCGAATGTGATCTGGCCGCGTCGGTACAAAAGGTGACCGAGGAGCTCGTGCTCGGTCTCGCCAGATCTGCCGTCGAGCAGACCGGCGAGCGGAATCTGTGCCTCGCGGGCGGTGTCGCGCTCAACTGCGTCGTAAATGGTGTGTTGAGCCGTTCCGGCGAATTCGATTCGATCTGGGTCCAGCCAGCAGCCGGCGACGCGGGCTGCGCGCTGGGCGCTGCGATGGACCTCGCGGTCGGACTCGACGGTCGCCCGCATCTCGCCGCGAGCGGTTCAGACGCGATGCGCGGCGCGCTGCTTGGACCAAGCTTCAGCGATGATGAGATCGCTGCGTTCCTGGACGCAAACCGGTACTGCTACAAGTCGTTTGAGGGCGATGCCCTCTATGACGAGGTGGCGACGCATATCGCCAACGGGACCGTGGTTGGCTGGTTTCAGGGTCGAATGGAATTCGGTCCGCGGGCACTTGGTGCGCGTTCGATCCTCGGCGATCCGCGCGATCCCGAAATGCAACGCAAAATGAACCTTAAGATCAAATACCGCGAGTCGTTCCGGCCCTTCGCGCCCGCCGTACTTCTCGAGGATGTGACACGCTACTTCGACTCGCGCGAAGAGAGCCCCTATATGCTGATCGTGTCTCAGATCGCCGATGCGATCAAGACCGATGTCACACGCGGCCCCGGCGATTATCGCCGCGGCCTCGGCAGCATCAACGACGTGCGGTCGACATTGCCCGCGATCACGCACGTCGATCTGTCCGCGCGCATCCAGACCGTGAGCACGCAAAACAACGCCCCGTTCACGAAGCTGTTGCTCGCATTCAAGCGCAGAACGGGCTGCTCGGTGCTCGTTAACACGTCGTTCAACGTACGCGGCGAGCCGATAGTCTGCAAGCCAGAAGAAGCATACGCGTGCTTCATGCGCACGGAGATGGACGTGCTCGTGCTCGGTTCGCATGTACTCGTGCGAACCGAGCAGCCAGCGTTTCAGGAAGCGACCGACTGGCGCGTCGAGATTCCGCTCGACTGAGCCAGTGTCGAAACTCGAAAGGAGAAGGCGATGCTGCTCAGAGTGCTGTTCTATTCGCTGCACATGCTGGTGCTCGTACCTGTAGGCTGGTTGCGTCGGATCGGCAATTCTTCGCGTTTCAGCCCGAGCTTTCATCGCGCGCCCACATCATGGGATCGCTGCTACCGTCTTGACCCATCCAATGAAAACTGGGAAAAAATGCCATGTCGGCGCTCGTATACAAAAATCTGAACTCATCCCCGATCGTCGCAGTGAGGGGCTCGGGTGTCTGGATCGAGGACGCTTCGGGCAGGCGCTATCTGGATACGTGCGGAGGCGTTGCCGTCTCGAGCCTCGGCCATGCGCATCCGCGCATCGTCGCGGCGATGGAGCGCGAGGCGCGCAAGATTGCGTGGACGCATGCGGGCAGCTTCACTACGCCCGCGGCGGAGGAGTTGGCCGAGCGGCTGGTCGCGGCGTCGAATGGGCTCGCGAAGGCGCAGTTCCTGTCAGGTGGCTCAGAGGTGATGGAACTCGCGATGAAGATCGCCTATCAGTATCAGTGCGAGCGCGGCAAGCCGTCGAAATCGATCTTCATCGCGCGCCGACAAGGCTATCATGGCAGCACGTTGGGGACGCTCGCGATCTCCGGCAATCCACAGCGCCGCTCGGTGTTCGAGCCGCTGCTGCCGCGCGCCGAGTTTGTGTCGCCGTGCTATGCCTACCGGCACCGGCGCGCGGGTGAGAGTGATGAGCAGTACGCGGGCCGCCTCGCACAGGAGCTCGACGACAAGATTCGCACGCTTGGCGCGGAGAACGTCGCGGCGTTCGTCGCCGAGACGGTAGTCGGGTCAACCAACGGCGCGGTGCCTCCTGTGCCGGGCTACCTGAAGAAGATCCGTGAAGTCTGCGAACGTCATGACGTGCTTCTGCTGCTCGACGAGGTGATGGCCGGCATGGGGCGGACCGGTTTAGTGTACGCCTATCTCGAGGATGGCGTCGTTCCTGATCTCGTGGCAATTGGCAAGGGTCTCGCGGCCGGCTATCAGCCGATCGCCGCGGTACTGATGTCGGCCGCCGTGCACGATGCGATGGCACAGGGCACGGGCGTGCTCGGCAATGGGCAAACGCACGTAAATCACCCGTTCGCGTGCGCCGTCGCGCTCGAAGTGCAGCGCACAATAGAAGACGATCATCTGCTCGACGCAGTCGTCGTGCGCGGGCATCAGTTGCGCGCACGGCTGAAGGAGCGATTCGCAAATGTCGAAATCGTCGGGGACGTGCGGGGCCGGGGGCTGTTTGTCGGCGTGGAGTTCGTCGAGGACCGCGATTCAAAGGCACCGTATACTGGCGGCGCGACGTTCGCTGCGCGGCTCAAGCGGGAAGCGCTCCAGCACGGCCTGTTGATCTATCCGGGCTCGGGTACCGCTGACGGCGTGGAGGGCAACCATGTGCTGTTCGCGCCGCCTTTCATCTCGTCGGCGTGTGAAATCGACGAAATGGCCGAACGTTTCGAGGACATCGTGCGGGCATGCATGGGCCGGCTCGTGCCGACACTCATATACCGACGGAGCCCCTGAACTCGCGCGTGGCCGCTTTCGCGTGCGCACTGGCGTCCGGTGAGTCGGGGAGCGCAACGCACCACGCCGCGATAGCTTTGTCGGCGAGCGATTCCCACTTGCTCACCCAAGCCGTCAGCACCGCGCGGTTGTTTTGCTCCTCAAGCGCCATGCGAACGAGTTCGGCGGCCCATCGCCGATGGCGCTGTGCATCGATCAACTGCGCATCGGTGATGAGGCCGAGCAGCGTATCGCCGTTGTGCCGCGCAGCCACTCCGAGGCTTCGCAAGACTGTTTCTTCCACCGCCGGGCGCGCGACGAGGTTCAGCGCGGCGAAGCTCTCCGCCCAGTCCCATGCTGTGAGTGCGTGCTCGACGAGCTTGCGCCAGCCCTGCCATGCTGGATCGTCCTCCCAGTAGTACCGCTCGTCAGTGCCGAAGCCGAGGTCGCCGAACGTCTGCGACAGCTCTTTGGTGCGATACGCCGTGTGAGTGAGCCAGCGCAGAGTGTCCGCTGTCTGGTAAGCAGCGCAGTTTGAGATCGTGGAAGCGGGCGCCATCTGGGTCAGATATGCCGAGCCCATTTGCAGTGCATGGAACAGGAAGCGGGAGGGCGTGTAGTGGCGCGCGAGCGTGCCCGCCCAGGTGCGTGCGAGCATGGTGTCGTGACCGCGTGCGGAGAACTGGTCTAGCAGCCCGAAGGCATACGTTTCCTGCCCGTCCTGGAGCATGTTGTAGGTGCGGTAGACGAGCTCGTCAGGATCGCGGAACGCATTCCAGTCGGGCCGAGTAAGCGGGGAAGCATTGCGGTTTCGCTTGAACCATTGCGCCATTTCGAAGTTCGGATCGAGCTCGAACGGCGCATCGGGATTGTCGGTCGTGTAGTGCAAATTGGTCGTGACGATCTCGTACTCGCTTGGCTTGCGCCGCCGGGCCGCCAGATGGCTCCATGTTTTCAGTGGCTTGAGGACTTCGGGTTGCGTCATGATTGTCTCCAGTTAAGGAAGGGTTGCAGAGGTCGCTTTCGGAGCGGTGATCCTCCACGCTCATCGCAGTCTGAACGGCGACGACATTCTTGTGTGGAGATTTCCCGGCAGAGTCACCCGTCAGTTGCCGTGCCGGTGAAACATATAACTGCACGGGCAGATCTTCAGTGTTTCGCAAAGCTCTGCGCATCATCCATAAATCGCTAAGAGCAGACCGCGTCGTGGTCTGGACGGCATTTTCACCAACCCCATATAGCGGGCCCTCGCATAGCCGAACTGTCGCTTGATGATGGGAAAGGGATGTTCAATCTTGGCACGGATCTTTGCCTTGAGCCGGTCGATCTTATGGTGCATAGCGTCCAGACAATCGCTCTGGTTCAGTGCACCATGCCGCCATCGAGACCCAGCAACTCGCGATACTGCGCCTCTTCCATTGCAGGGTCCGACAGAGCGAACCTTATGCTCCATAAACCGAATTTGCGGCATCGTCGCGATCGGGAAAAGCGGTCGTCCGTTTTTGCCTGGCGCATAAATGCGGCTCGATCAGCGCAAATCGGCTCCGACCAAGGTACCACGCCGCATCGTGTCGAGAGATTCGGAGGCTTGGTTGAAAGATCGAGCGAACTGCGACATTACACTTCTACCCAACTAATTCGCGATGCTTCCAAGAGAGCTGAACGGGCGTCGATGCCAGGACTCCGGCTGACCTTCCTTAAAGCGTCTTTTCGTAGTAAAAACGCACATACTCGTCGGTCGTCTCGATGCGGCCCGCGAACGAGCTGAGATTGACTTCGAGTTCGGACATCCTGAACGGCCGACCCAGCGCTCCCTCCAACGTCGAGCGGCATAGGATCAGTTCGCCGTCCGCGTCGATGCGCACATATGCGAGCTTGTCGTCCACGCGGATCGCCTTGCCGGGGTTGTCCTCGTGCGCGGCTTCGATGACGCCGGCCGTGATTCTGCTCGCGCGAAGCACCGGACCCACGCGGTTGTTACGGTAAGCTTCGGCGGTCTTGTCAATGTTCATGTTGTGTTCCCCTGCGGACTCAGGAATGGGCAAAGAGCGCATGAACGCCTTCTACGGCAATCAGAACATCGTCGCCTTGGAGCTTCACGGCATATTCGGCGAGACGGCAGTCACCCGGATTGATTCCTTTGCCCGTATTTGCGTCGAAGGTCCACTGATGAGCCCGGCACGTCAGCACGCGGCCATCGAATTTTCCTTCAACGAGCTGAATGTCGTGGTGCGGACAAATGCCCTGAAAGCCGCGCGGCTCGCCGCCTTCGGGACGTACCAACACGATCACGTGGCCATCCACTTCCACCTCGGTCATCTCCGCCTCCCACAGGTCATCGAGAGTGCAAACTTTCCGAAACTTCATGTCGCCCTCAATCATCGCAAAAGATGAATTCCAGCGTTTCCATCGGCTTGATGTCGGTCTCGCCGAGTTTCGCGTTGCGCGGATAGAACTGCTTGCTACCTTGGCGGCGCACGCGGATCACCTTTTCGGGTTGAGGCGCTACTCGCCGGCCCACCGAATGATGAGATGCTGCGGCGGCGATCTCGTCCATGGAATTGTCGGTATCCACGGTTACGAGCTGCAATACAAAGTCGTACTGAAAATTAGAAATCACAGGGACAAGAGCCATATCGCCCTCTATTGAATCGCGGCTTCATGCAGACTTTTCTTCGTAAAGCTTGTTGCAGTACGCCTTCACCCACGCGTAATGGTGCGCGTCATCGCCACTTTCGCCCGGGGCGAGTTCCATGTACTTCAGCGCACCCGTCAGGTTGGGTGGCTGGATCTTCCCAGCCAGTAGGCGATCAACGAGCGAGAGGTGATTGCGGTAGCGAGCGGGGTCCTGCTGGAACACCCAGCGATCAATTTCCGAGTTGAAGTGATACGTGCGGCCGTTGTAGTCGAGCGGATGGTCCTTTACATTCCAGCCATTGCCAGGGATCGCGCAGATAGGCAACTGGCTCATGTTGCAGATGATCGGCAGCGTCTCGGAAACGGTGAGCTCAGGCTTGCCGGTAAGCAGGTTATCGACTATGACATCCCACACTTTGCCGAACGTGTCGTTCCAGCCGGGATATTTTTCTTCGAGCCAGTCGCGGCACTCAGGTGTTATGCCGGCAGCAGGATTCCACCACACAGTAGGCCGCCAGAACCAGATTGCCAATTGATACGCATGGTGCTGGTAGTCGAACTCGCGAATGATCTGTTCCCAGTACCATGGCAGGTCGAGTCCGAGGTCGATCAGAGTGCGTTCGAACTGACCTACGATCCATTCCCGCATGAATTCCTTGAACGACTGCTTGCGATGCACGAGTGGCGTGGCGTAATCCATCGAGGAGCCCGTGAGCAGGCAGAACAGACGCCACGCGCGCGCGATCGCGACATCAACGAGCTTTTGAGCTTGCTCTTTACGGCCGTTGGCAATCAGGATCTGCAAGGCGGGACCCCCGATTTGCGCATGGCGCGACTCATCAGTCTGAATGCTGGAAATCAGGCTTGCAAAAGTGTAGTCGCCCGCTTCGGCGGCATTGGCCGCGAGGCCGAGAAACTGCATGTTGGTAAAACCCGTTTCGAACGCGAAGGTTAGCATGACCGCGATTTCGATCGCACTGCGCGACATGAACAGGTCATCGAACGCGCTGCGCGCGGCAATCGCACCCCACGCGTTGGTGTGATACGCCTTGTGGGCCCAATCGAACTGGCGATCCTTGGGACAGTAGTCGTGAGGGAAGTAGAGCTGCAACTGACCATGACGATTCTCGTCGAGCATGCCGAAGGTGGCCATATTGCGCATGCCGGGCGCACGGCCGAAACGTACCATTCGGGCCTCGGCGCTCATCGCCGCATATTCGCCGAGCGCAATTGCACCGTAGTGCGCCTTCAGAATGGAGAGCCACCCCGGATCGGCGTCCTCGAACATGCGGCTACGCTCAAGTGCCTCCTTGACTGAATATGCGCCAGCATCCTTCTCACGCTGGATGCGCACATACTCGGGATACGACGTCTTGTAGGGCTCGTCGTAGGTTTCCCAACTCGCCATGGGAATGCCTTGCGCCCCAGACATGAGATCGGGAAAGAGCTCTGACTCCGTCACATATCTTGAGGTCCAGTTGGTGGCACGTGCAATGTCATACCATGCGGCTCGTTCCAGTAACGCCATCGTGACGCCTCCTTTTGGAATGGGCGATGCGTTTTCCCGGCACGGTGCACACTCCACCGGGCGCCCCTTGAGAACGCAAGATCAATGCCCAATCCGCGGCGTTTCTTTCTTGGCGGCCGCGGCGAAAAACTGAGAGTCGCGGCGGAGCGAAAGGGGAACCAAAATTGCGCAAGTTTAACGAGTAGGACTTGTACCACCGCGCGCACAGCATGGCCGCATCCACTGGGTGACGACAGCGTTTGAGCACCGTGGCGGCGCTCGGAAACGGCATCTTCTTCGGTATCGCCGTTTATGTGGTCATCAAGATGCGGGGGCGAATCTTACCGCAACGCAGCGCCCTATCGCGACACTGCATTGAGGTGGTAAGCCCGCAGCTGTCGAGGTTCCACGACGATGAGTGACTTCGGCCGTAAAGGCCCATTGATGGTTTTGTCCAGCACGGCCCGCACTCTGCACACAAGCGGACAATGAGCATCGAGTTGATAAGCGTCCGGCGAAGTTAAGTGGTCGTTGCGACATAACCGCCGCCTTAATTCTCCGTTGTCGCGGCAACCGCGGTGTCGCATATTCGACGTTGTCGGATATGCAACATCTCCCAGCGCACGAATGCGTACTTCACGCAACGCTGATCAAGTCGACCGCAGAGCTACTGCGAGCGTTATAGATCGGGGTGGATTCGGAGGACAGAACAGGTTGAAGCCGCCGACGCTGTGGATGGCCGCCGATGAAGGTGCGGCTTTCGAGACGCATCACAAACGGACGCGACGTGATGAGTTTCTCGCGATGAACGCAGTTTCGCCGTGTGGGCTGAGCTTTGCGCACTGGTCGAGCCGTATTATCCGAGGTGCGGCAATGGCCGCCCGCCGATTGACCGGGAGCGCATGCTGCGCCTTCATTTTATCCAGCACTGCTTGAACCTGGCCGATTTCGCTTGTGAAGACGCTCTTTACGTTAGTGCCAGGTTGCGTCGCTTTGCGAGAATCTGGACTGGGAGGCAGTACTGGACGTCACCACACTGCTGAAATTTTGCCGTCTTCTTGAAACCCTCAAGCTGAGGTGAGAAATTGATTGCCGAAGTCGGCCGGGTGACGAACGGCATGAAACTCAGGAGCGTCACGGTCGTGGATGCCACCATCATCGGTGCGCCAATATTCGAGGAAGCATGAGCAGAACTCGTGCGCCCCCCAAATGCATCAGATGCGCAAAGACAAGCAATGGTACTTCGGCGCGAAGCTATACATCGACGAGGACAGCCAGCGTGGCCTGGTGCACAGCGTAGTGCTCGCGCCGGCCAACGTGCATCCGCTGCCGCAATTGCTACACGGCCAGGAGCGGAAGGTCTACGCTGACAGCCCTTACGCCAGCCAGAAGGCTAATCCACAGCAAAGCACCGCAGGCGCACGGCTTCACGAAGCAGCGCACCCACCGCGCGTGTGAAGTCCATACGGTTCCACAATGCCAACACGTCGCAAATTCGGCGACTTTTTCAGCCTAGCCTCAACGTGACAACGGCGACATATGTCGTCGAGAATTGGACAAACAAGACAGGCACCCCAAGAATTTATCGAGCTTTCTCGGCAATTTTTCTAGTTTCACGCCGTGCGAAAAGGTGGCGCATAGGTTGATTCCTGAACCTCCAGATATTTTGCTTCGTTCTGTGAAAATGCTGTACTGGCTGACCTCTGTTAGCCGAACGGCCCGTCGCCACTACGAGAAGGTTTTGTCGGCGCAGCACCGTAGTCCCTCCCGCCTCCACCTCAATCATGGCAAGCGCCGCGGAATATTTTTTCTTTGGGGACCCGCGACACGAAGTCGGCACGAATCTTGTTATTTTCAGAACGCATCACCGACAGTGAGACGCCCGAAGACGCGGTCGTATATGCCAGCGTCGCAGGGCCGAACGCGATCAAGGGACCACATAGTGATCGAAACGTTTTATGAAGTCATGCGACGCCAAGGGATCTCGCGCCGTAGCTTCCTCAAATTCTGCTCGCTGACGACGACGTTGCTCGGCCTCGGACCTGCGTTCATGCCGAAGATTGTCCACGCAATGGAGACCAAGCTTCGCACGCCGGTGCTCTGGCTACACGGACTCGAATGCACCTGCTGCTCAGAGTCGTTCATCCGCTCGGCGCACCCGCTTGCGAAGGACGTCGTGCTTTCAATGATCTCGCTCGACTACGACGACCTGTTGATGGCTGCCGCGGGACACCAGGCCGAGGCGGTCCTTGAAGACGTGATGACGAAGTACCGTGGCAACTACATCCTTGCCGTCGAAGGCAATCCGCCGCTGAATCAAGACGGCATGAGCTGCATTATTGGCGGAAAGCCATTCGTCGATCAGTTGCGCCGTGTGTCGAAGGACGCGAGGGCTGTGATCTCGTGGGGGGCGTGCGCGTCGTGGGGCTGCGTGCAGGCGGCAAAGCCGAACCCGACGCAGGCGGTGCCGATCCACAAGGTGATCACCGACAAGGCGATCATCAAGGTTCCAGGCTGCCCGCCGATCGCCGAGGTGATGACGGGCGTCGTTACCTACATGCTCACGTTCGACCGGATACCGGAATTGGATCGCCAAGGCCGTCCGAAAATGTTTTACAGCCAGCGTGTTCACGACAAGTGCTACCGCCGTCCGCATTTCGACGCGGGCCAGTTCGTCGAGTCGTGGGACGACGAAGCGGCACGGCGCGGCTACTGCCTCTACAAGGTCGGCTGCAAGGGCCCGACGACATACAACGCCTGCTCGACCGTGCGTTGGAACGGCAGCACGAGCTTCCCCATTCAGGCGGGCCACGGCTGCTTCGGTTGCTCTGAGGAAGGATTCTGGGATAAGGGCTCCTTCTACGATCGGCTCACGCGGATCGATCAGTTCGGAGTCGAAGCGAACGCCGACAAGATCGGCGCGACCGCGGCCGTCGTGGTGGGCGCCGCCACTGCTGCGCATGCAGCCGCTTCGGCAATTCAGCACGCCAAGTCGAAGCAGGGCTCAATGGACGACCGCGACGGAGAACAGCTATACCCCGCGTCGGGGTGCAGCCGAAGCCGCAAAGGAAAGCAACGATGACCGCCATTTCGAACCCAGGGTTTCAGCTCGGTAAGAACGGACGCCGCATCGTCGTCGATCCGGTCACACGCATAGAAGGCCATATGCGAGTCGAGGTCAATGTTGATTCGAACAACGTGATCCGCAACGCCGTTTCCAGCGGCACCATGTGGCGCGGGCTAGAAGTAATTCTCAAGGGGCGCGACCCGCGCGACGCATGGGCGTTCGTCGAGCGCATCTGCGGCGTATGCACGGGATGTCACGCGCTCGCCTCGGTGCGCGCCGTCGAGGACGCGCTCGACATCCGCATTCCGCCCAACGCGTACCTGATCCGCGAGATCATGTCGAAGACATTGCAAGTGCAGGACCACGTGGTGCACTTCTATGCAGTGGACTAGACTAAATCTGACAGTGGTTGGTTTCTCATGCTGGTGCGCATTGGCGCGGAGGGCGTAGCCCGTAGCGGCAATGCGCACCGCGAACAGCAAGGAGTCCGCCATGACTCAGGAGCA
>NZ_JBFRCG010000047.1:0-16237 GCF_040965595.1 Paraburkholderia sp. EG287B
TTCGATCTTGGATGTGCGGCGCTCAACTGCGATAGGCGTGTTGGGCACGAACGTCATCCTACCAGCGCGGTTGGCTGCGCATGTTGAACGACCGCTTGGGAGCAGGTGGAAGGTCCGTAACGGGTCGGTTATGCCTGTTGCATGAGACGTGGGCCGGGGTCGAGCGGCGTGCCCGGTCGTGAGACGCAGTGCGGCCAGGAAGAGTCATCCGCCACGATACTAGTCCAGTGAACCAATGAAATTGCACTGATCTAATCTTACTGTGTCACAAAATTCATTTGCAGCGAAGCGATACCTGGTAGTATTGAATAATACAGACTTCGGGCGATCGCGATGAGAGAAGATGTCGATGAATTTGACGCGTATCTGGATCATCTGGGACAGGCTTTAGGACACGCCGATCGTCATGCCGGCCTCAAGGGTTACTGCTCGGGTCTGGTGTTGCCCCTGTCGCGCAAGAGCGTCGAGCCGATGGCCGCGCACATTGACCCACTTCACGCGAGTGCGAAGCACCAGTCACTCCACCATTTTGTGGCCAAGGCAGACTGGTCTGACCGTGCGGTTCTGCAGCGGGTACGCGAATGGGTGATGCCGGCGTTAGGTCTACACGCTGCTGAAGAGGCTGGCTATTACTGGATTATTGACGACACGGGCTTCCCGAAGAAAGGCAAGCATTCGGTCGGCGTAGCGCGGCAATACTGTGGGCAACTGGGTGCGACGCTGGCGCCTGGTGCACGACGTTTCGCTTCCAGCGCGGTATAGAGGCCAGAGATGCCTCCGCCGACAACGACAAGATCGAAGCACATGGTCATGATCGGGGCACCTCCCACCAAATCGAAACGGCCTCTATAGCCGCATTTCCAACGTTGTGCAACTGGTGGCGAACTCGAGGGCCGAATTGAACCGCGTCGCCTGTCTTCAACTCAATGCTCCGGCCGTCGACTACCGCACGACCATGCCCCCTGGAGAGATACCAAAGTTCCGGGACATCATGCGCTTCTGCAACGGTGGCGCAACCAGGAGCGACGCGAAATGACGCAAGCCGGAATGGCGCCTTGGGCTGTTCACTCGCCAAGCCCTCGAACTCACACATGGTCACACCTATAGCACAGGTGGTAACTGGGCCGCACGCAACCGTTCCCTGCCGAATACCGTCAATGTCTGCAAAGCGCGCGCTACCTTCGATTAAGACGCGATCGCCCCTTGCATCCAGCCCTAGCCGGCCACCGCTAGCTGAGGCTTGCAACGCACGCAGACTCGTGCGACCCAAGCGATCGGACCAGTACGGCTGAAGCTTGCAATGCGCGGACACACACACCTGATCCTCGTCGATGGAAATCGCTGGCGCAAAAAACCGCGACACGATGTCATATTCAGCGAGCGAACCGTTTGGTTCGGTACGTGCGGTCAGCACGACGCCACGACATTCAAGGCCGCGAATTGCAGCGATATCAGGCACAAAGCGTGTGACGATAGACTCATCCGCGACGACGGCAATCAGATCATCATAAGCGCGCCGGCATTCGACCAGCGGCACACCCAGCGCGTCCGACACGGCGCGCGCCGTCGCCCTGTCAGCAGCGACGCTGAGAATGCGAGGGAAGCTCATGGTGATGGCCTCGCTAGCGCGCGTGATAGTCAGAGCGCCGCTCCTCGACCTGAACGTCAGCGCGGGGCCCGGCACTTCCCCTCGAGTAAATAGCCAATGCGCCGCCGCGAGCGTCGCGTGACCACAGAGCTCAAGCTCGGCACTAGGCGTAAACCATCGTATGTCGAAGCTCGCGAGTTCGTCGTGGTCCGATGATGGCAGCACAAAGGCAGTGGTCGGCAGCTTCGCATAGTGAGCGGCCGCTTGCAATTGCTCGGACGGAGGAAATTCACGCAAGATTACAACACCAGCAGGATTGCCACTGAACCGGTCATCAGCAAATGCATTGACGACGTTCGGCGCCCGCTGCAGCTCCGGCGGCAATGACGCATGAGATATTCCGGCGAGATCTAGCGTGGTGAAGCCGTGCGTTCGTGTCATGAAATTTTCTCCGTCATTTCTTGCCATGGCTTCCGCGGCGCCCCAAGGTTTCGCCTGACCACGTGATAGCACCGCTCATTACACCGCAATCGAAGCGCTCGATATGGAGAATGGCGTTCAAGATTCGCGCACTGCGCCATGAAAGCAGACTGAGGTAGGGATCGGCGACCCCATACTGCGAACGCGCGCCGTTTTGCAGATAAAGTCGACAGTCGGGCGGTCCATCCAGGACCACGGAAAAATCATCGCGGATCTCAAGCTCCGTGTCTCCTAGTATGGTTTGCACAAACGACAGCCGGCTTCGTAAAGGCTCGAGTAACCTCGGCAGCGAGGATCTGTACCCTGTGCAGAGAATGACGACATCCGCATATGCGTGCATCACATCGCCGTTCACGCGGTCACGCACTGTCAACAGATAACCAGGCCCGTCGAGACTTATTGCCTCGACCGACGAATCGATCCGTATCTCGCAGGTGCCCGGCCTTGCCTTATGCGCCACTTCACGCTCGTACAAGAGCTGATAGATTTCCCGAAGCGTCGAGGTGGTGACGCCATCGCCCGCCAGTTCCTGGACCGTCAGAAATCGTTCACGCGCCTCGCGGGAACGCCGTTGGAACCACATGCTGTATTGGGGAAAGAACCATTCATTGACGAATGGACTGTCTTCGAGGGCAAATAGATTTGGCCGACGCGACACCCACGTAATCGTTGCCGGTTCTCCATGTAGCCCGCGCAGTAGCGCGCTGACGACTTCGGCGCCGCTTTGGCCGCCGCCCACCACCGCGACGCTTGAACCTGCGAAATTCCGCTTTTCACTCAGAAATGTGCTGCTATGAAAAATGTTCTTTCCGCGAATTAGGCGTGCGAAGTCAGGCACGAACGGTTCCCGGCCCACACCGATGACGACCGTCTTCGTGCGCACCGCTTCTTGCTCGGCACCCACGCAAAATGAATCGCGATCTAGGTCGATTTCATTGATGGCCGTGCCGAAGCGGATATTGGGCAACCGCATGGCAGCCCATTTCAGATAATCCTGAAACTCCTGCCGGGTGATACGGTCCAACCCGCACACGATGGCTCGATAGAGGCGCCGATGGTCCTTAAGGTAGGCAAGAAACGAGTATGGGTTGGTTGGGTCGACGAGCGAGACAAGGTCTTTCAGGAAACTCGTCTGCATCACTGCCCCGTCGACCATCAATCCGGGATGCCACGCCGGAACAAGTGCTCGCTCAAATACAGTCACGGCAAGCTCACGCTGGTTATACGCAAGCGCAGCGAGACTCAGGTTCGCTGGACCTGCACCGACGGCGACGACAGGCTCTCTGCTCAATTGGCGACCTCGCAACGAAAATTTACCTTGGAATGTTCATGCCAGCAGCAGTCAAACCGGCTCTGACATCAATAGAGCGCCGTCACCGAGCGCCGCGGGCTTCGCGATTGGGTTCAGGCTAGCAACAAGACGTTTAAGGAGACAATGGCAAGCGTTACCGTCAGCATGAGATCGATCCCGCCATGAGCGACCAGCATTCCAGCGATGTAGGGAAAGCCAAACACGCCGGCAAAGTACGCAATCGTGAAGACTTGGGAGGTGACCGGCACGGACAATTCCGCGTCGTCGGCAAGATTGACCGCCATGCAGTTCAAGGTCGAATAGGTCAGCCCATAGCCTATTGCGAAAACGCAGGTGCTGATTACATAGACAATTGAGCTGCCGCTATTGCAAATGAAGAGCGCTAGCGCGGAGAGTATGGCGATGAACAGCGCGAATGCGAGCTTGCGAACAGGCAGCCTGCTGATTGCTAGCGCAAGCGTGAACCGGCATACGACGGTCGTCAAGGTGAACGTCAGGAAGAAAAGATCCGCGGGTAGGTGTCGAGATTCTGCGTAAGCCGTCTGGTAAGTCGAGAGTCCGGCAAAAGCGCAGGCGGCAAGTCCGATCATCGCAATGGGCAGGCGGGTGGTCGACCACAAGACCGATGCGGCTTGCGTAAGTGTGATGCCAACCGGTGCCATCGATAAGTGCGGCGTGCCTTGCATAAGCTTCCGGACTAACGCGAGTGCGACGGCAGCAGAAAGGCAGACACAAGCCAAACCGATATAAACCACAGAAAATGAACCGAATCGGTGCGCGAGGAGATGTCCAGTCGGTGACGAGAGTCCGAGTCCTGCCATTTGGGCGCCTGACAGCAGCGTCAAATGTTTGATCCGCGCTGAAGGCTTCAAGTGGTGGATGATTTGGAGCGGTGCCAAGATATAGAACGCCGACCAACCTAGACCCAGCAACAGTCCACCGGCGAAGGCAATCCTCAAATCGACGCGTGTCAGCCCAAATGCGAGCATCGCCGCGGACATCGCTCCGGCGGCTGCGACGATCGTCGACATCAGTCCGATCCGTTGCGCTATCCAGCCGGCGAACAGCGAACTGATGATCACGGTGAAGATGCCAGTCGAAATGACGGCGCCCGCCATTGCAACGTCGAGCCCGCTTGCGCGCAGATAGTCGGCCAGCAGAAAACTTGCCCCATAAGCCGCCGCAAGCGCGGCGCTCGCAAGCAGGAACGGTATGAACGCGGTAGCTTTGAGCGTGGAAGGCAGTTCGGCGGGTGCACTCATGAGGCCATACTCGCGGGAAGGCAGTTGGTAAGATCATGCTCACGCAACAGTCGCGACTTGTGGAGATTGGGCGCCTTTGCATCCGGTATCTGCCGGGTTTCCGTAAAAGCGGATGCCGATGGAGTATCGGCGTGGCCTAGCCATACCCAGATGGCGTCGGCGGTGCGCGGCATCAGCGGGGCAGCTAGGAAGGCGAGGCCTTTGAGCCACGTATATGCCGTGGCTGGCGTGCGCGCTTCATTGGCGAGATTCAGCCATGCCATAAGCTGCTTTGACGCCAGCGAAACCCGCAGCTTGTCGGGTGACAGCGCCGCGCTTTGCTCACCATAGAGCTCGACTAGCCTCGCGAACAGCGACGAATCGAATGCCGGTTCGCCGCGAAATGCCGGGTGCTCGACTATCGTCGCGCAGGCGTTTGCGACGAGCGTCCCGACCGTCGAGACGAGATGATTGTGACGGCTAAGCATGGTGCCAATACGAAAATCTGTTTCCTCTTCCTCGGGACATATTTCGGAGAGGTACACGCGCAGCGCATCCGTGTTGATGCCGCTAATGTTCCCGATATCACCAGCCCAGATTACGTGGCCGCGGCTAGTCGAGAACTTGCTGCCGTCCAGCTTGAGGAAGTAGTTGAAGTTCACCCTGTCGAAAGGACGAAAATTTTGCTGCACAAGCGCACAACCCGTTACCCCGACGAGCACCGGAACTGTATTGTCGATCCCCGTCGAGCCGATCAGGAATGTGTCACTCTCATACGAGAAGGGATTCGCCACACCGCGCTCTTGTGCATACCGCTTACCGCAGTAGAGATGGTGCGTATAGCAGCTTGCCGAATAGCTAAAGAGAATCTGACGATTTACGCAAGCGTCGGCTTGCCATGGAATTCCATAGAGCCCGGGCAACGTCAATCGCATGGTGCCCCCGCGCCGATCGACGTATCGTTGCGCGATACGCGCAAACGGTGCCTCGATGTGCATTTTCCCCCATTGCGCGGTCAGTTGGCTCGGATTCCGCATGTTCATGAAGTACGACTTGCTTTCTACCCACTCAGTGATTGTTCCGCGTCGTGAAACGGGCTTTACCGCATCCCAAGGTTCGAAGTGCATGCCGCAAGCTTCACAAAAGAAGCTGCCGGCCGGCTTCAAACAGGCAGGACAACATGCCGCCAACCAGGCGCCGATGGAAAACCGGTCCTCTATAGGTGCAGTGGAAGGCAACGCATCGTCAACGGGCAGTCGTTCGTCGCGCAGTTGGACTTGGCCGCTTTGTACCAGTCTGCGCATGAGTGCTTCCCGCACACCAAGAAACGTATCGATGTTGGTGCGATGAACGGGATCATCAAACCTGTCGAGATGAATATCGAGGGCCTTCAAATCGGTCCCGATCTGCACATGAAATCGCGCTGCCATCGTTGCCGGATTCTCTCCGAGCTGCACCGCTTTTGCGACGACGTGATTTTCGAAGCTGTCCGTAGTGAGTCCATACCAAACATCATGTCCGCTACGTCGCAAGGCGCGTGCGAGGATATCCATTCGCAAAAAGGGACCACCCGCGTGACCAAGATGCGCGCGTCCGTTTGCGGTCAAATTCACAGGCGAAATAACGATTTTGCGCAGCGGCGTGCGTATATCACCTAACCCGACAAATCCAATTGCATTCCGCATCAGGTGTCCCGTTCAGGTAACCAACATTGCGAAGGATTATTTGACCGCGCTGGTAAATTGCCGATAGGTCAATTTCTGCCGTCTGCTTTTCTGCTGACTCTTCACTTGAATCCACTCCTGTTGGTGGAAGAGCACAAGCAATAGTTGGGCCAAATACCACGATATGTGCATCGATCAGCAAGGCGCTTCCGCGCAGCCGCCCTGGAACTCACTGAACTACGATGGCTTGCGCCTTGCCATTTCGGACGGTAACCATCAATGGATGGAGGCGGGTTCGCGCGGTGGCAATCCGGAGAGCAGGTTCACGGGGGGTGCCCCTATGTAATTCGTCAAGCGTTAGGGGCTGACTTTGGTTCGTAAAAGGTGCCGACGCGCAGCATGGCGAACAGGACATCGCAGCGTCGCCGTGCCAGTGCGATGAGCGCCTGGTTATGTCGCTTGCCCTGCTGGACCTTGCGTGCGTAATACGCTCGCGAAACAGGGTCTCGTAAAGCCGCGAAGGCGGAGAGGAACAAGGCGCGTTTGAGTACCTTGTTGCCGCGCCTGGACGGATGCTCGCCACGGATAGATGAGCCCGAGCGCCGGGTAACTGGTGCGAGGCCAGCGTAGGCCGCCAGGTGACCTGCCGAAGCGAAGGCTTTGTGCGCGACCTCGGTGAGGAGTCTGGGGCGGTCCTGGCGCCGACTCCCGGCATGCTGGTTAGGAGCGGGCGAGAGGTGCCTTTACCGATGTCGACGCCGATGAAGACATCGACGGCGTCATGTTGTTGGAATTCTTGCATCGAAGTTTGTGCAGATTGAACGAGTGGGCCTGCAACAACGGTGGCAAGTCTCGGCATCCACGTTACGGACGGCCTTGGAATATCCCGGCCGAGCCCCTATTAGCGATCACCAGCCACCCACCAGACCCGGTGACACCCCCCCGGATCATGACTGCGACTGGGCGCGAGAATCATGCCGGGCCTGGCTGGCCAAGGCCTCGATTATCGAGGCGGGAAGATAGTAACGGGGCGTAGGGTCGAAAGTTGCCGGCGCTGGCTGCGAGTAAGACTCTGCCAATGGAGCCTGGTCAACACTGCATGGGGTGACGCATTTCTTCCAATCGCGCCGACGGATGTCGGCAATGGCCGTTTCCCGACAAACTGCGCTCGAAAGCAGAAAGGGAACTGTCGCAATAAGTCGTTCTGCTATGCTGACGGGCCTTAATGCGTGACGTGATCGATGACCGAGAAGCTGGGTCCGGGTGTGGGAAAAGTACTCAAACGCTTGCATTACCCGCTGGACGTGATGTTGCTGTGGGTTCGGTGGTACGTGGCCTATGCGCTGAGCCTGCGTCATCTCGAACAGATGATGGCCGAGCGCGGGATTGCGGTCGATCATTCGACCGTTCATCGTTGGGCACTCAAACTGTTGCCGGTCCTGGAGAAGGCGTTTCGACGGCGCAAACGGACGGTCGGCAAGAGCTGGAGGATGGACGAGACCTACATTCGAATCAGGGGTGAGTGGCGGTATCTCTACCGGGCTGTCGACAAGGCAGGCAACACAGTTGATTTTCTGCTGCGAGCCCGACGGGACAAGGCTGCAGCCCGGTGCCTATTTCGAAAAAGCAATCGACCAGAATGGCGAACCCGAGACCGTGACGATCGACAAGAGCGGATCGAATCTGGCTGCCTTGCAAGCGATCAACGCCCCGCGGGATGTGCCGATCAAGGTCCGCCAGAAAAAGTACCTGAATAACATCATCGAACAGGATCATCGGGCGATCAAGCGCCGGACCCGATCCATGCTTGGATTCAAGAAATTTCGTTGTGCCCGCATCCTGTTGGGCGGCATCGAAGTTATGCACATGATCGTCAAGGGGCAGATGGACGATGGTGGTGTCGATCAGAATCCCGCACAGCAATTCTATTCACTGGCTGGATAACTAGTCCGTATCGTATTGGGACATTACTAACCTCTCATTCTTACCGCGACAGAACCCGCCCGCCGCGGCCGCGGTTACTTCGCTAAGAAGTATATGTGACAAACTGCGAGCGTTTTGTCGACAAGACGACATCACGAACCTCGAAGGGCGGCTCAATTACGGTTTCAAAGGCTTTCTCGCACATGGCACAGAAGCTGCTCGAGAGCGTCTTGCATCGAAGGCTGTCGCCGTAAAAACTATTCGCGCTTGTGTGTTTCAAATTCAAAACTTCGTTTCACGTCCTATTTCACTGGAGCGACAATGTCTCAATCACAGAAATTGATTTTTACGGAAAAGGTTGACACGTCAACAAGCTAAAAGAGTGCGCTCGCCGCGCCGAATGCCTCCAGACATGAACTCTTCATTGTTGGGTATGACCCGAGGGCTAACCATGGATCAGATCGAACACCCCCCGGAAATTATGGTGCAAGTCGACGAGTCGCAAGTCCGCAAGATCACAGCGGAGCCGATCGCCTGACGGAAGTCGGACTACCGTTATCGACCGGCATGCTACGGCAGGGTCCCGGTGACGAGATTCCAAATTTACCTGAAAGATCGCGAAGCGTTTCTGTTCCCGCCAGGAGAGAAAAACCGACTGCAGCTTCAGTCCACGATCAAGCCGTTCGGTCAATGCTATGCAGTCGTCTGCGATTTTCTCAAGAGGGGCATCGTGTTCTGCGGTGGTAAAACGCCCCACGGCTTGATCGGGATGCTACCGTGAGTGCTCACATCAAACAGAAGTTGCTTCTGAAGCCAGCCTGATCTACGTCTGAACGATTGGCGTTCGATATGGATGGAGTTGCCACTGTAACTCAGGACACGCGGACACCGTTAGGTTGAAGGCACCGCAGCGCGCCTGAACTCGCGCGGCGAG
Source organism: Paraburkholderia sp. EG287B (assembly GCF_040965595.1). Classification (NCBI taxonomy): domain Bacteria; kingdom Pseudomonadati; phylum Pseudomonadota; class Betaproteobacteria; order Burkholderiales; family Burkholderiaceae; genus Paraburkholderia; species Paraburkholderia sp. EG287B. The sequence goes on from NZ_JBFRCG010000047.1 coordinate 9,143, forward strand.
CGGTATTTCAGGGCTTTATGCGGGTGGCGCTCATTGTAGTGTTTAAACGCGATAGCCAGACGCGAGAGCGCCGTTGGTGCATCGGGCTTGTCCATATAGGCGACGTAATTATGTTTCATCGTCTTCACGAACGATTCGGCCATGCCATTACTCTGCGGCGAACGGACTGGTGTGGTCAGCGGCTCAAGTCCCAGTTCACGAGCGAAGCTGCGTGTGCGGTGGTCGATGTAGGCCGAGCCGTTGTCCGAGAGCCATTCGATGGGCTGCGTAGCCTGCGTGCTGCCGAAGCGCTGTTCGACGGCGGCCAACAACACGTCGCGCACCACATCACCGCTATGGCCGCCGGTCGCCGCCGCCCAGCTAATCGCTTCCCGGTCGCGGCAGTCCAGCGCGAGCGTAACGCTCAGCGGCGTGCCATCGTCGCACCGGAACTCAAAGCCATCGGAGCACTAGCGGGTGTTGCTACGGTCAACGGCAACGCGACCGTCGTGCCGCCGACTGTCTCGCCGCACGCCGGGACGACGCAGCAGCAACTGGTGCTCATACATCACCCTATAGACGCGCTTGTGATTGATGCACGGCGCGCTGGCCTGTTCTCGACTACGGCGCAGCAGTGCCCAGATGCGTCGGTAGCCGTAAGTTGGGAGGTGCGCTACGTGGGCCTGGATTTCCTCGACCAATTCCGTGTCGTCAGTCGATTTGGCGCTACAACCATCTTGCCAATCGGGCGAGCGAGCCTGTTTCGCTGCTACACCAGAGCGCGCCACGCCGAGAACTTCGCAGACCGTTTTCAATGGTCGTCCCCCGGCAGCAAGGGCGAGCGCGCAATCAGGTTTTTTGAGCGCCCCCATTCCACGGCTTCTTTCAAGATTTCGACTTCCATCGTCTTTTTCCCGAGTAGTCGTTGCAGTTCCTTGATTTCCTTGATGGCGGCGGCCAGCTCAGATGCGGGCACAACAGATTCACCCGCCTTCACCGCCGCCAGACTGCCTTCCTGGTATTGCTTGCGCCAGCCGAACCTGGTTGGCGTTGACGCCGTGTCGGCGTGCCACGCCCGACACGGACGCTCCCGGCTCCAGTGTTTCCTGCACGATGGCGATTTTTTCCTGCGGGGTGCGCCGACGACGGCGCTCCGGCTCGGTCAGAATTTCGATGGGTTCCACGTAATGACTAGGCTTACTGATAGGCACAAGACTATCCCTTATTTTAAGAGAGTCCTCGTGTCCTCAGATACGTAGGGCCGCTCCAATGGAGTGGTCCGAGACGCGCCGCCCACGCTGGAACTGTTGTTCAATTAACGTTCGAACGTGGTTGGGAAAGAATATGGAGCTAGCAATTCGTGATTCACGGAGCTTGGGTTTTGAGCACCCGGTAATCACCCACTGAATGGCAGCCGGAGAGTGAAAGATGTTTGACTGCAACCTGATGCACAAGCTTGAGGACTTCGAAAATCCCCGGATCGTTAAGTTGAGTGACGACCTCTATGGGGCGAGCTTTTCTCTCATGAAATTGCTCCCAGCGCGGTTTATGCTCGAGCGAGCCGTTGAGGAGGGCTTGCTTCGGCCGGGAGGCACCATCTGTGAGTCCTCTTCAGGCACTTTTGGTCTCGCGTTAGCCATGCTTGCTGTGCAGTACGGCTACAAACTTGTATTAGTGAGCGATTGGGCGCTGGATCGACATCTTCGTAAGCGCTTCGTCGAACTCGGCGTACACCTAGATATTGTCGACAAGCCCGCGCGCAATGGCGGACTTCAGCAGGCGCGGTTAAACCGGCTGGCCAAATATCTGAAAGAGATACCTGGCAGCTTTTGGCCATCGCAGTATTCCAACAAGGACAATCCACTCGCTTACGGAAAATTCGCCAAATTGCTCATTGAAAGGGTAGGGAAAATTGACGGCTTGGTGGGGTCAGTTGCGTCGGGAGGGTCCATGTGCGGGACGACACGAACTCTCAGAGCAACACTACCGGAACTCCATGCGATCGGTGTTGATGCCCCCAATTCGGTGCTGTTTGGCAGACCGGGGGGGGAATTGATAGGCCTGAGTAATCTAGGCGGAGAAATAGTCCCTTCAAATCTCGACCATAGTCAATTTGACGAAATTCATTGGCTGACGTGTGTTGAAGTGTGTGACGCGACTCACCGACTGCATCGGGATCAAGGGCTATTTATGGGGCCGACTAGTGGTGCGGCTTATAGAGTGGCAGACTGGTGGTCAAGTAAACACCCTGGCAAGAAGGTTGTCGCTATCTTTCCCGACGAAGGTCACCGCTATCTCGAAACAGTCTACGACGACGGTTGGTTGTCGTCGCTACCTGGGTGGCCTGATACAGCGCGTCAAGAGCCATCGACCGTATATGTGCCTACTGAGAACATGAAGGGCTGGTCGTGCTATGCATGGGGGAGGCGGACGCTTGAAGAGGTCCTTTCTAGCCTCGTCGATCCTTTATCTGCAAATTTGCTCGAGTCTCCGCGGCGATCCATGACGCTACATTCAACCGCATCTCGTCCCGAAGAACGAACTGAGCCGGAGGAATTTTCGAAAGAAGATTTTAACCCAGCGCTGATGGCCCTGTCTCCTTGTGATAATGCTTATGTGACGCACTTGGATTTGGAGCTGGAGCAGGCGCAGTTTGTGGATCCATTGTACGTAGTATTTTCTGAACTCCGTAATAGCTCATATCCCGATCAGGAACACCCCTTTTCGATAGTAAGCCGAGACGAAATCGTTGGCTTTTTTGTCCTCCGGGAAAAAGCCGCACTTCCAGAATGGGCGCCGCCAGACGCTATCACTTTACATAGCCTTCGCATAGGTCGATCGTATCAAGGTAATGGATATGGCGAGGCGGCACTTCTTCTGGCCAAGAAATGGATTGCAGCGAATCGATCAAGCGTCAAGCGTCTCATGCTCGCAGTTAACACGCGCAATGTAAAAGCTAGGCAGCTGTATCGAAAATCGAACTTTCGCGGGACTGGCGTCAGCTATTGCGGTCCGCATGGAATGCAGGATATCCTCGAATGCGAAATAGACTCTGGAAACGGCTGTTGTGCGCATACCTTCGGGTTACTTCATCAGGCCGTGCCATATCGAAGCTAGGTGGTCATGCAATGCCGCCTTCGGGCCCGTCTGCGCCTGAAGCAACAATGCTCTGTATGGAGCGGCGGTAGGGATGCCCGGACACGGTCCCCAGCTCCAAATAGTGGCGTGACTGCGAGACGGGGACCACGGCGAACCGCCCCGGATTTTGTGGAGGCTCCAACTCTTGAGAGAATGGAGCCATGAAAAAGAAGGTAAGCAAGTTTTTGCCAGAAGTCCTAGAGCGCGCAGTGCGTCTGGTGCGCGAGCAGCGGCCTTCATCGATCAGCATCGCGACACCTTCGGGGTCGGGCCGATCTGCAAGGTCTTGCGGATTGCCCCGTCGGGCGGTTCTGGTACAGCTGGTCTCGTCCCTTGGCAGGACACCATGCCGCTCATGCACACTGAGTGCGGCGATTCGACTCCCTTTCGAACAGAAGATGACACCGGTCGCAGGTCCACGATCGCCGCCGACGGCATCAATCTCCATAAACATCGAAGGCGAAGTATTTCTTCTCAATTCGCTCATACGTTCCGTCCCTTCTCAGGTCTGAGATTGCCTGGTTAACCCTCTGTTTGAGATGACCGTCTTCTTTGCGAAAACCGATCGCGTTCCCCTTCAAGCTGAACGGGTCGACAATTTTGTCGCCGACAAATCCATGGCTGACACCACGAGGCGTTCCCAGGAAGCCGAGTTGCGCTTGGATGTCGCCAATCAGCACAGCATCAAGGCGCCCCACCGCCAAGTCCTCGTACACCAGGTTCTGGTTTTGATACGGCACCACTGTCGCGCCCTCCGGCGCCCAATGCCTCTTCGCATAAGTTTCCGCAATCGTACCTTGCTGGACACCAACCGACTTTCCGCGCAGAGCTTCGGGCGTTGGCAATACGGTGGAGCCTTTTTTTGCCAGAAGGCGAAGTGACGAATTCCAAAGCTTATCGCTGAACGAAATCTGTTCTGCGCGTTGGTCAGTTATGGTCATTCCCGACATGATTGCATCGAATTTTCGCGCTTTTAGGCCAGGGATCATTCCGTCAAAGTCATTTTCAATCCAGACGCACTTCGCATGCAGGCGGGCGCAAATTTCGTTTCCCAGGTCAATCTCGAACCCGACCAGCGTTCCGCTTCTGTCCTTGGACTCGAACGGCGGATATGTTGGATCCACGCCGAATCGAATGGTTGAAATATCATTTGCATAGCAACATGCCGAGATCATCGACACCAGGAGCAAGACAACTGCTTTCATTACCGCCTCACTGTTGAAGGGGCCACAAGCAAGGACATTCGAGCCACGCTTTTGATGGGCAGATGGTGCGTTATCCGAGGCCCTAGAGTTGCATCGCTCTACGTCGCGCGCCAAGCGACGTAGAGATTGACAAGCATAAGCCGACAAAAGCGAACCGTGGATCAGCTATGCGCACGCCGCAGACAAAGATACTAGGTATATCGACTATCCGTCAACTGAGATCGACTCCACTGTCACAGTCAACCACCTGAATATAGGTCGCAGGTGAATGTCTAATGCACTGTCATGGGGATGCGGATCTATTTTCTCGGACTGATTTACGTTGTTAATCCGAGGCTTTCACGGTACTCGATGGGGCTGAGATAGCCAAGGGAACCCAACTGGCAGATTGTCGCCTTGATGCGCTTCCCGAGTTTCAGGTACAGCTCGACCGCCCGAACCCGGTCTTCGTATGAATACATGGACTACCTCCAAAGTAGTCCAAGATTTTGTCCGCCTCTCCAGTGGGTGAATTCTGCGTGGACATCAACACCATGCCATCCCACAGCTTTCCCAGCGGTGTTGCGAAGCCACGGCGCAACCGTGTGTCCCGGAATTCGCTTCCCTGAACTTCAAGATCCATCCATGACCGATCATCCGCCCGTCGCTTGCCGGCCATCTCGCTTACGCGTGAAACATCACGTATTCCCGGTTGATATGACTTCCGGCGTCAATTGGATTGGATCGGTTTTGTGTTTCCGATGTCTGAATTTCCTGAGGGCGACGTAGCAGTAAATCTCGACGGCGGATCAAGCTGATATCCGCGGAGCTGCCGCATTAAAGGTGTCCGGCCAATGAGCCTTCCGCTACCTACCGCCGCAAGTCGGATAAGATCCGTTGCCTAACCTGGTCGCGGGTTACTCGTGTGCCGGGCTACGTCGCCTTCAGGAAACTCCTCCGGGTCTGGTTACGTTGGATGCAGGCATACAGTATTGCTCCACGTCATGTCATCTGTGTCTCGCGAGGTATGGCGAGCGACAACGACAGCCGGCAGATGTCCCATATGAACCCGTTGAGTTCGCGGGCCACTGCAACTACCGCGATATTTTTCTGCTTGCGGCGCGCAACGAGTTTGCGATAGCGTCGGCAAAGGCGTACCTGCGCGTCCCAGGCACGATCTACAATTGGCTTGGGCAACGACACTGGATCTCGGGGCTCACGCGTGCGTGGTGCCGGTAGCTCCATGCGGCTTCGACCAGCAGTTTTCTCGCATAGCTATTGCCGCATTTAGTGATGCTGCCCTGACGGCGCTTGTTGCCCGATGAGTGCTCGGACGGCGTCACTCCCAGCCATGCCATCAACTGGTGTGGGGTGCGCGAAGCGCGAGAGGTCACCCAGCTCGGCGAGCATGCCCACTGCGGTTGTGAACTGTATGCCGCGCATTGCCTGCAGGCCCAGGACGACCGGATAGAAGCGCCAGTTGACGACCGCCTCACGCAACGCGGACTCGAGCCGGTCACATTGTGCGAGCCGGTCCTCGATCGCGCGACGCTGTTCTTCGAATGCGAACTGCTGCCACGCACTTGCGAAGCTATATGCGCTCAGCCAGCGCCGGTGCGCTGGCCCCCAGTTTGCACAGCCGATATAGCGCACGCCGTGGGAAAGTAGAAAGGCCTTCACCCGTTGCCGCGCGCGCTTCAAATCGTCCTTGGCAATCACCCATGCGCGCGCCAGATCCCTGAATGCTTCATCCTCGACGCCGGGCACGTACACTGCCGACAGGTCACCAGCACGCAATGATCGAACGAGCTTAACGGCATCACGCCGGTCAGTCTTGATACGCTCACCCGGCTTCCTGGGAATCAGCGACGGCGCGCGCACCATGCATTCGAAACCTTTCTTTACAAGCTGCCGGTACAGCCCATATCCGCAGGGGCCGGCCTCGTAGACGACGTTGACGCATCGCCCTTTAGATTGCAGTCGCTTGCACAAGCGGTCCACGTCAGCCTGCGTAGCGCCGATCTTGCCGAGCAATTCAACCTCGCTCGCTCCGATGGCGTAGGCCGCCTTGATCGAGTCCATCGAGACCTACGTACGTAAAGCGTGCTATCGTCTTCCATGCCGGCCTTATCGGAAATCGCCGGGTGCGGCATGTCCGCATCTTGCGGCTCTGGCAGCGATGCTAACCCGCGTTTGATTCCGCTGCGGCGGGCCAGCCTCTGCCTCCCAGGAAGTCATACTGCCTACCAGGTTTCGCGGCAAAGATCTGCGTAATTGCAAGCAGACCGAGGCCCTCTTGACTTTCAGAACCTGGTCTCTGAGAGCCATTGATTCGCAAGAACGAGATTCGAAGGCGGCGGCGCCGAAGCTACTGCCACACCACTCAGGGAAGTGATCCTGTTCGTCGCGCGCCTGATCGCCGATCGCTTCGAGGAAGTCGGCATATTCCGGCACTCCTCCAACGTCTTCCGGCGGACAGACATTTTGCCCGTCCAGGCAAAGCGGCCGACGCATGTCGGGATCTCGTACGAGTGCTTTCTCGACCTTGATCCAATGCTCCCAGTTGTCGCCGTAGTCGTAGATGTAAGTGAAGGACTTTAATCCGCCCAATGCCTTCGCCAACGTGACCCGGCACCTACGATGGGCAGCATGTATACTAGGGAAGGTCTTATGTGGACGCCTCCCGGATTGCAAACAGTGTTGCGATTTTTGGCTTTCAGGTAAAGGCAGCACGCTTATGTCCGGCCCGTTTTCGCAGGTCGGTATGCGCCTGCAGGCCCTAATGGAATTAGCT
>NZ_JBFRCG010000048.1:0-16231 GCF_040965595.1 Paraburkholderia sp. EG287B
CGGTCGACGAAGCCGTCAGTTGGCCTGCCGCAACGTTGGTGATCGTGCGCTCCTTCCCCGCCGAACCCACCGAGACCGTGCTCTTCGCGTTCGTGCCGGCGAAGGTGTAGCCATTGCCGCCGATCGTCGCGCCCGGCGTGTTCACCACGGCTGCTGTGGTCGTACCCGTGCCCAGCGCCACGTCGTTTGCATTGCTCGCGACGGCCAACGTGCCTATCGCCATCGAACCATCGCCGACTGACGTCGCGCCGCTGCCGACGGCGACCGAGCTGTCGCCGGCCGACGTCGTCGTAGCGCCCATCGCCACCGACGCATTGCCCAACGCCTTGTTGTAACTGCCCATTGCGGCAGAGAAATCGCCACTTGCTATTGTGCGGTAGCCCAGAGCGCTGCTGGCATCGCCGGCTGCCGTTGCGAGCGAACCCACCACGGTTCCAAATGCGCCCGTAGCGGTGGCACCGAAGCCAACCACGCCCGCATTCTGGCCACTGGCAAGCGCGTATTGGCCGATTGCCATCGTTCCTGCGCCTGTTGCACTGGCATTGGCGCCGATCGCAAGGTTGAACTGCCGCAGAGAGCGACCATCCTTTGTAATCAGATACGTATTTGAAGTGTCAGCTGCATAAGCGTTCGAACCAATCGCGAGGTTCGAGTCAATGCCACTGTCATTCGGCGCGGTAGCGCCACTCCCGCCAGCGATATACGCGTGCGCCTGGCTGGCAGCCCCCAACGCCGCGATGGCAATCGCCACCGCCCTCACGTTGCCCTTACCCCTGCGCTTGCCTTTGGCGTTTTCTGCCGCAGCAACCCATGTTCTTGTGGTCTCGTTCCAGACTGATTTGTATGTCCTGTTCATTCCTAGCCCTGGTGAATTCCGGGAGTACCGACCGCGTGATACCCATAGGCGTCACAACCCGATGCGTGCGGCAATCTGTCGGCCATTTCCTTCAATAAAGAAAATCAACTGGCCCATTAAAGCCAACGATCTGCGTCGAACACGCCATGGCTCGATTATTTCGATAGCTCAGAAAATGCTTACAGACCGATCGGAGCCATATGCGATGACAGCAGCAACTTTATGGACTCGAAATCACAGGGAGAATAAGAGAACTCTTAAAGCAAAAGGCGCGATGCGATAAGGCTGAGGCACACAATCAGCAAGGAAGATAGCCGCAGGCAGAAGGCGTACACGACGCTCTCGAAGGTCGAGAGAAGCGCATAAGAATCAAAAGGAAATTTCCGCGTTTTCCCTCAATCACACAGAAACTTATTACAAAAAATAAACCTTAATTCCGCACCAATAATATCCCCCTACGCCTTTTCTAAAAAATCCTACGCATTCGGCTCAATTGCATTAAGAATTGTCAGAATTTTTTTCGGCAAATATTAAAACCCCGCAGCGACGGGCGGCCCCGCTGTTCTCGACGAATTTCTCGACGATAAGTTATTCGAAGTATTGCGGAGGAGATCGGGGTATCGCTTCACTGACGTGTTCGTGAAGCAGGAGGACGGCTGGCGTGTTGCGGCGGCCCGCATGCGCCGCGAGACAACGGGCACCATCTGACGGCGCCCGCGCAGGGGAAAAAGCTGGAATACGCGCCGCAGTGGCGGCGTCCGTGGGTCAGTGGTTCAGAACGGCTTGATCACAGCCAGCGCCACCGCAGCCAGCATGCCGAGCACGGGAAGCTCGTTGAACATGCGATACCACTTGTCGGAGCGGCGGTTTTCGCCGCGCTCGAAGGTCTTGAGCAAATGTCCGCAGTACGCGTGATAGACGATGAGCAACACGACCACGCCCACTTTCGCGTGAATCCACCCCTGGCCGCGCCCAATCCCCACCACGAGCCACAGCCACAGTCCGCATAGCAGCGCGGGAACGGCGATCATCGTCATGAAGCGGTAGAGCTTGCGCGCCATGATGAGCAGACGCTTGACGGCCGCAGGCTCGGTTTCCATCGCGAGATTCACGAAGATGCGCGGCAGGTAGAACAGGCCCGCGAACCACGAGGCGATGAGCACGATGTGAAACGTCTTGACCCAGAGCATCGACATTATTTTTTCTTCTTCGTGAGCGATTGTGCAACGAGGCGGCGCGCGACGCCGTGCACCGCCTCGTGCGGTTCGTGACTATTGACGGCCTTCGCCGTGGCCGAGCACCACGTACTTCAGCGAGGTCAGCCCTTCCAGGCCGACCGGGCCGCGCGCATGCAACTTGTCGTTCGAAATGCCGATCTCCGCACCGAGGCCGAACTCGAAACCATCGGCAAAGCGCGTCGAGGCGTTCACCATCACGCTTGCCGAGTCGACTTCGCGCAGGAAGCGCATCGCACGGTCGTGGTGTTCGGTGACGATCGCATCGGTGTGGTGCGAGCCGTAGGCGTTGATGTGCTCGATCGCGTCGTCGAGCGTGTCGACCACCTTCACCGCCAGCACGGGCGCGAGGTACTCGGTGCGCCAGTCCTCTTCGGTCGCGTCCACCAGCGGAGCTACGCCCGCGTCGGAGAGAATCGAGCGCGCCGCAGCATCCACGCGCAGTTCGACTTCCTTCTCGCGATACAGGCGGCCAAGCGGCGGCAGCACGTCGTGCGCAATGCCGCGCGCCACGAGCAGCGTCTCCATCGTGTTGCAGGTGCCGTAGCGGTGCGTCTTGGCGTTGTCGCACACGGTGAGCGCCTTCGCGAGATCGGCGCGGTCGTCCACGTACACATGGCAGATGCCGTCGAGGTGCTTGATCATCGGCACGCGCGCCTCGGCCATCAGGCGCTCGATCAGGCTCTTGCCGCCGCGCGGCACGATCACGTCCACGAATTCCGTCATCGTGATGAGCTTGCCCACGGCCGCGCGGTCGGCGGTCTCGACCACCTGCACCGCGTCCTGCGGCAACCCCGCCGCGGCCAGCCCTTCGCCGATCAGCTTCGCGAGCGCCGTATTGCATTCGAGCGCCTCAGAGCCGCCGCGCAGAATCGTGGCGTTGCCCGACTTCAGGCACAACGCGGCCGCGTCGATCGTCACGTTCGGCCGCGATTCGTAGATGATGCCGATCACGCCGAGCGGCACGCGCATCTGCCCCACCTGAATGCCGCTCGGGCGGAACTTGAGGTTGCTGATCTCGCCGATGGGGTCGGGCAGCGCCATCACCTGGCGCAGGCCTTCCACCATCGTCTTGAGCGCCTTGTCCGACAGCGTCAGGCGGTCGATGAACGCCGCGTCGTGGCCTTTCTCCTTCGCGCGCGCGAGGTCGCGTGCGTTCGCATCCTTCAGTTGCTGCGCGTCGCGCTCGATGGCTTGCGCCACCGCTTCGAGCGCCGCGTTCTTCGCAGCCGTCGAGGCCCGTGCCATCGCGCGCGAAGCGTTGCGGGCGCGGCGGCCGAGGTCGGTCATGTACTGGTCGATATCCATGGTGTCTTTCGTCATGCGGCGCGTGAGGCGCAAGTCAGATGAGTTGCCCAAGCGCGGTTCGATTCAAAGCGGTTCAGGCCGATTTTAAGGCCAGCCGCCAAGGTTTGCTGGACGTGGCCGGGCGCGTGCACCGGCCGCGCGGCGGGCGTATCGCAGGCGCCGTAGTGCCGGTTCAAGCAAGCGCGAGACGCTTTACCCTTGCCGGCGCGACGGCCCTGCGGTGCGCGGTCGGGCCGCGGCCGCTGCTGCGGCGGCTGCTGCGGCTGGGCCAGTTGGCTGAGCACCTGGCTGCGCGCGCCCTGGCGCAGCAGCACCACGCGCACCGGCGGCAGCGCGCGCCTGCGGTGCACCCTCACGTGGCGCGGCCACCGTCATGGCGAGTTCGAACAGGCCATCCCAGGCATCGGGCGGCAGCGCATTGCGCCACTCGGCGCGCGATTGACCCGAAAGCCCCTTGACCTGGCGGTCGAGGCGCGCCGCGAGCGCGAGACCGCGCTCCAGCGCCGCTTCGCTCAGGCGCGACAGCGCCGGCCCGATGAGCCGCTCGCGCGGCCCCCACACGCGGTTCTCGCGCAGCAGCATGGCGAGCGGCTTGCCCGCGGCCACGCCGCGCTTGATGCGCAAGAGCGTGCGGATTTCCTCGACCACGGCCCACAGCACCAGCACCGAAGCCTCGCCTTCGCCCTGCAGCCCGTCGAGCATGCGCGCGAGACGGCCGACGTCACCCGTGAGCATGGCTTCGTTGAGCTTGAATACGTCGTAGCGCGCGACGTTGAGCACGGCGTCGTGAATCTGCTCGAAGCTCAGCACGCCTTGCGGATACAGCAGCCCAAGCTTCTGTATTTCCTGATGGGCGGCCAGCAGGTTGCCTTCCACGCGCTCCGCCACGAATTGCAGCGCGCGCCGGCCGTCGTCGCCGGGCGCCACGCGCTGGCCTTGCAGCGCCAGACGCTGGCCGATCCAGTTCGGCAGTGCCGCGCGCTCGACCGGGTCGATCTTCAGCGCGACCCCGCTCTCAGCCAGCGCCGTGAACCACGCAGACTTCTGCGTGGCGGCGTCGAGGCGCGGCAGCGTGACGAGCATCAGCACGTCGGGATTCGAGGCAGCGGCGAGCGTCTTGAGCGCGTCCGCGCCCTCCTTGCCGGGCTTGCCCGATGGAATGCGCAACTCGACCAGCTGGCGATCCCCAAACAGCGACATCGACTGGCTCGCGCCGAGCAGCGAGCTCCAGTCGAAGCCGCGCTCGACGGTGAACACGGAGCGGTCGGTAAAGCCCGCCGCGCGCGCCGCTGCGCGGATGCGGTCACACGCCTCCTGGGCAAGCAGGTGTTCGTCGCCGTAGACGACGTACAGGCCGGCCAGCCCTCTCGCGAGGTGCGGTTCGAGTGCGTCGGGTCGCAGTTGCATGGCGCTCGGTCGAAGATCGCTCAGTAGATGGAAACCGCGCGCATTACAGCGGCGGCGGCGGCAGCGGTGCGCGCGGCGCGACACCCGGCACGACTTGATCGGGCGTCGGGTTGATCGTTTTGAGCACGGCAAGGCGCCGCATGAGCTGGTCGACGGCGTCGTTCTGCATGTCGGTGAACAGCAGATCGGCTTCCTGCGTCTTGGCAGTCGCGAACTGATCGCTGTAGGTCAGTGCCCGGTTCAGCGAAATCACGCTCGGCTGGATCAGCACGGTGCCGTCCGGTTTCATCAGCGCATAGTTCAGCGAGTAGTTGACCTGATATTCCACCACCGCGCCGAGCGAATTGAGCGTGAGCGTGCTGAAGCTACGCCCTTCCGATACGCGCAGCACGGCATCCGCATTGGCTACCGAGTCGACCACCACTGAGTCGCTGCCGCCTTCGACCATACGCGAGAGGCGCCCGGCGAGCGGCGGCGGCGCGCCGACGACGGCGAGACGCTTGAAGGCGAAGTTCTCCTCGCCACGCAGCTGGAAGCCGCACGCCGAGAGGGCCAGCGCGCTGCCCGCCACGAGCGGGAACAACCTGAGAAACGATCTGCGAATCACATGGACTCCCTGGGTTCGCGACAGAGTCGCCGGTGTCGGCTGAGCGGCGCCGCACGTGCTTCGCGCGCTACGCCGCTCGACATGGCCTTGGTTTGCCTCGTCAGACCACGACGTTCACGAGGCGGCCCGGCACGACGATGATCTTCTTCGGTGCACGGCCTTCCGCGAACTTGACGAACATCTCGTGCGCGAGTGCAGCCGCCTCGATCGCATCCTTCGGCGCGTCCTTGGCCACCGTCACGGCGCCGCGCACCTTGCCGTTCACCTGCAGCACGAGTTCGATTTCGGCCTGCTCGAGCGCCTTTTCGTCGACCTTCGGCCACGGTGCGTCGAGCAGCGTGCCGTATTCGTCGCCGTAGCCGAGCGCCTTCCACAGTTCGAATGCGATGTGCGGCACGACCGGGTACAGCACGCGCAGCAGCACGCCGAACGTTTCGCGCTGCACGCCAGCACCGGCACCCTTGGCGCCGTCGATGGCGTTGAGCATCTTCATCGCCGCCGAAACGACGGTGTTGTACTGCAGGCGCTGATAGTCGAAGTCGGCCTGCTTGAGCACGCTGTAGACTTCGCGGCGCAGCGCCTTTTCGACGTCCGTGAGCGCCGCCGCGTCGAACGAGGCGCGCGACTGGATCGCTTCGGCGTTCGCGTGGCCGAAGGCCCACACGCGGCGCAGGAAGCGGCTCGCGCCTTCCACGCCCGCGCCCGACCATTCGAGCTGCTGCTCGGGGGGCGCCGCGAACATCGTGAACAGACGCGCCGTGTCTGCGCCGTACTGGTCGATCAGCACCTGCGGGTCGACGCCGTTGTTCTTCGACTTCGACATCTTCTCCACGCCGCCCAGCACCACGGCCTGGCCGTCGCTGTTGAGCGTCGCGCCGATCGGGCGGCCCTTGTCGTCGTGCGTGACGGTCACGTCGGCCGGGTTGTACCAGGTCTTCTTGCCCGCAGTGTCTTCGCGGTAGAACGTTTCGTTGAGCACCATGCCCTGCGTCAGCAGGTTCTTCGCCGGCTCGCCGAACTTCACGAGGCCGAGGTCGCGCGAGACCTTCGCCCAGAAGCGCGAGTACAAGAGGTGGAGAATGGCGTGCTCGATACCGCCGATGTACTGGTCCATCGGCATCCAGTAATCGGTGCGCTCGTCGACCATGTTCACCGCATCCGGCGCGGCGTAGCGATAGAAGTACCACGACGAGTCGACGAAGGTGTCCATCGTGTCGGTTTCGCGCTTCGCGTCGGCGCCGCAGGTCGGGCACTTGCAGTTCAGGAAGGCTTCCGACTTCGCGAGCGGGTTGCCCGTGCCGTCCGGCACGAGGTCTTCCGGCAGCACGACCGGCAGGTCCTTTTCGGGCACCGGCACGTCGCCGCAGCTCGGGCAGTGGATGATCGGGATCGGCGTGCCCCAGTAGCGTTGGCGCGAAATGCCCCAGTCGCGCAGGCGCCACGTGACCTGCTTGTCGCCGAAGTCGAGCGCCTTGAGGTCGGCTGCGACGGCGTCCACGGCCGCCGTGTAGGCGAGGCCGTCGTACTTGCCGCTGTTCACACAAACGGCGCGTTCCTTGTCGCCGTACCATTCCTGCCAGCCGTCGAGCGAGTACGTCTCGCCTTCTGCTGCGATGACCTGCTTGATCGGCAAGTCGTACTTTTTCGCGAACGCGAAGTCACGCTCGTCGTGGCCCGGCACGCCCATCACGGCGCCTTCGCCATAGCTCATCAGCACGTAGTTGCCGATCCACACTTCGACCTTTTCCTGCGTCAGCGGATGCGTGACGAAGAAGCCTGTGGCCATGCCCTTCTTTTCCATCGTCGCCATGTCGGCTTCGGCCACGCCGCCGCGCTTGCATTCGTCGATGAACGGCAGCAGTTCCGGCTTCTCTTGCGCGAGGCGCGTGGCGAGCGGGTGCTCCGCCGCGATCGCACAGAAGGTCACGCCCATGATCGTGTCGGCGCGCGTGGTGAACACGCGCAGCAGCTTCTTCTCGCCGTCGAGTTCGTACGGGAAGCCGAAGTTCACGCCGAAGCTCTTGCCGATCCAGTTCTGCTGCATGATCTTGACGCGCTCGGGCCAGCCGAGGCCGTCGAGGTCGTTCAGCAGCTCGTCGGCGTACTGCGTGATGCGCAAGTAGTACATCGGGATTTCGCGCTTTTCCACCAGCGCGCCCGAGCGCCAGCCGCGCCCGTCGATCACCTGCTCGTTGGCGAGCACGGTCTGATCGACCGGGTCCCAGTTCACCGTGCCGGTCTTCTTGTAGGCGATGCCCTTCTCGAGCATCTTCAGGAAGAACCACTGGTTCCACTTGTAGTAGTCGGGCTTGCAGGTGGCGATCTCACGCGACCAGTCGATCGCGAGACCCATCGACTGCATCTGGCCCTTCATGTACTCGATATTGTCGTACGTCCACCTGGCCGGCGGCACGTTATTGGCCATCGCGGCGTTTTCGGCGGGCATGCCGAACGCGTCCCAGCCCATCGGCATCAACGTGTTGTAGCCGTTCATGCGCAGGTAACGGTACATCACGTCGTTGATCGTGTAGTTCCGCACGTGGCCCATGTGCAGCTTGCCCGACGGATACGGCAGCATCGAGACGCAGTAGAACTTGGGCTTGTCGGCCTTCTCGGCCGTCCGGTAAGCGTCGGTGGCGCGCCATTCGCCTTGCGCGGCGGATTCGACGTCG
Organism: Paraburkholderia sp. EG287B; assembly: GCF_040965595.1. NCBI lineage: Bacteria > Pseudomonadati > Pseudomonadota > Betaproteobacteria > Burkholderiales > Burkholderiaceae > Paraburkholderia > Paraburkholderia sp. EG287B. The sequence goes on from NZ_JBFRCG010000048.1 coordinate 8,086, forward strand.
GTGGGAACGTATTTTTCGAGCATGGTGTGGGTGGTGAACGCTGGAAACGGGCGGCTGCTTCGGTACCTTCAGTGCCGGATGCACCGGGCCGGCCGTTCACGATACCGGCAGATTGCGGCGGTTTCGCTGGGCCCGTTTTTAAAGGAAACGTTGATTATACCGTTGACTGGCGCGCGCTCAGCGGCGTGCGCAGTGGCGTCTTCAATGAGCGCCGGCGGGCGGCTCGGTCACGAAGCCGAGGCGCGTGAGACCGGCCTGCTGCGCGGCGCCCATCACCTGGGCGATCACGTCGTAGCGGGTCTCGCGCGCGGCGCGCAGCTGCAGCTCGGGCTGCTGCGACTCGGGCTGTTTGCCCGCTGCCGTGAAGCGCGCGCGCAGCTCGTCCAGCGTGATGGGCTGGGCGTTCCAGTAGAGCTTGCCGGCGGCGTCGATGGAAAGCGTGACGGTCTGCGCCGTCTGCTGCGCGGGCTCGGCGGCGACCTTCGGCAAATCGAGCCGGATCGCGTGCGAGAACAGCGGCGCGGTAATGATGAAAATGACGAGCAGCACGAGCATGACGTCGATGAGCGGCGTCATGTTGATCTCCGACATCGGTGCCGTATCGCGCTTCTTTTCGAGTCCGCCGAATGCCATACGCGTTGCCTCCTACGACTCGGCGCGCGCGCCTTCGCGCATCGCGCCCTGCGCACCTTCGCGGCGCAGCGGCGCGCCTTCGGGCGCGCAGGCATAGGCGTGCAGGTCGTGGGCGAAGCCGTCGAGATCGTCGCAGAGCTGGCGCACGAGGCGGCCCAGCACGTTGTAGGCGAGCACGGCAGGAATCGCGACGACGAGACCGAAGGCCGTCATGATGAGCGCCTCGCCCACCGGGCCGGCCACGTTCTCGATCATCGCCTGGCCGCTCGCGGCGATGCTGCCGAGCGCGTGGTAGATGCCCCAGACGGTGCCGAGCAGCCCGACGAACGGCGCCGTGCTGCCCACCGAGGCGAGCAGGACCTGGCCGAACTCGAGGCGCCGCTGCGACGCCTGCAGCGCGCCGCGCAGCGCCCGCAGCACGCGCTCGCCGCGATCCACGCGCGCGAGCATCATGCCGGGCGCGTCGGCTTCCTCGGCGGCGAGCGCCGCCTGCGCCAGTGGCAGGAACACGCGCTCGCGGTCGACCGGACGCATGGCGGCAACGCCGTCTGCGAGCGTGCGCGCCTGCCAGAAGCGCGCAATGGCGCGCGGCCCCTGGCGCTTCGCGCGCAGCAGGATCCAGCTCTTGATGATGAGGAAACACCAGCTCGCGACCGACATGGCGAGCAATACCCACGCAACCGCGTGGGTGACCGCGTCGCCCGTCTGCAGATAGTGAATGACTCCGGAACTCGCTGCCATCGGACCTCGCTCACTGTCGGCCCGGCGCAGGCGCCGGACCGTAGGGGAAACGCTCAGCGCAGGCCGAGCACGTCCTGCATATCGTACAGGCCATGGGCCTTGTCCTGCAGAAAGCGCGCGGCGCGCACGCTGCCCTGCGCATAGGAGAGGCGGCTCGAGGACTTGTGCGTGATCTCGATGCGCTCGCCAATACCCGCGAACAGCACCGTATGATCGCCGACGATATCGCCGCCGCGAATCGCCGAAAACCCGATCGTCGAGGGGTCGCGCTCGCCCGTCACGCCTTCGCGGCCGTACACGGCGCATTCGTCGAGATTGCGGCCGAGCGCGTGCGCCACGGCCTCGCCCATCGCAAGCGCGGTGCCCGAGGGCGCATCGACCTTGTGGCGATGGTGCGCCTCGATGATCTCGATGTCGTAGCCGGTCTCGAAAAAGCGCGCCGCATATTCGAGCAGCTTGAGCGTGACGTTCACGCCCACGCTCATGTTGGCCGCGAACACGACGCCGACCTTCTGCGCGGCCGCGCCGAGCTGCGCCTTTTGCTGGGCGTCGAAGCCGGTCGTGCCGATCACCATCTTCACGCCGTGGCGCTGCGCCGCCTCGAGGTGCACGAGCGTGCCTTCGGGGCGCGTGAAGTCGATCAGGCAGTCGCTTTGCGCGAAGACCTGCTCGATGTCGTCGGTGATGCGCACGCCGGTGTCCTTGCCGAGGAACGCGCCGGCGTCCTGGCCGACGGCGGCCGAGCCCTTGCGCACGAGCGCGCCCGAGAGCGTGACGTCGGGCGAATTCAGGACGGTTTCGATGAGCATGCGGCCCATGCGGCCCGATGCCCCGGCGATTGCGATTTTCATGAGTCTTCCTGCCAATGTGTCGCTGGCCGCGGTGCCGGATGCCGCCAGGCGCCACGCAGCGCCGCCGCCAAAAAACGCGGCGGCCGGTGGTAGTGACACCCCGGCCGCCGGAACGAAGCGTGGCACGCCTCGCGCACCACGCCCTGCTTGTGTGACCGGCTGGGTCAGCCGGATCAGTTGCTCGGAGCCGCAGCCGCTCCCGAGGCCGGCACCGTGGGCGGCGCGGCGAGCGACGAATCCCGTGCGGGGCCCGACGGCGCCGCATTGGTGTCGCCGGTACCTTGCGCGCCGGCGGCCGGACCAACCGGGTTGCTCGGCGGCACGCCCTGGATTTGCGGCTGCGGCTGACGATGCAGTTGAACCTGCGAGGGCATCGTGCCGACGTTCTGCGGCAGCGCCGACGACTGCGGATTGCCCGCCCGCACCGACGGCGTCAGGCCCATCGGCGTTTGCACGGCTTCCGTGGCGCGGTTCGCGGCGGCGGCCGCCTGCGCGTTGGCGTCCTGCGGCAGTGCGTTGGTCGCGGTGCCGAGTTCGGACGACGGCGTGCGCGCCGTGTCGCCAACCGTCGGGCCGGTCGCGCTCGAAGCCTGCGCGGGCGCGCCTGCTGCCGCCGCCACCGGCGCCGAAGCGCCCGAGGCCGGCGCGGCCGCGACGGCCTTCTTGCCGGTGCGGTCGCCGTCGATTTCGGCGAGCAGCTCGAGGTTCGAGGGCAGGTCTTCGCCGCCCGACCAGCTCGCTACGCGGTCGCCCTCGAACAGCACGACGAAGTCACGCTGCTGGACCACGGCGGTCGAGCCGCGCTTGAAATAAAAGATGTAGTCCCAGCGGTTCGCATGGAACATGTCCGTGAGGAGCGGCGTGCCGAGCAGCTGCTTGACTTCGGCGCGCGACATGCCCACCTTCATCTGCGCCGCGGCTTCCGCCGAGACGAAATTGCCTTGCACGATGGTAATGCGGTAAGGCGTAATGCTCTGGGCGACGCGCTGTGTCACGCTGTCGTACGTCTTGCAGCCGGCGAGCGCGGCGAACGCGGCCGCAGCCAGCAGGGTGCACGCCAGGCGGCCGCCGTGCATGCGCCGGCCGATCGTTGTGAATTCTGGAATCATTTCCCTCACCGTGCGGGCTTTTCGCGAAGCCGCGCGTATTCTGTAGAAGATCGTTCGAAGTTCTGGCGAAAATGCCCGGAACGGCAAAAACGCATTAACATAACAACCTAGCATTGTACTCCAGGGACTTATCGTCATGACCAATCCAACCGATCTCAAGAACATCGGCCTCAAGGCGACGCTGCCTCGCCTCAAGATCCTGGAGATTTTTCAGCACAGCCCCGTGCGCCATCTGACCGCCGAAGACGTCTACCGCAACCTGCTGAACGAGGAGCTCGACATCGGCCTCGCCACGGTCTACCGCGTCCTGACCCAGTTCGAGCAGGCCGGCTTGCTCACGCGCAGCAACTTCGAATCGGGCAAGGCGGTGTTCGAGCTGAACGAGGGGAGTCACCACGACCACCTCGTGTGCCTCGACTGCGGCATCGTTGAAGAATTTTTCGACCCCGAAATCGAAAAGCGCCAGCAGATGATCGCCACGGAGCGCGGTTTCAAGCTCCAGGAGCACGCCCTCGCCCTGTACGGCGCCTGCACGAAGGAAAACTGCCCGCACCGCAAGCACTGACCACCGCTTGCGGCTTGCAGGCTGCAGAAAAGGAAACGCCACGGCAGATCTGCCGTGGCGTTTTCGTTTGGTGAGCCCGTGTTTGGGAAAAACGGGCCGGTCCTCAGGCGGGCACGAGCGGCGTGTCGGCTTGCGCGAGCCGCCAGGGCCGCGCGAGTGCGATCTCGTCGCAGTTCGGCTGCGTGCCGCCGCGGTCGATCACCACGAAGTCGCTCACGCCCCCGAACGCGAGCAGCGGGTGATGCCAGACGCCTTTGGCGTAGTTGACGCCCTGCCCGCGCCCGGCCCAGAACGCCCGCAGCCCGGCCGGATCGAACTCGCCCGCGGGCGCGACCACCACCGCGTAGCCCGCGTCGCCGAGCGGCACGAATGCCTGGCTGCCTAGCGGATGCCGCTCCATCATCGCGATCTCGACCGGCCACGCACGCGGCTGGGCGCGAAACACGCTGACGATGGGCCGGCCGCCCGCCTCGTTCACGTCGATGGCGGCGAGATCGTGAAAGCGCTCGGTCGTGCCGCCATTGATCGGAAAGTGGCGCGCGCCTTCGAGTTCGATGACGTCGCCGAACGGCGCGAACGCCTCGCGCGTCAAGGGTTCCATGTGCAGGATCTGCATCGCGGCTCCTCGCTTAAGCCAGTTCGCCCCACAGGCGCAGGCGCGAGACGCCGCCGTCCGGGAAGATGTTGAAACGCACGTGCGTGACCGGGCCGAGCGCGGCGATCCCGCTCTCGAACACGTGCTGTTTGTCCATTTCGAGCTTCTGCTCGCCGAGCAGTTCCGGCCAGAACATCGCCTGGGTGACGAGCGAATCGTCGGTGCCGCCCTTCACGCTCGCTGCCTGCAGCGAGCAGCGGTCCGGGTAGTTGCCCTTGAAGTGCGCCGTGTCGACTTCGATCTTGCGGATGATGCCGGGCCGCGCGAGCGCCACGATCGCCCAGTCGTTGCCGGGTTCGCGGCGGCGGCGCGTTTCCCAGCCGTCACCCATGTTCACGCCGCGGCCAGGCATGAGGATCGTGGAAGCGAGCCCGAAGTGCTGGTTGTTGGCCGCGACGAGATACGCGCCGTTTTCGATCGCCGCGAGATCGACGAGGCTGCCGCGCTCCACCGTGCTCCAGTCGCGCCGGGGCTGGCCGTACACGCGCAGACGCGCGAGGCCGCCGTCGGGATAGAGATTCACACGCAGATGCGTGAATGCGCGCGTATCGCTCACTTCGACGTAATGGTGCTGGTTGCCCTGCAGGGTCGTCGCCGGGACGATGGTCTGCCAGTCGGCGTTGTCACCGGGTGTTGCGTCGTCGCCCAGCTGCGCGTAGCACGCCTCGATCGAAGCCGCCGGCGGAAAGTTGCCCGTGAAGTGGCTCGTGTCGAGATCGAGGCCGTAAATCACGCCCGGGCGCGCGAGGCGCACGATGCAGAAGTCGTGGCCGGTCGTGCGCTTGCGGCGCGTTTCCCAGCCGTCCATCCACTTGCCGTTGTCGTCGTACTTGCCGGGGATGAAGACCGCGGGCTGCGGATCGAGCATGCGCTCCTTCGGCGCGAAGAACTCGTCGCTCGCGTGGAGCGCGCGGGCGCCCAGACGCGGATCGGCGAGGTTCATGTAACGGCGCGTGAAGGCGGGGGCGTTGGGGTCGAGAGTCGGAATGGCCATGATGGTGTCGCTCGCTGGGGGTTGTTCAGTTAGTCGAAGGAAATTGTCAGCAGATGCGGTGCGGAAGTTCAGGCGTGCGCGGGCTTGCCGCCGAGTGCGCCGTCTTCGCCATGCGCGGCGTCTGCATCGCTGTCGCCTGCCGGCACGTAGAGAAAGCCTTCGTCGAGGTTCAGCACGCGTCTGGCGCGCGCCTTGTCGATGTCGTGCTCCCAGACCGCGACCACGACCGTCGCGACGCAGTTGCCGATCAGGTTGGTGAGCGCGCGGGCGATGCCGACGAACCAGTCCACCGGCAGGATCAGCACGAGGCCGAGCACGGGAATCGCGGGAATGGCGGACAGCGTCGCGGCGAGAATCACGATCGCCGAGCCGGGAATGCCGTGCGCGCCCTTCGAGGTGATGAGCGACACCAGCACGACCACGATGAGGTCATGCATCGATAGCGGCGTGTTGGTCGCCTGCGCGATGAAGATCACCGCGAGCGTGAGGTAGATCGAAAAGCCGTCGAGGTTGAACGAGTAGCCCGTCGGGATCACGAGACCCACCGTGGAATCCTTCACGCCCATCCATTCGAGCTTGCGCATGATCTGCGGCAGCACGGCGTCGGACGACGCGGTGCCGAGCACGATCGAGAGTTCTTCGCGCAGGTAGCGGATCAGCTTGAACACGTTGAAGCCCGCCAGCCGCATGACGATGCCGAGCACGACCGCAACGAACACGATGCAGCTCGCGTAGAACACGATCACGAGCAGCCCGAGCTGCTTGAGCGAAGCGACGCCGTACGTACCAGTCGTGAACGCAATCGCGCCGAGCACGCCGAGCGGCGCGAGCTTGATGATGAAGCCCATCACCCGGAAGAACACCTGCGAAAGCTCGTCGATCAGGCCGTTCACGCGCTGCGCCTTCGGGCCGAGCAGCGAGAGCGCGCTGCCGAACAGCACCGAGAACACGAGGATCTGCAGGATGTCGCCCTTCGCGAAGGCATCGAAGGCGGTGTCGGGAATGATCTTCAGCAGGAAGCCCGCGGTGTCCTTCAGGCTCTTGGCGTGCTCGGTGTAGGTCGCAAGCGAGGCCGCGTCGAGCGAGTGCAGATCCACGTTCATACCGGCGCCCGGACGCGTGACGTACGCGAGCACGGCGCCGATCACGAGCGCAACGGTCGTCATGGCCTCGAAGTACACCACCGACTTCAGGCCGACGCGACCCACCTTCTTCAGGTCACCCGCGTGCGCCATGCCGCTCACGACCACGCAGAACACGATCGGCCCGATCACCATCTTGATGAGCTTGAGAAAGCCGTCGCCGAGCGGGCGCAGCGACTGGGCGAAATGGGGAAACACCGCGCCTGCGACGATGCCCAGCACGAGGGCGATCACTACGCGGCCAAACAGCGAATTGAAGAACTTCGTCACGACTGTCTCCTTTGTCGATGGACCCGGCGCTTCAACGCCGGGTCCCATCCCATGCAAAACCATGAAGGGGAAGCAACTGTTCTGACTGGTCTGACCAGCACTGTTATGGCGGATAGTAGGAAGCCGATATACCGGAGTCAAGGTTGGGAAGCGCGGTGTTTACCCTTGCGTGGTCTGACCAGTTTGCGGGCCGGAGCGCCACGCCTTATCCCACGGCGCGCGGGCGTTGACGCGATGCACCATGCGGGTGCGCCGGACAGGACTACAATACCGGTCAGACCACGCGAAAGCTGCCCGCGCCATCCGATGAAGAACGTTCCGCACACCGTCACCGACGCCGCCATCGCCACGATCCGCGAACGGATCGAGGGCGGCCGGTATCCGGTCGGCAGCCTGCTGCCCGCGCAGCGGCAGCTTTCCGAGGAACTGGCGATCAGCCGCGCGTCGCTGCGCGAAGCGCTCTCGACGCTCGAAGCGCTCGGCATGCTGTCGATCCGGGCGGGCAAAGGCGTGTACGTGACGAGCGCGCAGGCCACCAACGCTCACCCGTGGCGTTTCGCCGATCAATCGTCGCTGCCCGACACCTACCAGATGCGCTACGCGCTCGAAGGCTTCGCCGCGCGCATGGCGGCGCTCGCCATCGGCGATGCCGACGTGGCGTGGCTCGAAGCGAACACCGAGGCCCTGCATAGCGCCCTCGCCTGCGACGAACTCGACGAAGCCGCGCAGCTCGACTTCGAGTTCCACATGCGTATCGTCAATCTCGCGGGCAATGCGGCGATCGAATCGATCCTGCGTAGCAGCGCCGACATCATGAAAGAGAGCCAGCGCATGCCGTTCTACCGGCGCGAGCGCGTGCTCTCCACGCATCGCGAGCACGGCCTGATCGTGGTGGCGCTGAAGGCGCGCGACTCGGCGGCGGCCGGCGAGGCGATCGAGGCGCACATCGCCAATGCGGCACAGCGCGCGGGCGTGTACTTCCCCACGCCGCCCGCGTTCGCTGCCGCCTCCCAGAGCGCCATCGAAAAATAAGGCCGAAAAAAAACCGCCCCGTGGGGCTAATGCCGTTCAGTTAAGGTCCCGTTTCAGGTACCGAACGGTGTAGCGGAAAGGTCTGGACTTGACGGCCCGTGCGCAAGAGCGCCCGGGCCGTTTTTCGTTGGCGAGCTGCTTGAGCCGCTGGCGC
>NZ_JBFRCG010000049.1:0-15948 GCF_040965595.1 Paraburkholderia sp. EG287B
GCCTCACCTCGCCAACGGCCATTGTGCGGCTGCGCTGCATCGACATCAGGTCTTCGCGCTCGGTTTCACTCAGATTCATTTTGCCCATGCACTATTAGATCAGTGCAATTTCATTGGTTCACTGGACAGTGTTGTGTCCCAGAAATAACTTTACGTAAATTCAGATTGTTCTATGATCGAATCACGATGAGTTGGAGGCGATCATGGGACGCAAAGGAATCGAGGTTGTCGTGTCGGAACTGGAGCGAGAACAATTGCTGTCAATGAGCCGCTCGCGTTCGCTGCCGCACTCTCTGGTGCGCAGGGCAAAGATTGTCTTGATGGCCGCTGACGGCCATACGAGTCAAGAAATTGCAACGCAGTGCGAAGTAACACCGCCGGCAATTACGCACTGGAAGAAGCGGTTTGTTGCCCATGGACTTGCCGGTCTGCATGATGAAGCCCGTCCAGGCCGGCCTCGCACGCATGACGATGAAGCAGTTGCGGAATTGCTGGCGAGGATACTGCATGAGAAGCCGGACGGGGCAACGCACTGGAGCGTGCGCTCCGCTGCTGCGCAGACAGGGATTTTGAAGAGTTCGGTGGCCCGATATCTGTCGTTGTTCGGCGTACAGCCTCATCGGTCAAAAAGCTTCAAGCTGTCTAATGATCCCTACTTCGTGGAGAAGGTGCGCAATATCGTCGGGCCGTACCTGAGCCCCCCGACCAATGCCCTGGTGCTGTGCGTCGACGAGAAGAGCCAGTGCCAGGCGCTGGAGCGTACGCAGCCGATGTTGCCAATGGGGTTGGGCTGTCTCGAGGGAGTGACGCATGATTACGTCCGGCACGGCACTTCCACTCTGTTCGCCGCGCTCAATACGGCAACGGGTGAAGTTATTGCGCAATGTAAGCCGCGCCACCGACATCAGGAATTCCTGGCGTTTCTCAGGCATGTGGATCAGGCGGTGCCCGCCGATCTCGATGTGCATCTGATCGTCGACAACTATGCGACACACAAGCATCCCAAGGTCAGGGCGTGGCTGGCCAGGCATACGCGCTACCACATGCACTTCACGCCGACCTACTCAAGCTGGCTGAATCAGGTTGAACGCTGGTTTGGCCTGATTACGCAGCAGGCGATCCGTCGAGGGTCGTTCAGGAACGTGCGTCAACTCATCACCAGCATCGAGCGATATATCGAGCAGTACAACCAACACGGCCGGCCGTTCGTATGGACCGCGACCGCCGATTCAATTCTCCAGAAAGTGGCTCGGCTATGCAAAGTTATTTCTGGGACGGAACACTAGTGCCCAGATGTCCCAGAGAGACGAACTCCCCGCTGTGGATTTCGTTCCACGCCGATCCCACTGCGACGGCATAGCAAGGACTGTCGACCGCGATCAGATTGGCGTCATGTCCGTAGAAGAGTTGGGTCGGTGAATGTGGCAATCAACTCCTGAGACAAATCAGTTGTGATGCCGGCAGTACTTACTTACGACTGAAGCGCAAACGGCATTTAGAATGCGGATGCTTCCCATCCAAACAATCTATTTTCGCAATGGCGCGGAGCGATGCATACTAGATCCTGCTGTGTAGTCGTCACCGTTATAGTTGAAGTAACTACGGTACTGATGTTGCTTGATCAGCTAGGTGCATCCCGTGCACCACCGCGCGCACTTCGAATGGCATGCCGAGCCGGCATTTATCGGACGCGCCGGACCAAATACTCTCGGACGTGTGAACCGACAGTTGACAGCTATCAGGCAACCGGCTGATGAGTACTGCTTTAACCTAGGCTCGCGCATAAAACGCCGATTCGCCGGAGCAAATGAATGCACGTTGTCGATATTGATCAGATGGCCTTGTTCTTCGTGAACTCATTTGAGCTCGTGATGGTCTTCGCTAACGTCTGCGTCGTACTCGAGCTGATCTTCCCGGCCTACCGTTACAGTTTTTCGTCATACATTCGGGGCGCGCGGAACTGGATAATCCGCATTGGTTGTGGTGCATTAATCTGGCACCTTTACGCTATGGGGCTGCAATGGTTAGGTGTGAAACCACTCCTGACTGTCGATTTTGAGGCGTTGCTCCATTCCGGAAACACGATTGTAGGGGTGTTTATGGCAGTTCTTTCTAGCGTTCTGGTTGCAATTGCCGGCGACTTCTTTTACTACTGGATGCACCGCGCACAGCACGCAATTCCGTTCCTGTGGCGCTTGCATGCGACTCATCACTCGATCCGCGAGTTGACCGCATGGAACTGTAATCATCACATTTCCGAACCGATTGTTTACGCGATGTTTGTAGCACTGCCACTCGCGCTAATCCACTTCAAGTCCGGTGTCGCGCCCGCGGTTGCCATGACGCTAATTAGTTTTCAGGCGCATCTTTCTCACTCGAGCACCCGTGTGAATCTCGGGCCGCTCCGATACATCATCGGCGATAACCAGTTTCACCGCATTCACCACTCAATGGAGTCGCATCACCGGCACCAAAACTACGGGTTCTTCACCACCATCTGGGACACGGTTTTTCGCACGGCATACTGGCCGGTAAAAGAGGAATGGCCGGAAGTTGGTCTTCGCAACCAACCGGAACCGCATACGGTTCGCGACTACGTTCTGTTCCCGTTTGACCAACGCCGCTGGCTTCGGCCGTCAGTCAAAAGTGGCAATAGGATGGGTGACTGACAGTTCGGCAATTTTACCGCTCATATCGCTGCTAAAAGCCAAGGGAGACCAATCTCGACTGACATCACCCACCCTATAGGAGACAGCAAGCTTATGCAGCGAATGCCATTCCTCGCCGGCTGTGCCGCCACAGCTTTGATGGTTTGCAGTGCAGAAGCACAGGCCGAGACTTGGTCTGCAACTTCGCCCGAAACCTCGTCCTGCTATCCGTCCAATCTCCTTTTTGCCTCTAGCTCCTACGGTAGCTACACGTTCAACAATGACGTCTGGGCGCCCTGCCAAGGCGTCGCCGCAGGCGAGCAGACAATCTGGGCCAACAGCAACCTTGACTGGGGCGTCTATTCAAATCAACCCGACACCGGCCACATCAAGGCCTATCCGCACATCGGATACGCCGTCAACAAGTCCCTCAGTTCGCTTAAGTCGCTGACTGCTGTCGTCTCAGCGATCACTCCTTCTAGCGGCGCTTGGGAATCGACTTTCGATATCTGGGCCGGAAACAAGGCGCACGAAATCATGGTCTGGCTCAACTATACCGGATCCCCTGATGGCTGCGGCAACGTCAAACCGATTTCTGCGAACTGGACGTTTTCCGGCTGCGCGATCCCAATGCAGAAAGATGTCCAGTTGTCGGGCGGTTACTGGAATGTATACGTGGGCAGCAACGGCAGTAACACGGTCTATTCGTTTCTTCGCACAGAAAAGACCGACCATGCCAAGCTCGACGTGCTGGCGTTCATGAATTACCTCAAGTCGCGGAATTATTTCGATGACGTCGTGCTTGGCGATGTTCAGTATGGCTTCGAGATAACATCGTCGCCTGGCGGTCTGCCCTTCGCGTCCAAAAACTTCTCCGTCACCACCGAATGATATCGGCGCCTACCGTCCTCGCGTGGATATATGTGTATCCGCCGGTAATGCAGACTTCCCGGAACAGGCCAGCCGGAATGACCGTTGTTCTGCCCAACGGCGAAAGTTTCATTGACGTCAAGCGATCCGTGCGGGGATGCAGGAGCAGGAGCATCCCTTCTGCGGGTAGGCATCTGAAACACTGTCCCGGCATCGTCGTCGGTTGCGTAGGAGCGGTTGCGTTTTCTGCCAGACGACCGGTGACACCTCAATCGATCTCAGGTAGCGGTTCAACGGTAGGTCACCGACCTCTTAAGATGCACGAGTGTCTCAAGGCATTGTCCGCGCCGACTGAATTTTGAGCCACCGAGGGTGCGGACGAAATTTTCGATCCGTAAACGCCGACGCGCCACGAAGGATTGTCACCGATCAGTTGTGCAGCTCTCCGGCCGCGAGGGGCGAAATTCCAGAACTGGCAAACATCAAACACGTCGTCGTCAAAGCCAGTGCCCGGGTGAAAAACCGCGCCGAAAACAGCCATCAACCTACGCGTGAGCGCGAACGCCGGATGCGTGGCTTCCGCGATCCTGATCGCGCACAAGCGTTCTTATCGAGCTTCGGTCCGCTTCGCCAGCACTTCGCGCTTGAGCGACATTTGCTGCGTGCATCACTCTATCGCAAACAGCTCGCCGCACGCTTTGCCGGATGGCATCGATTCACTGGGCTCGCCCAAGATCCGTCCAATTTCTGAACAAATGTACGTCCTGTGCGCTCTTGCGTCTCGAATACCTTAACGTGACAACGCCTTGTAATAGAGTCTGAATGTAGCGTAGCGTCGACGACGGGCGCGGTCGACGGCTGCTGCAGCGAGGGCGGGACTGGGAGACCTGACTATCCGAAAGCACTCTCAGTCTCCCGATCACTATCGCCACGAACGGATCAGCAGATCCGCGGCAGTTGCTCGCCTGTAAGCCAGTCGACGATGCGCCGTCCGCCGAATTTCGTCTCGATCTGCACGAAGCCGTGGGCGTCCGCGACCACCTCACCGATGCAAACCGCCGCCGCGCCCAACGGATGTGCGCGCATCGCGGCGAGCAGTTGCGGCGCGTCGACGCTTGCGCAGATTGCAACTAGCTTGCCTTCGTTGGCGACATAAAGCGGATCGAGGCCGAGCAGTTCACACGCCGCATCGACTTGCGGCAGCACGGGAATTGCGCGCTCCTGAATGCGCATCCCGACGCCCGACTGGCTGGCGATCTCGTTGAGGGTGGTGGCCAGTCCGCCGCGAGTCGGGTCGCGCAGAACGCGCACACCGGGCGCGACGGCAACCATGTCCGCCACGAGCGTGTGCAGCGCGGCGCTGTCCGAACGGATCTCCGTGTCGAAGCTTAGGCCCTCGCGTTGCGACATGATCGCCACGCCGTGCTCGCCGAGAGTGCCCGAGAGCAGCACAACGTCGCCGGGCCGCGCCTGCGCGCCATCAACGTGAATGCCCGAGGGCACGACGCCGATCCCGGTCGTGGTGATGAACACGGCATCGCCCTTGCCGCGCTCGACGACCTTGGTGTCGCCCGTCACGATTGGAGCGCCGCAAGCGCGCGACGCAGCAGCCATTGACTCGACGATGCGGAGCAGATCCGCCAGCGGGAGGCCCTCCTCCAGGATAAAGCTCGCGCTGAGATACGAAGGCCGTGCGCCCGCCATCGCGATGTCGTTGACGGTGCCGTGCACGGCGAGGCTGCCGATGTCGCCGCCGGGAAAGAAAAGCGGCGAGACGACGTGCGCGTCGGTGGTCATCACCATGCGCTCGCCGGGCCCGGGTGCGAGATGCGCGAAGGTGGCCTGGTCGTTGCCTTGGCGCAGCCATTCGTTATCGAAGGTTGCGACGAACAGCTCGCGGGTCAATTGCGCCGATGCGCGGCCACCCGCGCCGTGGCCCATGTCGATGCGGCCGTCGCGAAAGTTTAGGGGTCGCACGTAGGCGGACTTCACCGGGGATGTGTGGACTGGGCGCATGCTTCGACGACTCGAATGTCCTTAAAGCGACCATAAGAATAATGCGCGGCGCATGAGCCCTCGCTGGACACCATGCACGAGCCCATGGGATTCTCGGGCGTGCAGACCGTGCCGAACATTGTGCAGTCGCGCGGATGTATTAGCCCCCGCAGGATCGCCCCGCACTCGCATTTGCGGTGATCGGCGACGGGCCGGTAGACGAGCTCATAGCGGACTTCGGCGTCGTAGCGCGCGTACTTCGGGCGAATGCGCAGCCCGCTCAATGGGACCTCGCCCAGGCCGCGCCACTCGAACGACTCCCGCGTTTCGAACACCTCCTGCATGAGCGCCTGCGCGGCAGCGTTGCCCGCGCGCGTGACGGCGCGCGCGAACTCGTTCTCGACCTCCGCGCGGCCATCGTTGACCTGACGCACCAGCATGAGGATCGCCTGCAGCACGTCGAGCGGCTCGAACCCGGCAATCACGACCGGCTTGCGATACCTCTGCGCGAAGGCCTCGTAAGACGCGGAGCCGATCACAACACTCACGTGCGCGGGACCGACGAAGCCGTCGAGCAGCACCGCGTTCGCGTCGACAGACGGCTCGGCGAGCAGATGTGTCATCGCCGCGGGCGTGAGTACATGGCAGCACAGCACGCTAAAGTTCTCCGCGCCGCAGTCCGCCGCTTCGCTAACGACGAGCGCGGTAGGCGGCGTAGTGGTCTCAAAGCCGATTGCGAAAAAGACGACCTCGCGTTCCGGATGCTCGCGCGCGATGCGCAGCGCGTCGTGCGGCGAATACACAAGGCGGATGTCCGCCCCGCGCGCCTTGGCCCGCTGGAGCGATAGACCGCACGAGGCAGGCACGCGTATCGTGTCGCCATACGTGCAGAGGATCACGTCGTGTTCGAGCGCGAGGCGAATCGCGAGATCGATGCGCCCAAGCGGCAACACGCAAACAGGGCAGCCGGGACCGTGGATCATCAACACGTTACCGGGTAGAAGATCAGCGATGCCGAACCGGGAAATGGCGTGCGTGTGACCGCCGCAGAACTCCATGAAGTGATAACGGCGTTCGGTCAGCGTCTCCGCCTGAATGCGCCCAGCAATACGCGCGGCGAGTTCGTCGTCGCGGAATTCGTCGACGTACTTCATTGCGCCGTTCCGGACTGGACGATGGGCGCGTCGCCAAGCGACCGAGCGACCTCGCTGAACAGCGCGAGCGTGCGCTCGGCCTCTTCGGGGTCGATCACGCCAAGCGCGAAGCCGACATGCACGATCACGAAGTCCCCTGGGCGCACGTCGGGCACGAGCGCGAGTGAGACCGTCTTTCGAACGCCCCCGAAATCGACGACGCCTGTTTCGGCGTCGGACCGGTCGATGAGCTGTGCCGGCATGGCTAGACACATGGACTGACTCCTCGTGCCGTCGTAGGCATGGACAACATCTGCGGACCATATGTGGCAACCCAAGCCTGGCCAAGCGCTAGCCCGGCGTCGCCGCAGGGCACCGTGTCGGGCATGAGGGTGTGCACGCCGTGCGCCGCGAGCGACTCTCGTAGATGCGCGGTGAGCAGCCGATTAGCAAAGCAGCCGCCGCCAAACAGAACGGCGCGCCCCTGCGCGGCAAGCGCGGCCCATTGGGCGAGCGCCTCGGCCAGCGCAACATGAAAGACGGCCGCACCGCACGCGGCTTCGCCGGCGTCCGCGAGCATGAGCAACTTGACGAGGAGCGGACGAAGGTCGAGCTCGCCGTTGTCCGCGATTCGCCACAGGCCCGCCACATCGGGGGCCTCGTGCGCGACGAGGTAGCCGCTCGCGAGCCTTTCGAGCGCGATGGCCGCCTCGGATTCGGCGCGCTGGCGCAGGCACACGCCGAGCAGTCCCGCCGCCGCATCGAACCAGCGACCCGCACCGGTGCTAGGCGGGCAATTGAGCCCGTGCGCGAGCATGGCGCCGACCGTGCGCGCCGCGGTCGCGCCCACGACGGCCGAGAGCCGCGGCCCGATTTCGCCGCTGCGCCCGAGCGCGTGCAGGGCGGCGGCGGCCATTCGCCAAGGCTCGCGCGCCGCGACGTCGCCGCCGGGCAGCGCGAGCGGCGTGAGACTGCCGAGGCGCTGCCAGCAGGCGGGCGCCACCTCCAGCAGCTCACCGCCCCATGCGGCGCCGTCCGTGCCGAAGCCTACGCCGTCGAGCGCGAGGCCGATCACGGGCTCGCGCAGCCCTTGCTCGGCCGCAACCGCGCCAATATGCGCGTGATGATGCTGGACGCCGACGGTCGGCACGCCGAGCCGCTCACCCCATTCGAGCGCGACGCGCGTGCTGTAGAAGTCGGGATGCAGATCGTGCGCGATCGTGCGCACGGGCTGCCCCGCGCGCTCGGCGGTCTCAACAAGCGCCGCCACCGATGCGTCGAGTGCCACACAGTGCTCCAGATCGTCGAGATCACCGTGCAGCATCGACCAGTGAACGTCGCCGCCGATGCACAGGCACGCAGCGTTCTTCAGCCATGCGCCGGTGGCGAGCACCGTCCGCTCGCCGAGGGTATGCGGCAGGTTCTGCACACGCGCCGTCATGCCTCGCCTCCGGCGCGATGCTTTTGCGCGCGCTGCGCCGCAAGCTTGTTCTCCAGCACGCTAATGCGCTCGGCAATCGAGTCGCGTGCACTCGTGATCCAGTCGAGCCACGCATCGAGGCCTTCGCCGGTTGTGGCCGAAAGCCAGATCACTTCGAGGGACGGATTCACGCGGCGCGCATACGCGATGCACTGCTCGACGTCGAACTGTACATAGGGCAGCAAGTCGACCTTGTTGACTATCATGAGGCGCGCGGCGGCGAACATGTCGGGATACTTGAGCGGCTTATCTTCGCCCTCCGTTACCGAGATGATCGCGACCTTCGCCTCCTCGCCGAGGTCCCACAGCGCGGGGCAGACGAGGTTGCCTACGTTCTCGATGAAGAGCACGCTGCACGGGGTGTCGGGCGTTAGCGGCACGTGTTCACGCTCGTCCTTGTGCTCATGGTAAAGGCGATGATCGTGCAACGGCAGCCGTCCGAAGGCCGCGGCGACCATCGCGGCGTCGAGATGGCAGCCCTTTCCCGTGTTCACCTGGATCGCGGGCGCACCGGCCGCGCGGATACGCTCTGCGTCGTTTGCCGTCTGCTGGTCGCCCTCGATCACGCCGATGGGCAAGCTCGGCATACGCTCGCGCAGCGCGGCGATCGACGCACACAGCAGGGTCGTTTTCCCCGAGCCCGGGCTCGACACGAGATTGAGCGCACGCACGCCATGCTGCGCGAAGTGCCGCCGGTTGACGGCGGCATGGCGATTGTTCTCGCCCAGCACGTCGTGCTCGAGCTTGATGGTGCGGCCCTGGTCTAGGCCGGGCACCGTGAAGCCCGCGGGCCCGAGCCCGTAGTGCAGGTCTTTGCCCGATGGCGTCCGGTAGGAGCGGGAATGAGTGTCGGACTGGCCCTGCGCATGCGCGCACTCGTGTCCCTGAGCGGTGTTTTGCCGATCGCCGGTGGTGATGCACCCGCATACTATGCACATGTTGCTTCTCCTTGCGCTAATCCGATGATTGTCAGGCATCGTCGACGACCAGATCGACGATGCGCAACTCTGTGCCGCCGTTCGGCTGGAGCCAGTAGCCGCCGCAGTGCGCGCAGGGGGCGCCCCGCGTGGCCAGCGCCACGGTCGCGTTGCAGTTCATGCACCACGCGCTTCCCGAGGGTTCGTCGATCTCGACCCGTGCGCTGCAAAGGCAGGTGCCGGGCGCGATCGCTTTGAGGGCAAAGCGCAGCGTCTCGACATCGACGCCAGCGAGGCGCCCGACTTCAAGCCTCAGCACCTTCACGCGGACAAAGCTCTCACGCTCCGCGGCCGCTTCGACCAACGCAAGCACACCGCCGGCCAGACTTACTTCATGCATACCTTGGCTTCCATTCAGCTCAGTATTCGGGGCCTTGTCTCGATCCTGGTGCTCACGCGCCGTCCGTGTCGACCACATAGGCGGCACACGGATCGAACGCGCCCATCCACGCGCCTACTCGCGCGGCGAACGTTCCATCGCCGCACGCCGGGTCCAGCCGCGACAAGGCTTGCGCGAGCGTGCCTTGGCCGTGGAAGTTCCACTCAGTCGGCGCGACCACGCGATAATCCTCGATGCGCGCCGCATCGTCTGGCGCGAGGCGCACCCAATGGAGCAGCACGCCGCGCGACATCTCGCACCAACTGAGCGCCTCGCCGGGCGCGCACGTCAGCGCGCCAAAGCGAAGCGCACTTGGCCCGCCATCGCCCGCTGCCAGCCGCGCCACCTCCGCGACGCGCGCGCCAATCCGCAGCCAAGGCGTGTCGTATTCCAGCGCACGCGGATCGTCGCTACGTGTCCACACGCCGGTCTCCGCAGGCAGGCCGCGTTGTACGGGCGCGTGCGCGAAGACCGGACTCTCGGCAATCGCCACGGCCAGTTCGCTTAACCGCGTTTCGTCGATGATGAGCGGCCGCGGCGTAGCGCGCATCGTATCGGCGTGTGCGCGGCAGGCTGCCAGCAACCGGGCCGGGAACGTCGCGGCTCGCGCGCTCCAGGCCGCTAAGTAGCCACGCGGATCGTCCGTCCAGTGCGCTAGCCACTTTTGCGCAGGCATGCCCAGAACGTGCCGCTCCAGCCAGTCGGAGGAATCAACCGAGTCGAAGTCGGGCAGCGTATGCGGCGCGGCGGCGGCGAGCCGTACCGGCCAGTCGGTCCACATGCAGCGAAGATGCACGGCGAGCGTCTCACGCATGAGCATTGCGGCGTGAGCGGTGTCGGTCACACCGTCGCTTTTGTGCTCCACTGAAGCGCCCGCTGCGTCGACGGCAAGTTCTGCGCAGAGCCTATGCGCGAGTCCGCACAACGAGAAGAGCGCCGACAGCCGCGCCGCAGCGGTTGCTACCGGTTGCCCGCGCAGCAGCGCGGCGGCGAGTGGTGGGCGCCCGCCCGCGATGCAGTCGTGCCGGCCGGGGCGCACCCGGTACTGTGCGGCCAAGGTCGCCAGCATCGCCGCGTTCATGGAGCGCTCCCTAACGCGCCCGGCCGCAGCAGGAGCGAATGACGCGACACGCGCGGGACACCGCCCGATGTGGCGCTCTTCTGTCCGGCGAATTCGAGCATCGGCAAAAAAAGCGAGCAGCACGCATAGGCTCCGACGTCTTGCGCGTGCGCGCCGAGCCATTTGAAATCGACGTCGCCTAGACGCACGCGCGCTTTGCCGGCCTGCCGCGGACATTGCACCGAGTCCTGCATCGCGCCGGGTAACGATAGGGGCCTCATGGACAACGGCGTGATCGGCATCCCGAACCGACCGCATCGGGCCCCGGTCTCGCCGGGCATCGGCCCGAAGCCGGTCCCCTCGATGCGCAAGGCGAGTTTCACGACCGGCATGTCAGGCATCGCACTGGTTGCGGCCGTCTCGAAGTGCGCGACCAGCGTAGCCACCCTTGGATCGCCGTGTATGACCTCCCGCTGGATTGCACGCACGGTCAATCCGCGTCCCACAAGAACCATGAACTGATCCGGCGCGCGGCCGTAAACGCGGCAGCGCCAGTGCGCCTGAAGCGCCACGAACGTCGCGTGCGGCGGAATCTGCAAGACCGGGTCGCCTTGTTCGGGATGGTGGATCCACCAGCAGATCTTGCATTCGAGGCACGTGTGCGCCTCGATTCGGCTGCTGGCGCCGAGATGGCAGTCTTCGAATTGCTTCGTTCGCTGGTCCATCGTCACGCCTCACCCACCCACTCGATCAACTGGGTCAAGCGCTCGCGCGAATCCGCGAGGTCTTCTGGCGCGGCGCGCACGACCTCTGGCAGATCGGTGATCTCGATCGTGTTCAGAATCAGCATGTCCTGCGAGTTGAAATATGCAACACGCCAGCAGTTCGCGATCGCCGTGCTGCACACTCGGCATTTTCCGTAGCCGCGCGACAATATCTGTACCGCGCCTTCGCCCAGCACGGCGTCGATCAGTCGCTGATCCCCCGGCGACAACGGCAGGAGCGTTAGGTTGACGATGTGGGGCGCATCCCCGGCGCGCCAGCGCGCGACGGAATCGCGTACCTCGCTCAGGATCGACGGCGCGTTCATCACGTCGAGCGGGAGCATGTCCGGCAATGGCATCATCGGCTGCGCCGGGTGTTCGGGCCGGGCAAGCATCGCGGGGGCCGCGCCGATTTCGAGGCGGTCGATCGGGCCCGCGCCATTCTGCTCGACTACGCACCACAGGCCGGCAAACACGGTCTCCTGGATCAGCCCGCCGCTCCGCTGCGCGTCGTCGACGCGCGCGCTGACCTCGCCCTCGCCCAGCACGTCGTTGAGAATGCGCAACGTTACCGGATCGTACGGCGTCAGATCGATGGTTTCGGGCGGCGTGCCAGGTTCGTATGCCGCCAGTACGCCCAATACGTCGCGAAGCACGCCGCGCGCGGCGTCGAGTGCCCACGCATCACAGCGCTCAGGCAGCGTCGGCGCCACATAGATGCGCATGCCTTGCGGCATCGGCAGATAGTCGAGCACCGCGTCGCTCTCGGCCTGGTTGCCCGGGCCGAAAGGCGCGACGGGAATGGGAAATGGACTCATGGACACGATCAACGACCCCAAGAATTGGTTGACAATTCGTGACAGCCGGGCGAAGCGCCGACGGCGTGACCGGGAATGCCGACCCATGGCATCCGCGTAGTCGGTTGCCCGAGCGCATGTGCGACGTTTGCCACGTAGTCATCCCAGTCCGTCATACTGGAGAGCCTCGTGACATAAGCGCCGTCGCGCAGACACAGCAACGTGGATCACCGCCACACGCGGCGCGCGAGTTCGGGCAGCATCATGGCCACGTCGAGGAATTCGGGAAAGTGCACCGCGTCGGCCCCGAGCAGCGCTACGCATTCGCCGCCGTACGCAATCCAGTCGTCTACCTTTCGTTCGTCCACGGACACGGCGTGTCTGCCATCGGTTAGCCGCTGCCACGGGCGTCGCGTCAAGCGCGATACCGTTCGTATTTGTCATGTCGATTGCTCGGAAGACCCGTGACGGCCATGCGTCGGTTGCGCGCTGGAGGTCAACCGGGCTAGATCGTCCACGCCGAGGTCGGACGGCATTTCAAAATGCGAGCTCGCTCGGGCCATGGCGGCGTCTCCCTCCAGCGCCAGTTCCACGAGCGAGAGCGTCGCGTCGATTTCTGCCGCGCGTGTCCCGTCGAGCTTCTCGCGCGCCGTGTCGAGAAAGACCAGCAGCCATTCGCCGGCGCTGCATGGACCAACCAGCGAAGTGTCGATCCGGCGGTGCCCGTCGCGTCCGTGGCACAGCGCCTGCAAGCCCTGCACCTCGATCACCCGCATCGGCACGCCTATACACACGACGGCGTCTCCTCGCGGCGCATGCGCTGCAGCACGCGCTCGTCGCCGGTGCGGCACGCATCGGCCTCGCTGGGCCGCTCGCCTTCGTAGCGCGAAAGCGCGAGATGTGGCAGCGTGACCGCATCGTCGGCATGTAACGGGGTGTGGCGCGGCGTGGGCTTTCCGCCCCATGCGGCAAGGCGCTCGAGGCCAAGTTCGAGCGCGCGCTCGAGCGACGCTTTAACGGCGGGTCGCAGGCTGCCGCCGAAATCGGCCACTTCGTCCGGCTGGCAGCCGATCAGCAGCACGCGGCGTGGATACCGGCCTGTCAGGCGCGCGAGCATCAGCACCTCCTGGAAGCCGGTCTGGTGCAGGCTTATCTTGCGCACGCCGAGGAACGCCGGTACATCGTCATTCTCAACGATCTTCAGCGTGCCCGGCGCGAGACCGTAATCGACCGCGTCGAAAATGAGCAGACTGTCGGTGGCCTGGACGTACTGGACCAGACACAGCCCTTGCGTGCCGCCGTCTATGAGGCTCACGTGCGGGGCGAACTCAAAGTGCTGCTCAAGCGCCTCAATGCAGCGCACGCCAAAACCCTCGTCGGCCCACAGCAAGTTGCCGATGCCGAGTACGACGATGGCAGGCGCGGCGGTTTGTGCACAAATCAGCATTGCAACCTCACTTCCTGAAGGTACGGTAGCCCGATATCATCGTGCCGACCATGTTCTGGCGCCCCATGACGTCTTCGCGGATCGCCATATAGACATGCACGATCACGAACATCAGGATCGCCCACATGCCGAGGCGATGCCACGTGTGCACGCTCTGCGACTGGCCGATCAGCGTGGATACCTGGCCAAACGCAATCTGTTGCCAAGAGTCGGCCTGCGCGCCTTCGCCATACAGTGCGAAACCGGTCACGATCATGAAGAGTGAGATCAGCAGGAACACGAAGAACATCGCGAATCGCGATAACGGATTGTGCCCGCTGAGCTGGCGCGGCGTGGGTCCGAGGAACAAGTAGTAACGCAGCATGGTGAGCATGTCCAGCCAGTACTCGCGCGAGAATACCGGCACCCAGAACATTTCGCGCGCATGGCGATTGCCGACAATCGCCCAATACGCGCGGCCCACAAGTCCGATTGCGAACAGGTAGCCCGCGGTGAAATGCGCAAACCGGATATAGCCCATCAGAAATTTCGCGCTCGCCTCGCCGGGCTGTGTGGGAAGGGGGGAGCCGATAAAATCGCCGGTCAACGCCAGCACCACGATCGACACTGCGTTGATCCAGTGCCAGACGCGTACCGGCGCTTCGTACACGTAAATCGCCTCGGTGGGCGAAACAAAGTCGGCCGCCTTTTCGCGTCGAGAATACGATTGCATCGTCATCATCCTTGCGTGCCGCGCGGCGTCGGTGAGCGCAGGCGCTGTGGCGGCCTGGTGGGGTTAGCGCACAGTCACGGCGGTCATTTCCGCACCGTCCGCGTTCATCACGTGCGTCGAGCACGCCATGCAAGGGTCGAACGAATGCAGCGAGCGCAGGATCTCGACGGGCTGCTCGACATTCGCCACGGGCATGTCCATGAGGCTCGCTTCGAACGCGCCAATCTGCCCTTTCGCGTCGCGCGGGCCGCCGTTCCAAGTGCTCGGAACGACGCACTGGTAATTCTCAATGCGACCGTTCTTGATCCGGATCCAGTGGCCGAGCGCGCCGCGCGGCGCGGCGACCGCGCCCACGCCCTTCGCCTCGGCTGGCCACGTCGAAGGATCCCACTTGTCAAGGTTCGCTGTCGAGGTGTCGCCGTTGCGGATGTTTTTCAAGAGGCTTTGCCAGTCGTCCGCCATCATCTCGGAGCAATACTCCGCTTCAAGCGCGCGGGCGAGCGTGCGGCCGATGGTGGTCGGCAGCAGTTGCTTCACGCCAAGCGAGCTTTCCGGCAAGCCGAGCAGCTTTGGCATGCCCTGGTTCACTGCAAGGAGGGAGGCCTCGATCTGTTCCTTCATACGGCCGCAATGCGGATTGCTCTGCTCCGCGTGTGCGTAGCCGAGGATGTAGCGCGCGAGCGGTCCGACTTCCATCGCGTGCCCGCGCCAGCGCGGCGACTTGATCCACGAGTACTTCGCGCTCTCGTCGATCGACTCGATTGCGGTGCGCGTGCCCTTCGTGTTGGGTCCGAGCTCGTAGTGCGGTTCGGTAATGCCGTCCCAGGGATGCAGCCCGCGGTAGTTGTCAGGGTATTGATACCAGGAGTGGGCGACGAACTCCTGCACTTGCTCGGGGTCGCGCGGATCAACTGGCAGGAGCGTGTTCCAGTCGCCGTTGATGATGGCTCCGCCTGGCATCTGGTTGGTCGATGGGTTGTAGTTGATGAGCGGATACGCGCCGTAGTCCATCACGTTGGTCGCGGCCAGGCCGCCGCCATGCAGCCAGCCGCGTGCCTTGTAGATCGTGCCGATCGCAAGCAGATCGGGCACATATACGTTGCGGCAGAAAGTGATCGCTTCGTCGATGAGCGACTTGACGAAATTCAGGCGCTCCATGTTGATGGGGGCGCCGGCCGCTAGGTCGTTGCCGATATTGATCGCGCAAGGCACGCCCCCCACGAGGTAGTTCGGGTGCGGATTCTTGCCGCCGAAGATCGCGTGGATCTTGACCCACTCCTTTTGCATGTCGAGCGCTTCGAGGTAGTGCGTCACGGCCATCAGATTCGCTTCCGGCGGCAGCACGTACGCGGGGTTGCCCCAGTAGCCGTTCATGAACGGACCGAGCTGGCCGCTTTCGATGAACTTGCGCAGACGCGTCTGCACATTGCGGAAATAGCCCGGTGACGACATCGGATGCGCGGGCGAGATGCGCTGTTGCAACTCGGACGTGAGCTTGGGGTCGGCCTTGAGCGCCGACAACACGTCGACCCAGTCGAGCGCGTGCAGGTGATAGAAGTTGTATTAGCCGGGACTCGATCTGACAGGTAGTCGGACCGATAGAAAGGAAGCGATCAATGGGGAATGAGTTTCTCCTTGGCCAAATCCAGCGAATCGAGAAAGGTGCACATCGGCGTCTTGCCGTAA
>NZ_JBFRCG010000050.1:0-15719 GCF_040965595.1 Paraburkholderia sp. EG287B
GCAGGGGCAGGAAGTCAAAGTCAGTTTGTGGGTCAGTCATGATCTGCGTCCGCAGTGTGTAAGTTGCGGACGCAATCTTGATCCCTGTTACCCGCAGGTTCCAGATGAGCCGAAATTACCGCTTACGCACGGCAGGCGCACGCCAGGTCGAAGCTTTCTTTGCGGCCCATCCCGCGCTGACCGAGCGTGCACGCGCACTGGTTGTGGCAGCCCCTTCCGGGCCGGTGGTGCCGTGGGAACAGCTGCGTCTGCCGCACGAGGTCGACGGCTCGCACGGACAGTTTCGCGCACCACGGCACGTCTGTTTGCTCAAGGCGTCGAACGACTATGAGGCAACTCAATCGTGGCTGTCGTTGCACGAATCGGTGGCCACGCAGCGCGCCTACCGGAAGGAGGCGGAGCGCCTGATCCTGTGGGCGATCGTCGAACGGGGCTGCGCGCTGTCATCGCTGACCACTGACGACGCAATCGCCTACCGGGCGTTCCTGCGACGGCCGACGCCGAGGGAACGCTGGGTCGGGCCGTCGCGGTCGCGACAAAGCGTCGAATGGCGACCGTTCAGCGGGCGACTGTCGACGCGCTCCGCCGCGTACGCACTCACCGTACTTGCGGCCCTGTTCCGCTGGCTGGTCGAGCAGCGCTACGTTCTTGCGAACCCATTCGCGGGCGTCAAGGTACGAGGAAACGCAAAGGCGGGCCTCGATGTCACCCGCGGCTTTACTGAAGGCGAGTGGCTGCTGCTCCGCACGATCGCCGATGGCCTCGAATGGTCCTACGGCTGGAGCGAGGCGGCCGCCCGGCGGCTTCGATTCTTGCTGGATTTCGGCTACGCGACCGGCCTGCGGGCCAGCGAACTGACGGGCGCGACGCTCGGCAACGTCTTCACCGATGATCATGGCGATCACTGGCTACACATCACCGGCAAGGGTGGCAAGACAGGCAAGGTTGCGCTCCCGACGCTGGCACGGATGGCACTCGATCAGTACCTGGTGCAACGCGGGTTACCGGTCACCCAGGACCGATGGGACCCGGCGACGGTGCTCGTCGCCAGCCTAGAGGAGGATGGTACCGGCATCAATGCCACACGGCTCGGACGCGTGCTGCGACGCTTCTTCGTGCTGGTCGCCGACGCGATTAAGGATGAGCGGCCTGCGATGGCGGAAAAGCTGCGCCGCGCGAGCCCGCACTGGATGCGCCACACGCACGCATCAATCGCGCTCGCGCGCGGGGCCGAACTGATCATGGTGCGCGACAACTTGAGGCATTCGTCAATATCGACGACGTCGATTTACCTCCACGGCGACGAGGTCAAACGGGCAAGGCAGTTCGATCAGGCATTTGGCGCCCCCGGACGCTAGAGACTCGGCTACATGGCCGTAAATCAGTGCGCACCTGGACTCACGAAAGATCTCAACTTTACTTCGCGAGTATCGCAACAATTTGATTTATAAGGATAGTAATTCCTATCCGATGCTGAAATTCCACTGAATTCAGCGAAGGTTCAATTTTACTTCGCAAAACGGAACATCTTTACTTCGGCGGACGTCGATCGCCAGCTCGTCATGCAACTGGCCAGCATGGCGTTCACCGAGGGCGCACAGAACCTGGTTCTGGTCGGCGGGCCGGGCTCGGGCAAGACTCATCTGGCGACCGCCATCGGGGTGTCCGGAATCATTCATCACGGCAAGCGCGTGCGCTTCTACTCGACCGTGGATCTGGCCAACGCACTGGAGCAGGAAAAGGCGCAGGGCCGCGCGGGACGGATCGCTGCGAGCCTGCTGCGTCTCGACCTGGTCATTCTGGACGAGCTCGGGTATCTGCCCTTCAGCCAGGCCGGCGGGGCGTTGGTGTTCCATCTCCTGAGCCGGCTGTACGAGCACACGAGCGTTGCCGTTACGAATCTGGACTTCGCTGAATGGTCCAGTGTATTCGGCGACGCGAAGATGACTACGGCATTGCTGGACCGGCTGACGCACCACTGCCACATCGTGGAGACCGGCAACGAAAGCTACCGTTTCCGGCATAGCAGCGCCAGTGCAAAGAAACACATCCGCTCGCGAGAAGCGGCGCGCAGAGGCGACGGCGCAAGTGCGGCCGAATCAGCCTGACGTCGTTCGCCAGCGCAGGGGAATCTGCTACGAGCTACGCCCCTCGCAGATTCCCCTGCGCAACCCGCCCTCATACGCAGGAGGACAACGACCCCGGAAACCCATACACTTATCCACAACCGGTCCTGCTTTAGACCGGTCTCCACCCCGGCTCAAAATTCAATCGGCCCGGTGGCTCAAAATACCGTCGGCGCGGACATTCCCCGTCCCGAGGCTGCGGCGGAAGCCGCGAATGTCGGCATCAAAGTGCCATGATGGAGCGTCGAATCTTCATCAACGCCAGCAGGAGGGGAAGTCCATGTCCCTTGTCACCATTGGAATCGATCTTGCCAAGAACATGTTTGTGCGACCTGCAAGTCGCGTGAGTTTCTGTTTCATAGGAGCAGGTATGAGTTGATGAGACCGGTTGTTCCATCAACCGTTCCCTATCCAGGGTTCGCGGAGTAGGACCCGCTATCGTCGCCACGCTGATCGCCGACGTGCCAGAGCTCGGCAAGCTGACGCGGCGTGAGGAGGTCAGTGCGCTGATCGGGGTAGCGCCCTTCAACCGCGACTCGGGAGCGTTTCGCGGCAAACGAATGATCTTCGGCGGACGTGCCGCTGTCAGGCGCATGTTGCATATGGCGACGTTAGCGGCCGTACGCTTCAACCCGGTAATTGGGGCTTTCTATCATCGGCTCGTCGCCACCGGCAAGCCGAACAAGGTTGTTCTGGTTGCCTGCATGAGAAAGCTGCTGATCCTCAACGCCATCGCAAAAACAGGAAAGCCGTGGGATGAATCCATCCACACGGCTTGACTGGTAAGACAGTTGCTCATTAGTTGAAACAGGATCTGGCCTCCTGAGCTTATCCAGCGGGGCTCTGCAAGCGATGCTGCGGTCGCACAAGATTGATTACAAAATCAGTTGTGCGAGCGGGTCCGTCTATTGGTGGAGGGATGAGTGGCGGTATCTCTTTACCGGGCCGTCGACAAGGCAGGCAACACCATTGATTTTCTGCTGCGATCCCGACTGGATAAGGCTGCGGCCCGGGCTTATTTCGAAAAGGCAATTGACCAGAACGGCGAACCCGAGACCGTGACGATCGATAAGAGTGGATCGAATCTGGCGGCCTTGCAAGCGATCAACGCCAAGCGGGAAACGCCAATCGAGGTCCGTCAGAGGAAGTAACTGAACAACATTGTCGAACAGGATCACCGGGCCATCAAGCGTCGAACGCCCCCAATGCTGGGTTTCAAGAATTTTCGTTGCGCATGCATCATTCTGGTCGGAATTGAGACCATGCATATGATTCGCAAAGGTCAGATGAGCGACGGCCGTAAGGCACTCTCTCCCGCCCAGCAATTCTATTCCCTTTCTGCATAAGCAATCCTCTGTATTTCGGCGAACTCGCCGGCCACCTTCCTTATTGCGACGGAACCACGGCAACTCGGGCAGTTGCCACTCCTGCGAGAGCACCGCCGGATTACGCGGCAATAGGACGATCAGCGTGCTCAAAGGCCACTCTCTCTGTGTGTTGCGCTATTCATAGTTGGTCTTGTACCCGCACGATACGCGTAGTGTGAGTCAGCGGATCGCGATAGACGAGCGTCGTGCGATCCACTTCGGCGCGCTCGTGCTGCACAGTGCCGTGGACTAAAAAGTAGCTCGAATTGACGTCGAACTGATTCGGATCGATCGACGCCGATTGCACGCCGGCGGCGGTCAGCGCGAGTTGCACGTCGCCGGCATTGCGGAAAATCACGGTCTGGCGCCGCGCGACGAGTGTCTGCGCCTGCGGCACGGTCATGCCCGGCACCACCGCCGCGATTACTTCGGCCGACGCGGTGTTCATGTTGATCGCGGTGACCGTCGGCAGCACGATGACGAACGGCCGCAGCTTTGCGACGATCTCCGGTGTGTAGCCCGGAATGTCGAGCAGCGAATCGACGCCCGTCATTAGCAGCGGTGCGACCGCCACGTTGTCGTCGCTGTCCTCGATGCCGGGCTGGTTCGTGAAGTTGCCACCCGTCATACCGCCGCCGCCGACCTGCGGCGAGCTGCTGATCGACGTGCCGGTCTGAAAGCGCGTCGCCGATTGCGACAGTCCCGCGCGCACATGCAGCGCGGTCACTTTGGCGAGCTGCCCGCTCAGGCCGAGCGACACCAGCAGGCGCTGATACGCGGCCATCTGCTCGGCGCTGATTTGCATGACGCCGGGCGCCGGACTCGCGACCAGGCTGCGCAGATTGAATCTGGACTGCGCGTCCTCGATCGAGCCCGACAGGTACGTGGCCGCGCCCTGCTCAGCGCGCACCTCGCCGATCTGGCCGAGAAAATCCGACAGCCGCGCTTTCGCGATGGGCTCGTCCCGAACGCCACCCAGATAGGTGATACCCGCCGACGTGTCGCCTTCGGAGCGCAGGATCAGCCGGGTCCAGTCGAGCGCGCCGCGCGCGCCCCATTGCGCCTGCGACAGCAGCCGCTGATTCTCGATGCGCCGGATCTGCACCTGCTGGCGCCATAAAATGCTGGAGACGAGAATTGCCGACAGCGTCACCACCAGCAACGCGCTGATGATAGCGGCGCCGCGCTGCCTTAGCTGCGCTTTCCGGTGAGAGCCGCGTTCCGCAGGCAAGGCAGAAGCCGCACGGCGCGCATGAGAAAAGGAAAATCTAATGTCACTCTCCACGGAGTGCCCGCATGCGCTCATGCTCCGCCCGTCACGCGAATCACTTCTCCGAGCGACGTCGGTCCCGACGCGAGCCAGCGCTCCGAATCCTCGCGCAGCGTGCGCATGCACTGGGCGCGGCCCGCTTCGAGAATTTCGGCATCGGCCGCGTTGCGGTGGATCAGCGAGCGGATCGATTCGTCGATCAGCAGCAGTTCGTAGACGCCGCGGCGTACCGCGTAACCCGACTGGCCACAACGGTCGCAGCCGACCGGATGCCAGCGCTTGCTGCCGTCCTCTTCGGTGCGCTCTTCGCGGCACACCGGACACAGGCGCCGCACGAGCCGCTGCGCGAGCACGCGGAGCAGCGAGGACGCGAGCAGATACGGCTCGACGCCCATGTCGGTCAGACGGGTGAGCCGATGCCGCGTCGTTCGTGTGCAGCGTCGCGAGCACCAGGTGACCCGTCAGCGACGCCTGCACCGCGATCTGCGCGGTTTCGAGATCGCGGATTTCACCGATCATGATGATGTCCGGGTCCTGACGCAGAATCGAGCGCAATGCGCGCGCGAAGTTCATGCCAATCCGCTCGTTGACCTGGGTCTGGCTGATGCCGGACAGGTCGTATTCGATCGGGTCTTCCACCCTCATGATGTTGGTGGTCGCCGCCTCCAGTCGCGACATCGACGCGTACAGCAGCGTCGTCTTGCCTGAGCCGGTCGGGCCCGTCACGAGCACGATGCCGTGCGGCTTGCCGATCAGCTTGTCGAACTGGCCGAGCGTGTCGGATGCCATGCCGAGCGCTTCGAGATTGAGCCGCGCCGCGTCTTTCTCAAGCAGACGCAGCACTGCGCGCTCGCCGTGGCCGGTCGACAGCGTCGATACGCGCACGTCGACCGGACGACCGCCGACGCGCAGCGTGATGCGGCCGTCCTGCGGCAAACGTTTCTCCGCGATGTCGAGCTGTGCCATGATCTTGATCCGCGAGATCAGCGCGCCATGCAGCGCTTTTTTCGGCCGCACCACGTCGCGGAGCGTGCCGTCGACGCGAAAACGCACCACGGACGCATTCTCGAACGGTTCGATGTGGATATCCGATGCCTGCTCGCGCGCCGCTTGTGTGAGCAGCGCATTGATCATGCGGATGATCGGCGCGTCGTCTTCCGATTCGAGCAGATCCTCGCCCTCGGGGATATCTTGCATCGGCCGCGACAGATCGACTTCGCCTTCCACTTCGCCGACCACCTGCGCGGCGCTGCCGTCCTGGCGCGCGTAGGCCTGGTTGATCGCCTGCGCGAGATCGTCGACGGGCACGCGCACGACCGACACCGCGCCGAAGTTGCGCGCGGCTTCGCTCGTGCGCTCGCTGATCCAGACCTCGAGGCTATCGGCATGCTGATGCGCGACCAAGATTTGGCCGCTGCGCGTAAAGCCGTACGGCACGAGCCGGGCAGCGAGCGGCGAGGGCGCAGCGCGCTCGCCGGCCGCGGCGTCGCCGTTCAGCAGACGTTGCGAGGGCGCGGTTTGCGCGGGCGTCTGCGTCACGGACGCGCTCCCGGCGACACCGTGCTCGGCATCGCGCCGCTTGCTGGCTCGACGACGACCGGTTGAGGCAAGGTTTGCGGCATCGGTTGGGTCGGGGTCTGCGCGCCAGCTTGCGGCACGGCCGGCGCGCCGGCTTGCGGTACGGCCTGCGGCGGTACCTGTTGAGGCACCTCTTGCGGTGCCTGCTGCGGCATCATCTGCTGGCGGCGCATCTGGTTCAGGTCGAACAGATTCAGCGCCGGCACCCCGCCCTGGCTCGGGCCGAGCGGCATCGGCGGCACAACCGGATCGTCGCGATCCCTCATGATGTTGTTGTCCGAACGGTACGCGCCCTGCACACCCTGGATGTATTCATAGCGGTTCGCCGTGACGGCCTGCGTGGTGTCGCGGTCGCTCAGGATGACCGGGCGCAGGAACACCATCAGGTTAGTCTTGTCGCGGGTCTTCTGCTCGGAACGGAACAGCTGGCCCAGCCACGGAATGTCGCCGAGCAGCGGCACCTTGCTGTTCGTCACTCGATAGTCGTCCTGCATCAGGCCGCCGAGAACGATGATCTCGCCGTTATCGCATAGCACGGTCGACTGGATCGAACGCCTCTTGAATTCCGGGCTCGCCGGGTTCGTCGACGCGTTGCTCGTGTCGTTGTCGATCACCGAGTCTTCGGTGTAGAGCTGCAGCTTCAGGATGCCGCCGTCGGTGATCTGCGGCTTCACGTGCAGCGTCAGACCGATGTCGACGCGGTCGAACGTGTTGAACGCCGCGCTCGTCGTGCCGCTCGTCAGGTTCGAGTAGGAACCGGTCTGGATCGGCACGTTGGTACCGACGATGATCTTCGCTTCTTCGTTGTCGAGCGTGATCAGGTTCGGCGTGGATAGCACGTTGGCATCTTCGGTCTGTGACAGCGCCTGCAGCAGCGCGCCGAGACCCTGCACGCCGAAAATGTTGTGGATCCAGCCGACGTTCAGGCCCTGCTGGAGCGGCGCGGCTTTCGAGCCGAGCGCCGCGGCCAGACCGCCGGTGGTGCCAGCGGCCGCGGCTGCAGTCGTGAGATTAACGATGCTGTTGCCCGAGCCAGTCGCCAGATTAGTACCGGCAAACAAGTTACCGTTCGCGACCTGCCACTGAATGCCGAGGTTGCCGCTCGTGTTCGAGTTCAGCTCGACGATCAGTGCCTCGATATACACCTGCGCGCGACGCGCATCGAGCTGGTCGATCACCGCGCGCAAGTTACGGTACGTCGCTTCGGGCGCGGTGATGATCAGCGAGTTGGTCGCGGGATCGGCCGTGATCATGCCGCCGCCCTGGTCCTCGCTCTTCTCCTTGTCGCTGCCGAGAAAGCCACCGCTATTACTGTTCGAGCCCGAGGCGCCGCCGCCCATGGGGGAGTTCATCGAGCCGCCGCCGAGGCCGCCCGACGGCAACGGCGGCGTGCCCGTCGAACTGCTGCTGTTCGACGGACCGCCGCCGCTGGCGTTCTGGTTGAACGAGTTCGCCTCGTTCGCGCCGCCCGTCGAGCCCTCGCCGCCGCCCTTGCCGAGCATGCTGCGCAGCGTGCGCGCGAGCTTCGTCGCGTCGGCGTTGCGCAGCGGCACGACATGGATGTTGCCCGGCATCGTGGTCGGCATGTCGAGCTGATTCGCGAGTTCCTTGGCCGCCGCGAGGCGTGCGGCGTTCGACGCGCGCATCAGCAGCGAGTTGGTGCGCGGATCCGACGTGATCGACACCTTGAGCCTCGCGTCCGTGCTGCCGATCGAGCCCGGATCGAGCATCTTGTTCATCTGCTGCGCGATGTCGATCGCGTTCGCGTTCTTCAGCGGCACGACTGCAACCGCCTGGCCGGCCGCGCTATCGACGCCCGCGATGATCCGGGCGATGCGCCGCACGTTGTCGGCGTAGTCGGTGACGACGATCGTATTGTTGGCGGGGTAGGCCGCGACAGTGTTATTCGGCGAGATCAGCGGACGCAGTACCGGCAGCAGGTTGTTGGCCGATTCGTTCCTCAGCGTGAAGACCTGAGTGACGACCTGGTCGCCGCGCGCCGTCGGCGCGTTGCCGACGTAGGTCGGCACGCCTTGCAGCTTGGCGTCGGCCTCGGGCACCACTTTCAGCACACCATGATCCTGCACGAGCGCGAAACCCTGCATACGCAGCGCCGATTGCAACGTCTTCAGCGCCTGATCCTCAGGCACTGCGTTTTCCGATACCAGGTTTAACTGACCTGTGACGCGTGGGTCGACAATGATTGTCTTGCCCGTCGCCGCGCCAATCGCCTTGGCGACCTGGTCGATATCGGCGTTCACGAAGTTGAGTGTCACCCGTGCGTGAGCAGTCTGCGCGGTTATCAATCCAGCCAGCAGCAATGCGGTTGCTGCGCGAGATAAAGCCATACCAATTGTTTTCCGAAATTTTTGTGATTCTGCTGAAACTTCAATGTGAGAGCGAAGAAACGCCAAGTTTGCCCTTACATGATTTTGCTGGGAGGACGCCCGGGAAGCAGCGCATCGCGCCTTACGGGCTTTCCCGGATCAGGTAGAACTGGTCTTTGCCAATGACGGCTGCAGAGTCAAAACCTGCAATTGGCCGCCATGGGCCGCGGCGAGCGCGCGCCGACCGTGGTATCGTGGTGGCATGGCGCGTGACATACCTGATGCGCAAATTCCAAACCCGTTGGCACTTGGATGCCGCCTTGTTCTTCGACCCGAATGAAGTCCGTTGCGGCCATGTCCTCGTAGAAGAGAATTCCGGCCACGACGGCCACCGCAAAGGGGGCCGCGCCGCGATAGTGGAATCGGGCCCGTCACGATAGGGATTACTGACATTGCCAGTGAATAGAACCGCGCGGCAACTGTTCGATCTGTATCGCCATCTTTGATTTGCCCTTTTCGGATCATGTGCATGATCTGGATACCGGAGCGGATGATGTGCGCGCACCAGAATCCCCAAATCCCATCATCGGTGCGATGATGCGCCTGATGGCGCGATGGTCCTGCGCGCTGATTTGTTCAGCTACCTCTTCTGTCGGACGTTGATAGGTGTGGGCCGCCCGGCGTTGAGCACTTGGAGGCTCAGCCAGATCGGCTGCCGCTTCTGTCCGCGGCAGCCGTTTCGGGCTCACCGTTCCGTGCAATCGTCTTCTCGAAGTAACGTCGAGCGGCGACCTTGTCACGATGGGCACGCAACAGGAAATCGACCGTCTTAGCCACCTTGCCGACGGCGCGGAACAGGTACTTCCATTGTTCCCTTGAACTTCACATAGGTTTCGTCCATGCGTCAACTCCCACCCATGTGGCGTTTGCATTCGCGAAATTCTTTTTTGCAACAACCGTACGAGCTTTATCGCCCAGCGGTGCACGCTTGAATGATCGACCTGAATACTCCGCCCACTCATCATTTCATCCAGGTTACGCAAATTCAGCCGGTACGCCACGCACCACACACATCAGCATCACGTCCAACGCACAATGCAGCCGCTATATCACGTTGCCAATACCGGCGGACTGCCTCGTGCGCGGTATCTTCGTGTTTGCCATCATGTGTGGCATACATTTGGATTCGACTCTGCTCGACCTCGCTAACGCGACGCAACCTTACTGCGCGCGCCAACTTGGCATTGCCGCGCTGATCTTCGCGAAGTCCAAGCTGCCGAAGCCCGTAACCATGTCCCAGCCTGGCTTCGCAGTGAAGCCGTAGCCATGGTAGCCGTTGTTGCCCGATGTCACGTCGTGGTACAGCGCCGTATTGCCCGGGAGATTCTCATAGAACGCCGGCGTTGGCAGGCTGAGGCTGTTGTTCTTGGCCGATTCGAGCCGCGCCCAGCCGCCCACGAAGATTGGTGACGCGAGGCTTGTGCCGCCGATTGGCGAGTTCCTCTTCTGCCCGTTGACGATGATGTAGGCGCCTGTCGATCGCGCCGCATCGAACGCCACGTCGGGCACGGCACGCATCGTCACCGAACTGCCGAGCGCCGCGGTCTGCCAGCTGGGCGCGGCTTCGTACACGCTCACGCCCCCTCCCGTCGCCCAAATGCGCACCGCGTTGTCGACCGGCTCCCCGTTACTGTCGCGGTCCGCGTAGTCGACGCCGCCATTCCATACGGTTTCGCCGCCCCACGTCATGGTGCCGGTCGTGGCGAGCATCGTGCCGCCCACTGCGACGACATACGGCGAGCTAGCGGGATACTCCACGCCGTATTTGGACAGATCGATCATCGTGGTGACCGAGCTTCCGTCGAACGTACCGACGTACCCTTGGGCGCCACGCTTCGAATGCGATTCAACATAGGCTCCAGCATCGCCTGAAGAGACTGAGAAGATCTGTCCTTGTGCGACTGCCTGCTTGAACACCGCGTCGTCGGCGGCGAGCGCGCCGTCCTTGTAGGTTGCATGTTCGTCCTGCCCGATCGACACATTGATTATGGTAGCCTTATTGTCGGTCACCGCTTTGTTGAAAGCAGCGTTCAGCGTTGCGTCGGTGACTTGGTCGTTGCCGTCACCGCTCATGGCCGGATAGAAGATCAGCTCCTTGACGCCGCCGGATGTGCCGATGATGACCTGGCTGTCGAGAGCCCACTCGAGTTCGGCGTCGTGGACCGGGACGCCCGATCCATCCGCGACGACCGCCGTGTTGACCTTCGGCAGGTGTGCGTTCTGCGTGAAGGTGTTGAGGTCGGCAATGGTCTGAGTCATGTCGCCCCAGCTGATGATGCCCACCGTCGTGTTGGTCGCAGCGGGCAGGCTGTCCGCGTCATAGATCTTCGCGAAATCGGTTGGCTGGTGACCGACCAGCTGCGACGCGTCTGTCATGCTCTTCTCAATGGAGTTCGGTTCGATGACCGCTTCCGGCGCGAAGCGTTGGAGCATGATGTGCGGCACGACCGCATTCTGCAGGCCGAGTACCGAATCAACGACCGAGCCGAGCCATGGCGGGACAAAGGCTGACAAATCGTTCCCGTAGACCGGCTTGCCATTATAGTTGAAGCGCTTGATGCTCGTCTGGAAGGCGCTTTGCACGTTGTTTGCGTTGCCTTCGGCGAAGATCAGCATGTTGTTCTCTGATACGGAGACGTTGCGGAAGCCGTTCGCCTTCAGATGAGCGACTACGGCCGCGACCTGCGCGTCGGTCGGCGAGAAGCGCGCCCTGAATTCGGCCGGTGTGAGGTACCTGTGGTAACTGACGCTACCCGGCTGATTGAGGTCGCGAAGAAACCTGTCGAGCTGGTCCACGTTGCGGTGCTTCAGTGCCACGGTGATGTGCAGCGGCTGACTCAATTCGAGCGGCGTCACATTCGTATCGGTCAGCGCAGTATTGCTGAAGCTGTTCAGCGAGTAGCGGCGCGCCGCATAGGGGCCGGCCGATGCCGACGCATTCGACAGGAGGAACGCTTGCGTGCGGGTCGAGACCCAGTTGGTCGCCGCTCGGGCTGGCAGCGGCATCGTCGTGACCGCTACGCCAAGCGAAAGGGCGGCCAGTTCAAAGGCTCTTAGGAATTTGCGATTGCCGAAATGAATTGTCTGCATTAGAAGTTTTGAAATTCCAACGAAGATGGGGATGCAGCGGCACGCCCGCCAGACTCCCAGTTGCCGTCAACGCTTAACTCGACCGCGAACTATTTAAGAGCTGCGGCGAAGCCTGTCACGTTGCATGGAGTCTGGACGGCATTCGGGGTATTGCGCTAATGCTTACGAGCTTTGCCATGATTTCTCAAGGTGAATTTGCCGCAAAATGCTGCACGGCGCCGGAGTAGATCGCAGAGCCTTGGTAACCATAGGTCTCCGTATAAGAGTCGTCACTATGGTGTTGATCGAACCGGTCACGAGCAAACAAGCCGGGATACCTGCCGAACGCTTCTGATGTGGGCGGACTATTTCAAAGTTCAAAGCGCGATGTTCACGAGATTGTGTCCGGAGCTTCTGCCACGACGCAAGCAAATTTGAATCAATAAAATTGATGTCATGGTTTATGGTGGGATTGAAGGATTGCCGATGGGTGCGCATGGGTCTGCCGATCCCCGCGTAACGAGGTACGCATGGCCGACGACGAGCAGTATGGCCCACACCGAGCCCCGCGACTGCTCACGCCTATATGAGCTCCATATCCTCGAGATATTTCTGCAAGCGCTCAAGACCAAAGCTTTCTTGCGAACGCGGATGTGCGGTGGGAGCGTGTGCTTCCACGCGCTGCACGCACCGGAGGTTGAATATCTGGCGAAAGGCAGGTGCCTACGCCCTACGAATTCGGTGTGAAGCTAGTCGACAGCGAAAGCGGAAGTGCCGGAACTCGCCGGCGTAACGCATGTTTCGTCAAGACGTCGGCAGAAGTGAACAACCGCGCTGAAAAACAGTCATCCGCTCACCCGCCGACGCGAGCGCCAGATGCAGGGTTTCCGCGATTCACGCGTAAAAGTCTCTGCAATCCGGGGAACAACCCCTTGAACTGCTGGAGACGGCCTACCTTAAATAACGGGTAGTCATACACTGTGTTTAGAGCTAACAGCAAGCAGGAAGTGTGGAAATGTTGACGGGACCGGAGCGCCGCCGACAGTGGGGCTGCGGAAGAGAAAGCGGCGATGGTTCGGGAGAGTCTGGAGCCGAGCAAGACCGTGTCGATGGTGGCTCGCCAACATGGCGTCAATCCAAACCAGCTGTTCCATTGGAAGAAGCTGTATCAGGACGGCAGCCTGTCGGCGGTGTTCATCGGTGAAGAGGTCGTGCCCGCTTCGGAGCTGGCAGACGCGCTCAAGACCGTAGAAGTTGAAGTTCTGAAAGAAGCAGTGGAGTACGGTCGGGAAAAAAAGGATAGCGCGCTCGCCATCATTGCCGGGGAACGACCAGTGAAGCAGGTCTGTGAAGTTTTCGGCGTGGCGCGCTCGAACGTGTCGATCAGGCGCGGACGCCCTGCCGGCTGGCAAGACGGGCACAGCGCCGTGCAGACAGACGATGCCGAACTGGTAGCGGTAATACGGGAGACCGTTATCGATTTGCCGAGCTACGGCTATCGGTGGCTTTGGGGTGTTATCCGCAGCAACCGGGAGGTGCGTGGGGCTGGGGCGGTGAGCGCAAAGCGCAGCTATCGTGTCATGCGCGTTCACAGCCTGCTGCTGCAACGCCGACCGAAGTCGTCACTCCGTCACGCGGCGACATGACGGACGGGTTGCGGTGGCCAGAAGCAATCAACGCTGGTGCTCCAATGGCTTCGAATTCCGGTGCGAGAACTGCGAGCCATTGCGCGCTACCTTCGCGCTGGATTGCCGCGACCGGGAGGCAATGAGCTGGGTCGCGACGACGGTGGCTAAACCCGCAACAACGTTCGGGACATGATGCTTGCAGCCGTCGAGCATCGGTTTGGCAATGTCGATGCCGTACCGTCTTCGATTGAATGGCCAAGCGATAACGGCTCAGGATATATTGCCCGCGAAACGTGCGTTTGCGAGTGGTATTGGATTCGCGCCTCTCACGACACCGGTGGGTCCGCAAAGCAATTGTATGGCCGAGAGCTTCGTGAAAACCATGAAGCGCGACTACGTCGCCTTCATGCCCAAACCCGACAAACATGCCATTTCCCCGGCCTCCGGACGGACTGCGCCCGCTGAGCGGTCAGGCAACAATTTTTGCGCGCGCCACCGACTTGCCCCGGGTGATGCCGATGTAGCGCAACGGGCTCCCGCAGCACGCAGTTCAACGGATCCACGCCGAATGCCCGGGTCTGCAGATTGCGGTGGCGGATCGTCGTCACCGGCTCCATATCCTGGTCCAGCACGCTTTTGCAGTGGCAGGGTTTTCACAGGGATCGAGTCTTCTCAGGGATGTCTGGATCGGGGAAAGTGGTGGTTCGCGAGGCCCATTCGCGCATTGTATAGCTCGGTGGTATCCCTGCAGTGGACAGGATAGAAACCATGGCTGTTGTCGGCCACATGTGCAGAGGATGCCGGAGCGGTGGCCTTTGGCGTGGGGACTGCCTGACTACCCCGCTGGTGCGCCGGAGGCCTATTTCAGGCCTCCGGCTCGCCTTCGTCGGCACCATGTCGGCCGGGGCGGCGTCTAGGGCAGCGCTGATCAAGCCCGGTAAACACGATTGCTTGCGACCAAGGCATGTGTAAACTTTCGAAATCGCGAATCGCAGCCGTAAAAGCGGGCATTCCAGCTCATGTTGGGCCCCTTGAGGGGCTCTGCACGGGCTCTTCGCCCGTCTTTGGCCCTCTACGGGCGCACCTGTGCCGTCGAGCGACCTCGCCACATGCAAAGATTGGCCAGCGCGGGCGCAACGAAGGCGCGATTGGCGTTTTTTGCCAGCCCGCGATAGCGAACCTTCGTGAAGCCCCACAGCCGCTTCACGACCGCGAACACGCGCTCGACCCGGGCGCGGATCTTCGACTTGTTGCGGTTCTTGCGCCGCGCCACTTCGTCGACGATGTCCTTGCGGCGCGTGCGCTTGTTGGTGAAGTCACGTGCCTTTGGGGCCTTGCTGTGAATCAGTGCTTTCTGGCTCGCGTATGCGCTGTCACCGTAGACGCGTTGCTCCTCACTGTGCAGCAACTGTGGCAGCGGATGCTTGTCGTGCACGTTTGCGGCCGTCACGACCGCGCTATGCGCCAGCCCGCTCTGACTGTCCACACCGATATACAACTTCATGCCGAAATACCACTGCTGGCCTTTGCGTCGTCTGATGCATTTCGGGGTCGCGCGCCCTCTCCTTGTTCTTCGTCGACGAGGGGGCACCGGTCAGCGTGGCGTCGACGATCGTGCCACTCTTGAGCTTTGCTCCCCGCGCCTGCAACCCCACTCCCACTTCCGCGAAGATTCGTTCGCTCACTTGTGCTCCTCCAGCAGGTGCCGGAATTTGAGCAGCGTGGTGGCGTCCGGAACCGTTTCGCTGCCAAGGTCAATGCCAACGAAACGGCGCAGGCTGAGACTGTCGTACAGCGTCTCTTCGCATGCAAGATCGGCAAGATTGAACCAGTACTGCACAAAGTGAATCCGCAACATGCGCTCCAGCGCGATCGGCGGGCGACCATTGCCGCGTTTCGGATAAAACGGCTCCGCCACTGCGCACAGCTCCGCCCACGGCACGATCGCGTTCATCTCGTCGAGAAACGCTTCGCGTCGCGTAGGCTTGCGCTGCGCCCCGAATCCTGCGCATTGATCGACAGCCATCGCCAGTGTCAGTTGTTTCATCGTTTTTCGCTTTCGCCGTTGCATGTCCACGCTATAACGCATGACAGTCATGAACGGTGGACTTGATCAGCATTGCCCTCAGACCATCGTAAGCGCTGCGACCAACGATCCCGGAAATCTCTAGTCCAGTGAACCAATGAAATTGCACTGATCTAATAGTGCATGGGCAAAATGAATCTGAGTGAAACCGAGCGCGAAGACCTGATGTCGATGCAGCGCAGCCGCACAATGGCCGTTGGCGAGGTGA
>NZ_JBFRCG010000051.1:0-14190 GCF_040965595.1 Paraburkholderia sp. EG287B
ATCACGTCCAGCGGGTAATGCAAGCGTTTGAGTACTTTTCCCACACCCGGACCCAGCTTCTCGGTCATCGATCACGTCACGCATTAAGGCCCGTCAGCATAGCAGAACGACTTATTGCGACAGTTCCGGATATACACTATCGCGGCTCAATGGCTGGCCCGCACGTTCCCCTGCCGACGCTTCGCCGACCACCTCGCGGTGACCTGCGCACGGCTCGGGGCCGATGTGGTTCGCTACTCCTTCATCGCAGTGGACTTTCACCACCTACTCCTTGCCGGTCCCCCGGCGCACTCAGAACTTGTGCCGTATTGCTGCTCGAACCACGAATTGATTCGAGTTCGAGGAAACGTCTGCCGCCCCCGGAACATAGGCGACGTCAAGCACCGTTTGGGTCTTGTCGCCGCCGACGTGCTGATAGGCGCCCTGCAGATAAAGATCCGTACGCTTCGACAGATTGTAGTCCGCCATCAACCCGATCGTCTGATAGTTGGAATGCAGCTTACCGGTGGTCGCGTTAAAATCGGCACGCGTATAGGTGTACATCGCACCCACGAAGAATGCCGGCGTGAACTGATACTTGCCATTCACTTCGAAGTTCTGGAAGCGCAGCGAGGACACGGTCGATCCGGCGGGCGGGGTGATCGCGCCAACATAGCCGGAGCTGACCGGTTGCGTGACATCGCTGTTCGTGTACGCGAAGCCCAGCGTTGCTGAACCGATCGTATAGTTGATCCCCGCGCCGAAGACGCGCAGGCGTTGCGCCAGGAAGTTTTCGTCGCCGCCGTTGTTAATCGCGCCAGTGGCCGTTGAAGACGGATTGTTGGCCTGCAGGTACGATGCCGCGATCAACAAGGCGCCATTCGTGTACTGCGCCCCCATGCTGTACTGTCGGTTGTTGGCGAAATTTGTGTCGTTGCTGAAGCTATACGTGCCGCCGAACTGGAAGCCGGCGAGCGACGGACTGGTGTACTTTACGGTATTGTTTACGCGAAACGTGTTATCCGTGTTGTCGTTGTCGTACGGGTGGGAAAACATGTAGCCTGCCCAGTTGCCGTTTGCGGTGGTCTGCGCGAGAAAGTCGACCAGCGAGTCATATTGGCGACCCAGTGTGACCTTGCCATATGTGTCACTGGTGACGCCAACGTAGGCCTGTCGCCCGAACATCAAGCCGCCCTGCGCGAGTTTTCCGTTGTTCACATCGAAGCCGCTCTCGAGCTGGAAAACTGCCTTCAGACCGCCTCCGAGATCCTCTGCGCCCTTAAGACCCCATCGGCTGCCTTGAACGTAGCCGCTCTGCAACTCGTAGACCTTGCTGCCGCGCACGTTATTGGTGAAATCAAAGCCTTCGTCGATCACACCGTAGAGCGTCACCGAGCTTTGCGCATAGGCAGACACTCCGAAGCCCGCCAAGAAAGTCGCCAACAGAAATTTCGCTTTCATATCATCGTCTCCAAACATGGTATTTACGACAATTAATTTCGACTACATAGTTATTGACGTGAACAAAATTGGACTCTGTATTTCCTATTTCGGACCGGCGCATTCATTCGTTCGCCAAGTCGCATAGACCTCGCAATACCGCACCGATCCCCATCGGGCGGCAAGCCTCGACTGAAACCGTAGCCGCGCGACGTCGACCTATCCACTCCAGTTTTCCTGCTGTTTTGACCTCGAGTACGTGTCTCCCAATGCGGAGTCTGGTCACGATGTATTGGTGCAGCCGGCAATCACCTACCCTTGACATCGGCCGCAACCTCGCATTACTTGTGCAACAACTGACTCAGGAATTTCTTCGCCCTGATATGCGTCGGATTGCGGAAGAATGCATCCGGCGGCGCGCATTCGATGATTTCCCCGCCGTCCATGAACACGACTCGATCAGCCACTTCGCGAGCGAATCCCATCTCGTGGGTCACGCAGATCATCGTCATGCCGTCACGCGCGAGGCCGGTCATCACGTCGAGTACCTCCTTGATCATCTCCGGATCGAGCGCCGACGTCGGCTCGTCAAACAGCAGAATCTGGGGCTTCATGCACAACGCACGCGCAATTGCGACGCGTTGCTGTTGTCCTCCCGACAGCTGCGCGGGATATTTCTTCGCCTGATTCGATATGCGCACGCGTTCGAGATTTTCCATCGCGATCGCTTCGGCTTCGTCCCGCGATGCCCGGCCCGTTCGGATCAAGGCCAGCGTGCAGTTGTCGACCACGGTCAAATGGGGGAACAGGTTGAAGTGCTGGAATACCATTCCGACATCCCGGCGCACGCGCGACAACCCTTTCATCTTCGCGTGCATCTCGATACCGTCCACAACGATCCGGCCCTCCTGGTGCGTCTCGAGTTGATTGATGCAACGGATCAGCGTCGACTTTCCGGACCCTGATGGGCCGCACACGACGATGCGCTCACCGAACGCCACGCTCAAGCTGACGTCGTGCAGCACCTGGAAGGTGCCATACCACTTCGATACACCCTCGATCGATACTGCGATTGATTCGGACGCCCGCGCGTGCGTTACAGCCGGCTCGCTGGATCGCCTCATTTGGAATGCCATGTCTTCCTCCAACTCTTCAAACGTTTTATTCGATTGCTGCTGAATCATCGATTCGGTGTGCCCACCCCAAAGTAGCGCTCCACTCTTCCGACCAACACAACTGCGATCAGCGCCAAGGCCAGAAACAGCACGCCGGCAACGAGCATGGGCTCCGCGTAACGATAGGTTTCTGACGCTACGTCCATCGCGCTGCCGAGCATCTCGGGAACGGCAATTACGGCCAGGTATGGCGTGGACTTCAGAATCGAGATCGCATAAGCCCCCACAGGCGCGGCCACGTTTCGCAGCATCTGCGGCGCGACGACGTAGGAAGTGGTATCCCACCAGTTGAGCCCGAGGCTCTTCGCGCCCTCACTCTGCCCGACTGGAACCGCATCGATGCCGGCCTTGAACACTTCCGACATATATCCGGAATAGTAAAAGCTCAGACCGAATACACCGATGAACAGCGCAGGCAAAACGATTCCATAGGAAGGAAGGACGAAAAACAGAAAATAGATCTGAACGAGCGCCGGCGTCGACCTGATTGCATCGATGATGAACTGAACGATGGGACGCATGACGCGATGAGAACGCCGCAGCATTTCCCACACAAAGCCGAGCGTCAACGCCCCTGCAAAACTGAGGATCGCAACCAGGATAGTGTTTCCGATACCTTCCAGTACCTGCGGCACGATCCGCAACGCAAAATCGAAATCGAAGTTCATGACCGCCCTCGCCGGCTCCCGTGCGACGTCTCCAGATAGCGCCCGAAGATAGTCACCGGATAACAGAGAATCAAATAGGAAAACAAAAGACTCGAGTAGATAAGCAGCGGGTTGTAGCTCAGCTCAGAGATCTGCTTAGCGCGAAACGTCATGTCCGTCAACGTGATGAGGGACACCAGCGCGGTTCCCTTTATCAACTGGATAAGATCGTTGATGAACGTCGGTATCATGGCCCGGATCGCCTGCGGCAACTCAATGAAGCAAAGCACCTGGAAACGGTTCAACCCAAGGGCAAGCCCCGCCTCGCATTGCCCGCGCGGCAGCGACTGCAATGCGGCACGAACCGACTGGCTGCTGTATGCACCCGCGTTCAATCCAAGCACGAGTGCCCCTACCGTTATTCCCGAAAGGTAGACGCCAAAAGCCGGGAGCGTGTAGTAGAACGCGTATAGCAGCACGATAACGGGCGAGCTTCTCCATAGCTCGATGATGAAAGTAATGATCTTGCGCGAAGTGCCGGTCGCGAAATTCTGCGAGATTCCTGCGAACAGCGCGAACGGAACCGCATACAGGAGCCCAAGCGCGGTCACGGCCGCAGTTACGCCGAACCCCTTGTATATTCCGATCATGACGTCAAGAAAACTCATGCGAACGCTCCTCTGATTGACATAGCCTGGTCATCGATAATCCGCACCGCATAACTGTTTTGCAGTTACGTCGGCGGGCACCATCTCGGCTTCACCGAAACCATATTTTTCAAAGACCTTCCTGATCGAGCCATCGGCCTTCATCCTGGCAAGCCCATCGTTGTACAGGCCACGTAATTTCGAATCCTCGGGCCGGAACGCGATCGCCGCGTAATTGGCCACCCGCTGCCCATTCTTCACCAAACCGGTAAATGGCGTTGCGCGTTCGAGCCGGTCGCCGATATTCGGATCCTTGAGCGTGCTGATCACGGTGGCTGCCGATTCGGTATCGGCGTCGATGCGGCCGGCCATCAGCGCGCCGACGGAAGACTCGACATCCTTGAGCAAAAGAATTCGGTCCTTCGGGATTCCGGCGGCCATGGCATGCTCGACCGCCGAGCTTCCGCGGCCACCGCCAAGCCGGATCGCCGGATTCTTCACCACGTCCGCAAAGCTGTGGATGTTGAGGGGATTCCCTTTCTTTACCAGAATGGCATCGCCGATCGCCAGATCAGGATTGCTGAAAATCACTTGCTTGCAGCGCGGCGGTGTAATCGCCAGGCCGGAAGCGACGGCGTCAATACGCCTGGAAAGCAGGCTCGGGATCAGCGCGTCGAAATCCACGACAACGAAGTTGATCTTCTTCACACCCGCCTGCCGGAGAACCGCCCGAATCATGTCGGGACCGACGCCGGCAACACTGCCATCGGCATTTCGATATCCCCACGGTGCCCGATTGTGGATCCCCACCGTGATTTCGCCGCTGCGAATCGACTCATCGCCGCCCGACTGCGCATGTGCAATGGCGGCGCCGGCCACCACGCCTGCCGCGGCAAGAACAAACGCAAGCCATTTGCT
Source organism: Paraburkholderia sp. EG287B (assembly GCF_040965595.1). Lineage (NCBI taxonomy): Bacteria > Pseudomonadati > Pseudomonadota > Betaproteobacteria > Burkholderiales > Burkholderiaceae > Paraburkholderia > Paraburkholderia sp. EG287B. The sequence continues at coordinate 4,807 of NZ_JBFRCG010000051.1, forward strand.
CCGCGCCTGCATCCTCATGACTGTCTCCTTTGCTTTTGTTGATGTGTAGAGTATACTTGGCATACCAAGCATGTCAAGAAACGTTCCGCGCTGGCGCGCCCGTACTTTCCCGAGTGGCGAAACGGCCGGACCGATCCGAGACGCTGATAAACAGACCAAGACTGGAGACACCTTTGCCCTTGTACGAGACCGTGCGCGATGAACTCCTAAAGCGAGTCAGGAACGGCGCCTACGCTGTCGATACGCCCATTCCGTCCACCGCCATGCTCAGCGAAGAATTCAAGGTCAGCGTGATCACCGTGAAGCGGGCGTTGCGTGACCTGCAGGCGGCCGGCGTGCTCGTCACGATTCGCGGCAAAGGCGCCTATGTGAAGAAGCAGCAGCGCATCCTGCGTCAGCTTGATATGCGCATGTCATCCCTTCACGGGGCCGACATCAGCTTGATCTCGGTGACGCGCGAAAAGATCGCCGATCGGTCCATGGCCGCGCTCGACGCCCCCAGCCATGCAATGCTCTGCGTCAGGAAAGTCATCTCTTCGGATGGCGCGCCGTTTCTCTATGACGCCAGCTACCTCTCGGCGAACGTCGACGACGAAATCGTCGACGAATTCGGCAGCAGCTTTATCGTCGACACGCTCGAGCGACGCGGCATCCCGCTCCTCAAGACGCGGATCGTCGTTGAAGCCTTCCCCGCTTCCGATCGCGCTACCGAGATATTTGGCGTTCCGAACGGATATCCGATGCTGCGTCGCATATACAAGATGATTACTGCCGACGCGAATTTGACGATCTATGGCGTTGTTCAAGCCCCGTTCGATCGCCTCGCCTGTTCCATCGACATTCCGTCTCACGACATGGAGATCCAGAGATGACCGCAGTTCAACTCAACATTCCCGCCGTCTTCCGTGCGCCAGCTCCCCCGGTACCCCAAAGCGAACTTCGCCAGCGTTTGACCAACATCCGCCAGGAAATGGCAAAAGCTGGAATCGACGTCGTTGTTCTGACGGACAAGAAGAACGTCGATTACTTCACGGACTACCAGGAGCTTTCCTGGGATCACAAGGCGCGGCCGGTCTTTGCCGCCATTTCGTCACAGGATTTCGCGCTGTTCGGCAGCCTCGGCGAAGCCACGACCGTCCAGCTCAGGGAGCGGATTTTCGAGCCGGTCTACTACAGAGGCTTTCTCGACGAAGCGGTGATCGCGGTTTCGGACTGGGTAAGGAACAAGACAACCGGAAGTGCCGCCCATATCGCGCTGGACTACGGTCAGGACATGTTCGGGCGCGGCTCGTTGGGTTTGATCGACGCGCTCAATTCGATCGATGCGAACGGTCGAATCAAGAGCGCGGCGGACCCGATCTGGAAAGTCCGGCTGATCAAATCCAGATTCGAAGCCGATCTCAATCGGACCGCATACGAGATCGTCAACGCCGCATTTGATCATACGATCAAGCAAGCCTATGTCGGCATGACGGAGTACGAACTTTACTACCTGATGCAGGCCCAGATCTATCTGAATGGCGCCGAAAGCGCCGATCCGATCGCGATGCTCTTTTCCAGCGGCGATTTCGCCTATTGCCGCGCGGCTAAGGATCGAAAGCTTGAACTCGGCCACTACGTGTGGACCGATTTTCGCGCGACCTACGGTGGCTACCCGGCCGATCGCAACCGGATTGCCCGTGCCGGCGACCCGAAGGGCTGGGAACTGGAGACGTATACGGCCGTGAGATTGCTGACGCTGGAGGTTGCCAATCATATTCGTCCCGGGTTGACGTGCGCAGACGTGTACCGGCACTTCGACAAATTGTGGCGCGAGGCCGCGCTGGGCTCCGTGTACACCGCAGTCTCGCGCATCGGCCATGGCGGCGGCCTCGACGTGACCGAGCCGCCGTCGCTGTCGGGAACCGACACGACGCTGATCGAGCCCGGCATGATCCTGCACATCGAGCCGAAGCTCGAACGCGACGGCGCCGTGTTTCAGTTCGAGGAAGTGGTCTTCGTCACCGAGTCCGGCATCGAATTTCTGTGCGCGACGTCGCCGGAAACGCTGCCGGTGATTCGATAATTTTTTGACTTTCCACAGGTTTCACATGTCAGGCACTACACGAATCTGGTCGACAATCGACTATGAGATGAACGGCAAGCAAGTCGATTGCTTGCGACTGCCGATTTCCACCGACACGTCCGCGTATGGCTGGATTCCGATTCCGGTCATCTGCGTGAAAAATGGCGACGGCCCAACCGCGGTCCTGCTCGCGGGCACGCACGGCGACGAATACGAAGGCCAGATCGGCCTCACGCGCATCGCGAGGCAACTGGTCCCCGACAATCTGCACGGCCGCATCATCATCCTTCCCTCACTGAACTTTCCCGCGGTCAAGGCAGGACGACGTGTTTCGCCCATCGACGAAGGCAACCTCAATCGCGTATATCCCGGTCGTGCGCACGGTACCGCCACCGAAATGATCGCGCACTACGTCTGCGAGGTTCTCCTGCCGATGGCCGATCTGGTCGTTGATCTCCACTCGGGCGGCCACTCGCTCGACTATATGCCGTGCGCACTCGTCCGGGGCGCAAAGACGGACGCGGAAAACGAGCGCCTGCACGAACTGCTGCGCGTGTTCGGCGTGCCGCTTGCCGAATTTACCGACGGTGCCGGTGGCGGCGGCAATACCACGCTGCCCGCGGCAGCTGCCGAAGTCGGCGTGCCGGTCATCACGGCCGAGCTGGGTGGAGGCACCACGCTTCACGGCCACGGCTGCACGCTGGCCGAGCACGGCACGCTCAGGCTTCTCAAGTATCTCGGAATCCTGTCGTCATGCGACGTGCCCGAACCCGCGCCGGTCACATTGATGAGTTGCGAGAGCACGGACCTGTTCGTGTATGCCGATGACGACGGCCTGTTCGAGCCCATGGCACAGCTCGGCGAGCGAGTCGAGGAAGGCCAGCTCGCCGGACTCCTGCACTCGATCGACCGGCCGCATGACCCGCCCTTCGAAATCCGCTTCCGTCGCGCCGGGCTGATTGTTTGCAAGCGGCATCCGGCATTGGCGAGCCGCGGCGATTGCCTGTTCGGACTTTTGGAAAACGCCGCCGCGTCACACCTCTCGGGAGCCAACTGATGAGCCGACTCAATCCCAACATTTCCGGCATGAAATGCATCCAGTGTGGGTTGGTACACGCGCTGGACGACTATTTCGAAGGTTGTCCGTCATGTCTCAGCGCGGGCACACCGGCGAGCGTCGCACCGCATTACACCGCGTTCCCGGCCGAATTGAATGCTGGAAACATCACGGACTGGATGGCGTATCGCGGTACGACAGGACTGGGAGAGGGCAACACGCCCTTATCGAGCCTGCCCCGGCTCGCGGCCGCGCTGGGCGTCGACGCGCTGTACACGAAGAATGAATTCTGCAACCCTACCGGCTCCCACAAGGACAGGATGGGTGCAATCGTTATGCAGCGCGCGGTCGATATCGGCGCAACGACCGTCGCCGTTGCATCGAGCGGTAACGCCGGGGTTTCGACGGCGGCCTATGCCGCCCGCGCCGGCATCGAATGCGTGGTCGTGACGACGCCGGACATCAGCCCGAACTGGCGCAGAGCAATCGAAATGCACGGCGCGCAAATCATCGCGACCGACGATTCGGACGATCGCTGGGCCCTCATCGCTCAGCGTGCGCGGCAGGGCGAGTGGTATCCGGTGACCAATTCGATCATGCCGCCCGTCAGCAGCAATCCGTTCGGAGTCGACGGTTATCGCGCCATCGCATTCGAGCTCCATCTGCAGTTCGCAACGCATCCGCCCACGGACATCATCGTTCCGACCGCGCGCGGCGATGTGCTGTGGGGTATTGCGAAGGGCTATCAGGACCTGCACGACTCGGGCCTGGTGCGCGCCATTCCCAGGGTTCATGCTGTCGAACCGTTCCCCCGCATCAGGCTCGCTCAACAGGGGCACGGGATGGTCTGCAGCGACTATTCCGGCGATACGGTGATGGAGTCGATTGGCGGCAACACTGTTACCCGGCAGACCTTGCTTGCCCTCGAGTCGACCGGTGGCCTGGGCGTCGCGGTCCGCGACGACGAAATCATCGGCGACCAGCTTGCGCTGGCCCGTGAGGGGCTGTACCTCGAACGCTCTAGCGTTGCCGCGCTCACGGGCTTGCGCCGATTGATCGATCATGGGCAAATCAGACACGACGCTCGCGTCGTCTTGCTGGCCACCTCACATGGCTACAAGGAACCGCCCGAGTTCAGTGATCGGCTGCCCGTTTGCGAGATGTCCGGCAAATCGTGACCTTGTGGGGCGATGAAGAGACCCGCTGAAACGCCCGGAGCATCTTCCGGGCGCTTTCGTTCGAGGAGCAGTTTCTGGCCCCTCCCTACATTTGCATCAACTGGTCGATCACATTTCCGCCAGCGAGTCGAAGCGACCCTACAGCCATCGCTCGCTTTCGCGGATGCTGCTGGTACGCTCAGAGAGTGCGCTCCTCGAGTGCGATAGCTGCGCTGATCGAGTTCGAGAAATCGGTGGCGATGTGCGTTGGACTGGCGGCTATTGCCGACGCAGGATTCGCCGATGACTAGCATGTTCTCGCCGGAGGTCCTGAACTTCGGGACATGCAATTGGAAGCAGCCCTGTGGCAGCTTCGGATCGATGGACCAGCAGATTTCAGTGAGCATGAACCTCGCGCTAAGGATAATCCCTTCTCTCAAAGAGTTAGCACCGGCTGAACCATCGATCAGCCGGTGCTTTCGCCATATCTCGTAGAACTCGAATTGTGGAAGACTCGCTGTAGATCTGCTTTGGAACAACCTTAGCGAGTTGCGTTCCACACGTAAAAGTTTCGTGGTCTAGTTAAGTGATCGTTAGTTCCTTTGTGCCGCGAGAAATTTATGGGGCAATAACCAAACTTGCCATCCAGTCCACCGGCCGCCTTTCCAATACCCCGAACAGCTTCAGGCGTAGGAATCTTGTTGGCGGCGGGGTCTGCGCCCTCTGCGACTCGATTCTGGAACGGCATTTTCCAGAACGACGGATCGCCGACCCAAAATGGCATAGCAGCGCCGCGCGCCGTAACGTCAACCGATGAGTCTGAGGTCGCATCATCGCAATCAAGCTGGATGATGCCCAGGAGTGGTCGCTCTTCGATATCGCACAATTTTTCCGTCGCTGGCTAGCCTTACTTATCATACCTAGTATAACTATATAACTCAAGCACGTCAATGTCCTGTCCGGTCGAAACTGCATCGCCGCGGGGCCCCTGCTATGACGCCCCGTGGGACGGTAGCCTGTGACCGCCAATCGAACCAGTATGCGTTCGTCGGATGCTTGGGATACTAGGCATGCGGACCGCAGGCGAGCTATAGTCCGGTTGATCCGCATCGACATGAGCACGAGAGCCATCTTGATCAAGCCCCAACTACAACCCTCACAGTCGCTGCATGAAACAGTACGCGAAGAGCTCCGACGACGCATTGCAGCCGGCACCTATTCTCCCGACGTCGCGATTCCGTCGACGGCCATGCTCAGCGGAGAATTCGGTGTCAGTTCGATTACGATAAAGCGCGCGCTACGCGACCTACAGGCTGCAGGGACCCTGGTATCGATTCCCGGGAAAGGAACATACGTCAAACAACAAAAGCGGCTGTTGTATCAGCTCGACGCGATGCAGCCGTCGTTTGACGATTCGAGCATACGTTCGGTGTCGGTCACGAGAGAGAAAATATCCGATCCGACCATGAGTACGATCGCCCCGCCCGATCACGTGATGCTCTGTGTCCGAAAAACGATCTGGATGGACGATGCGCCTGTCGTGTATGACACGACCTATCTTTCTCCGGATATCGGCGACGACATCGTGGACGAGTTTGGAGAGCGCTTCGTCGTTGACGCGCTGGCCAGGCACGCAATCGACGTCACCCAGACCCATCTGGTCATCGACGCGGCACCCGCCACTACCGAAGTGGAAGAAATATTCGGCGTTCCCAATGGCTATCCCATGCTGCGGCGGTTATACCGGATGATGACGAGCGAACCCGAAATTATCGTTTATGGCATCCTTCAGGCGCCGTTTGACAGGCTAGCGTGTACCGTGGACTTTCCTTGAAATTCAAGCAATCTCCTCGTCGGCCTAACTCGATCGCATCTGAACTTCGGCGATGAGCGTCCTTTAGCCTTGGCGCGACTCGACACAAGGGCGCGCATCGCCACCAAAAGCAAAGCCTGCGCGGCACGGAATCCCGGCGACGACGCGCGCGGGCGCAGCGCAATAATGGCCCATCGCGCAGCCGCCTGTGCCCATGCGCCGCGACAAGCATACCGCGCCTCCCAAACCATTCGAGCCTTCCGCCTATCGCCCAGCATAGGCATCGATCTTTTCTCCTACGACAAAACGTCCGATCCGGATCAGTAACCGCGCGCAAATCGGTTCCGTATCAGAAGCCATATCTTGGTACATGGTTTCCCCCGTTGACATACCTAATATACCAGCTATGCTTACACACATGATGACGCAGCACACTTTCAACACGGAGGAGCATCGGGATGAGGCTGAATGTGGTTTTGGGTACGCTCGTGGCGGTTGCCGCCCTTCTGGGAGCATCGACAACTCAGGCGCAGGGTGTCCTGAGTAAGGCGAAGGCAACTGGAACGATTAGGGTAGGCATCTTCAATCAGCCTCCGTGGGGCTACGTTGACGCAAACGGAAACGTCAAAGGGCAAACCGTCGATATCCTCAGGGCAGCATTTGCGGGGCTTGGCATTACGAAGATCGATGCAGTCGTCGCGGACTTCGGCGCGTTGATTCCGGGCCTGACATCCAAGCGCTTCGACGTTATTGCCGCCGGTCTATATATCAAGCCGGAGCGCTGCAAGCTCGTTGCTTTCGGGAACCCCGACATCCAGATGAGCGACGCGCTTCTGGTTCCGAAAGGCAATCCGAAAAACCTGCATAGTTATGCCGACATTGCGAAAGACAAATCGGTGATGCTGGCCACGGGCAGAGGCAGTGTCGAATACCAGCACGCCATCGATGCAGGCATCCCGAAAGACCGGGTCAGCGCCTTCACCGACACGGACGCCGAACTTGCCGCGCTGACTAGCCACCGTGCCGACGCCGTCGTGGAGACCGCCGCGACGATCAGCGTATGGGCCAAAGCGTCCGACAAGCTCGAGCGCGCGCTCCCCTTCACACAACCGGTCGGCGCCGACGGGAAAGCGCTCTACGGCTATCCGGCGCTCGCCTTCAGACCGGCCGACGCCGACTTCCGCGACGCGTACAACGCCCAGCTCAAGAAGTTGCGGGAGAGCGGCAAGATGCTCGAAATTCTCAAACAATACGGCTTCTCGGAGGCGGATCTTCCGCCCGAGAACCTGACTTCGACCGATCTCTGCAAGTAAGTAGCCGAAGAAGTACCTGACCGAAACGTCCCCGGGGGCTGCCACGCCCCCCCTTTATCATCCAGGGTAAGCCATGAAACCGGCAGGCCATCACGCCAATCAAAGCGAATCTTCGCCGTGCGTCGAGCACATCCTTTTCCCCAGTCAGCCGAGCCACCACGACGCCGGCGTCCTGGCGCAGTTTCTTTCCGGGTTGACGTACGAGGACATCCCGGCCGACGTCATTCACATGGCCAAGCTGATCACGCTCGACACGATTGGATGCATCGTCGCAGGCGTCGAAACGGAATTGGGCAGGGATATTCTCGCCGCCTACGACCCAGGAAATGCAGGGGGGGGCTGCTGTATACCCGGCACCGCGTTGCAGTTCCCCTCATCACTCGCCGCGAAGATCAACGGATGGCTTTCCGACGTGCTTGATTACGAGGACACTGCAAGTGGCCACCCAAGCGCCACCGTCATTCCCGCCGCACTGGCGGTCGCCGAGCGACTGAATGCGACACCCCGACAACTGCTCACCGGTATCGTGGCCGGATACGAGGCGGGCCTTCGCGTTCACGATGCGACGCGCGCGAGCCCCGAAGCATATCGGCGATTTGCTGTCTATCACGCGTGGCACGGTATGGCCGCCGGCGCTGCGGCCATGGTCGTTTCCGGTGGTACGGAGGCACAGTTCCGCTCAGCGCTGGGCCACGCCGCCGCGAACACCAACATACCGCTTTGGTACGTTCAATATGGCCGGCCGGCGCATGCGTTGAAAGCCAACTATGGCCAGATGGCACTGGGCGGCGTCGATGCCGCGCTTTGCGCGCGTCAAGACATTGTCGGGCCCTTCGCGATGTTGAGCGATGCTGAACGCGGCTTTGCACGCATTATCGGCTCGGACCAATTCGATCCGGCTCAGTTTTCGTCGGCCTTGGGCGAAGAGTGGCGAACCAGAAAGGTCATGCTGAAGAAGTTTCCGAGCTGCGCGTTCCTTCACACGACGATCGATGCGGTGTCCCGGATCACGCAGGCGAACGGGATCGTTCCGGATGAAGTCGAGAAGCTTGAAATTCGGTGCTTCGCGAGAATCGTGGAGTGGTTTTCCGATAAGGCGCCGAAATCCGCACTTGATGCCCAGTTCTCCGTGGAATACGTATCGGCGATGGCACTGCACGCCATCGAGCCTGGGCGCGGGTGGTATGCGCCGGATATCTTCAACGACCCGGCGATCGCTCGATCCATGATGAAGATGGACGTAGGCATCGACCCAACGGCCGAGCAAGCGTTCTGGAGCGAAGACGAACAATGCATGTCGACGGTGACCGCATTGATGAAGAACGGTTCATCGTATACGGCGAGCGTCGGTTGGGCGCCCGGTGAATGGCAGAGACCCCTCAGAGATGCGAACGTTATCGAGAAATTCCTCAATAACGTGAGTGGAACATCGCTGGAAAATCGGGGCTCGCAGATCGTCGAGATAATGATGCATCTCGAGGAATTGCAGACACTGGACGACCTTATCCAGCTGCTGCGCGCGGGTTGATTTCTTGATCTCAGCAAAAAGATCAGCGGCGACCGGGCCCGCTCTGCGCAGGTTACCAGCGACGCCCGGTCGATCGGCAGCGATCGGCAGCGATCGCTATCCATCCCTATGGCGCCGCCGACGATCTCAAGACGGTGGCGGGACGGCTGCGTTCAAAAAAATACCGGTCAGCCCGTTTGCATCGAGGAGGGCCAGTCGAGCCTACGCCCAGCCCCACCACGGTCCCATCCGTTAGGAACTGCGTCGCAAAGGCGTGCCGTTGACGCTGGAAGTAACCGGCCGAGTTTGCAGACCGGCAGACGACCGCTACACGCAGTTCTCCTAGTCCGTTGAACCAGATGAATTGCACCGGATTCGCCGCGATGGATCGGAGTACTTCCATTTCAATGGGAGTGCTTGCTTATTGTATTGAAGTATGTACCGCATGAGCTTTTTGTCGAGATCCCTGGTG
>NZ_JBFRCG010000052.1:0-10769 GCF_040965595.1 Paraburkholderia sp. EG287B
GAGGCGAACCTGTTGGTCGGTGATGCGGGTTCCAGACATGTGCTGACCGCTTCTTCTTTAAGAATCGATCAGCCATCCTATTGCCCCGCCGACGCGGCGCCGCCGGTGGTTCGTCGTCTCCGGCGGCCAAAACAAACGTCAACGACCGGCCAACATAATTTATATGAACGCCCCCGATGCGCCAGTTTTTCTTGCGTGTTGATTCGACAGGATGGGTTGCAGCTTTATATGCGGCCTCGTTGCAGCCTCATACGCTGCGGGCCCCGATGAAATCCGCTGACTCGCCCCTCATTTGTCGCACGAGCTGAACACTTGAATTATGTTTCAGGTTCAGCGAGTCACGGTCCGACCAGTCTTGTCATCACGCTCGATTGCCAACGCAACCTTTCGACGTCATTCCTCCAAGCTTTACTCTATTGCTCGATCTATCAAGCTGACTCTGCTGTTGCATGAGCTGGATCGTACTGCCTGTCATGCGCGAGGATTGCCCAGATTGTTCGGGCCATCTTGTTCGCCAGCGCTACGGTGACCACGTTTGACGGACGTCGCTTCTGCAATTCCTCAGCCCACGGACCCACGTGCTTCCCGTGATAGAGCACACTTCGCGCGCCATGGATCAGCAGTGTACGTACGTATGTGTCGCCGCGCCGGCTGATACCCAGTAGCTGGATTTTCCCGCCCGTGCCAATCTGTTTGGGGACCAGGCCGAGCCACGCGGCAAATTCCCGCCCTGACCTGAACGCCTTCGCGTCGCCCATGGTGGCAACGGTGGCCGTTGCTGTCAGCAGCCCCACACCGGGAATCGCGGCAATTGCCTTGCAAGCTCTGTCTTCCTTCATCCAGGCCTGCAGGCGCCGTTCGATATCAGCGATCTGCCTGTCGAGCCGCTCAAGATCGCTCCATAGCTCGCGTAGTGAATCGATCAGCATCGCCGGCAGTCTCTCGGACAGCCTTGCCAGCACGCCGGGAATCGCCTTGTCCAGCGCAGCACGACTCTTTGCCATCACCTCGCCGTATTCTGTGAGCAAGCCTCGCAGGCTGTTCATCTGCATGGTGCGAAACTTGATTCGCTGTTGCCGCAACCGGTGCAGCGCCAGCACGGCCTGCTGGGCCTCTGTCTTCACGGCGACGGGCTTGCTGGGCATCTGCGTGGCCATCCAGATCGCACGAGCGTCAGCGGGATCACTCTTGTTGCCGATATTGAACGCCTTGACGAACTTCGCTGGCATCAGCTTGACCTGATGGCCCATTTCCGTCAGTCGCCTGGCCCAGTGTTGCGAACCGCCACAGGCCTCCATGCCGATCAGGCAGGGCTCGCGATTCGCAAAATGCTCAAGGAACGCGGCCCGCTTCACTTGCTTGTTCACAATCTCACCCGTGCTGGCGTCCACCCAGTGAAGCTGGAAGACGTTCTTCGCGATGTCCACCCCGACCGTCGTATACTTCATTTGGACCCTCCGGTTTGCCTGTGAAGACCTCGATGATCTTCCATCTGGGCACTTTGATGCCGTCGGCCCGCGAGGGTCCGCCTCCTCTCAGCGTCTCCCACCAGGTAGGTGGGGGCGTTCATTCCATTTGTCGCCCCCCACAGGGGGCGGATCATCCCGTACGAGCGTTGAAGGGCCAGTAATGGGCGTGGAGCAAAGGGGATGACTCAGCTCAAGGAAGGTTGTCGCCAACCGGGAAACCGGGAAGAGCTTTGGATCTTCCGCGTCGCTTTGCCATCGCGAGGTGGCATGGGAATGGCTGGGACGAGCCGTGTAAATGGAGACGTTTACGCACGGTTCTGTGGGCGGCTGGTGGTGAAATTCCACCGGCCGACCCGGCTGCTGAATGAGCCGAGAGGCTCACGTTCGGATGTGCGAGAGACTCGGGGTGCAACTCCCCGGGTCTACTCACCTCCCAATGCATTCTTATCCCAACGAACACGAAACCGGCACTTCTGGCCGAATTAACGCCCGCCGCGATCATCTGATTGTTGGCAGTCACGGCTTCAAAGTCGATTGATGTGCCCGCCCCCAGTGGGCATGACGTGTCTTCGAATGTCACTGTGCCATCGAGCACTTTTTTCCCCGAAGCGCGGGGCTTCAATGATCCGCTGAACGTACACGACCCGCTTGCCCCGGTGAAACTGCCATCGCCGGCAACTGTCATGGTCGTAGGGGCGGCACTTCCCGCCACTGTTGCCGCCCACGTTCCGGCGACTTCGGACACGGATGGCGACGTATCGTAGGCGGAATTGTACGTTGCGTCGAATTTCTGAGTCTGAGTGGCTTCCTTTACCACAGCGATGAGCTTCTGTTTGGCCGCGACCATACCCTTAATCTTGGCCGGCACCGCTGACGCCCCAACGGCGAGGTTCAAGTCGATTGCCGAATGGTCGGAGATTGAGGGGCCGTCGACCGCGAACGTTCCCTCGATCATTCCTTCGACTGAATTGTTGAATGAGTACGCAGCAAAGTACTGCCCTGTCTCCAGCACAAGCATTGCGATCGTGCGGCCACTGCTCGACTTGCCTAGCCAGAAGCCTTGTGGATCTGCATCGGACGTTCCTTGTGGATCTGCAACGGACGTTACATCGCTGCCATCACCACCACCGCATGCAGTCAGGAACGATGCAGCGACAATGCATATAGCTTTTTTCGCATTCATTTTGATCATGACTGATATCCCGGAATTAAATTCAGTGTTACCGTCCCAGGTCAGCGGGTGGAATCGTGCAGTTAGAAGGGTTCCCTTGCGTGACCAGACTTGTTTCAGGCCAACATGGCAACGCGCTCGTGTGGTATCTGCCTGCCTTCATACCAACCTGACGACAGTGTCGTGCATCAGGCTTTCCGCTCAGACATCCTTGTTCCTGCCGAGCAAGGCTGCCTATTCAGGATCCTCTATCAGCTTTGCGTTGACCTGCTGCATCTTGTCGAGGCTGTCCGTATAGATCAATCACACCGATTTCCACGCGCGGCGGATGCGGACGCAACGCGATCATGCCGGTGAGCCGGCCGCTTGCGCGGTCTTCCAGAACTCAGCGGATCAGCGTGCCGTTTAGCCAGCCTTGCGCGGACTCCTCGATGAACGCGAGCGTTTCGTCGATCTGCGTATGACACCTGAAATGGAGGTGGCGCGTGGTCGGCGTTGTCAAGGGCGGTCGAGTAAGATGGCCATATGACCAAGAACAAATCGCTTTATCATGGCCATCGGTTTCCTTGAGTTGGTACATCGCATTCGCAAAGGCCAATTCGGCCTCGCAAAGCTCGGCCTCAAAGATACCACTGCGCCCGCAGTCTGGGAGGCCGTCCTGTCTGCTTGATGAGGTATCCTCTAGATAACAACAATCTCGTACAGACCGCCTATTTGCACCAGAGCCATGCCAGGTAACTATGGCACACACAAATCGGCCTCGATCAAAGCCTGGTTCGCTCGACACGTCAACTCGAAGACGCGATCCGTCAATACCTGGACATCTACAACGCCTATCCACAACCGTTTTCCTGGAGCAAGTCGGCTGATGAAATTCTGGCCAGTCTCGAACGGTTTTGTATGCGGGTTCGGACGGCCGCGGGCGAAGCATCGTGAACATCAACACCGACGCAATTGATGAAGTCGCCCTGGCACTTCTCTACCTGACCCTGCATGATCGATACCGCGCATGGAAGGGTTTCGACTGGGATGTGCTGAACCGACTCTACGAACGGGGTTTCATCGAAGACCCGGCCAACAGGACGAAGTCTTTGATCTTTACCGAAGAAGGACTGCGCGAGTCCGAGCGGCTCTTTAATCAGCATTTCGTCACTCCAGAAAGACCGGGAATCAGCGGGCGGCGCGCTCCATCCCCGCGGCTTCCGATGCGGCAAGCTGACTTTCGCCGTCCATAGCCTTTTGTAGAAGCTGACGGCTGTTTTGCGACACATCCAGCGCCATCTGGCATAGCTGGAATAGCTGCGACATCTGATCGTTGTGCGACTGGAAATCCTGAGGCGACATTTGCGGCGGACCTTCCGGCATGCCGGAAGGCGAATGTGCGGGAGGCGGCTGACGGCTGGCGGACCGCGCACGCCGCGACGGTCCACCCGCCGTCAGGCCGTCGAGCACGCCAGAGTTCTGACTTGCCGTGGGCGCGCCGGAGGGCCGCCGGAGCGGGGATTGTGGCTCGTGCTCGGCGGCGTCGGTGTCAATAGGTGCAGCAGGGCCAATATGATAGTAACCAGGAAGTGTCATGTGCGTTCCTTAAAGCGTGGACGGTCCAGCGTGCAAGCGGCGCGCCCCCGGATTTTGAAAACAGTGAAGCCCGGTCTGACGACGCTAGCATGCGCCACGGGCGCAACGCCCGAAAATGCGAAGATGTTTCGTCACGAGCGAAGAAGAACACACGCTTCCCAGTTCCATCGAACGATTCGCGTTGGCGTTTAAGGGTTTAAGCAGCCGTCCTCGTGCTTCGCACGTGGCGCGCCGCCTTCGCGTCCGGCACGTGCGCATTTTTACGGATGCCTATGATCATCCCTGTGGTCGGTGCTTCTTCACCGGCCCCGGTCAACGCAGCAAACAGCCAACCAACGCAACTTTTCTCATCGGAGGCTCCTATGGCAATGGGCGTTCAAATAGGCGCAATGGCGGCAATGGAAGCCCAGATGGAAGCGCAGCAAATGGCAGCGATGCACTTCCAGATGGTCGAGCAGAAGTGCAACTTCGAGAACGGCATCACGAACGCCGAAGCGCAGTTCTCCAACGGGCTGTCGGACTCGCTCAAGTCAGCGGCAAAGTAACCGACTGATTGCTACGCCGCGCGCCGGCCGCCTGTTGCGGGGCAGCGTGCGGGTCCCCTGTCAGCGTCCTCGATCTCACGCCGCTGGCCGGGCTCCGGCATCCAGCGGTGCTGGCCGGGTTGCATTGGTACCGGCTTCGCTTTCAAGTCTTGTGCTCGCGGATGATACCGGACGTGCAACGAAATTGGACGATGCACTGTCGTCTGGAGAAGTGCCATGTCGGTCATGGTTGATTCCGGTCGAACACGGCGGACGGCCGCAGCGCTGGCGATGGCGATGGCGACGACATCAGGCCGTACGGCGTTGTCACGTAGCGTGTTAGGCACTTACGGCCAAACCTGGTAACCTGGCGGGATGAGCAAACGCCGCCCCTACCCGACGGATGTATCGGACAAAAAATGGCACTTCACTGCGCCGTATCTGACTTTGATGCGCAAAGACGCGCCGTAGCGTCGATACGAATTGCGCGAGATTTTCAACGCGCTTCGCTGGATCGTGCGTGCAGGTGCGCCATGGCGTCTGTTGCCCAACGACTTTCCGCCATGGGAGATGGTCTACCAGCAAACACAACGTTGGATTCAGGCGGGTTGCTTCGAGGCCATGGTCAGCGACCTGCGCTCGATCGTACGGGTCGTTCAAGGCCGCAAGGGGCAGCCCAGCGCAGTGGTTCTCGATGGCCGCACGCTGCAGTCGACGTGCGAGAGCGGGCCGCGAGCCGACTATGACGGTTATAAGCGCAAACAACGTAGCAAAGTCCATATGGCCGTCGATACCCTGGGGCAGTTGCTTGCTGTGCATGTGACGCCCGCCAATGAACAGGAGAGTGCACAGGTCGGCGAACTTGCGCGTCAGGTTCAGCAGGCCACGGGCCAGACGGTTAAGCTCGCGTTTGCCGATCAGGGATATACCGGCGAGGGCCCCCACAAGCCGCGTTTGAAGAGGGAATTGAGATTTCGGCCTTCGCGGCCGGATAGCTGCGCAACTGATCGATGACAATCCTTCGTGGCGCGTTGGCACAGGCGGCCAGCACGCGGTTGAAGAAGCGCTTTGCTGCGGCCTTATCGCGATGTTTCTGCAGCAGGATGTCGAGTTCGGCGCCGTGCTGGTCGACTGCCCGCCAGAGCAGATAAGGTTCACCGCGCAACGTAACGAAGACTTCGTCCAGATGCCATATGCGCCCAGGCTTGCGGCGGGCAGCTTTGACGCGATCTGCGAAGCCCGCGCCGAATTTGAAATACCACCGAACCGCGAGACTAAGGATTGCTGCCGGGAACCGGTGGCCGCGATAAAGCGATTTCTTTTCTTCATCGTGACACCTTACGTGACTACCTCGCCAACGTGACAGTGCCACAGGAGGTTTCCATGGAGTTAAAGCCGTTCGATACCATGAGCGCGTACGGCCTGATTGCCAGGCCGCTCACGCCAGACGACTGTCCGACACTCTTCGAACAGATGTTCAGCGACAACGAAACCATGCTCGATCTCGTGATCCCGAGGCATACTGACGCCTGGGCCACGCACGCATACATCACGGAATCCATGACGGGCTGGCAATACAGCTTGCGATACCGCTACGGCCTGTTCGGCGAGGACGACGGCGCGCTGACGGCTATCGTGGAACTCACGCCCCGGTTGCCGCAAGTCGAACTCGGCGTGATGATCAGCCGACAAGGCGGCAGCCGCAAGCGTCGCAAATTCATCCTTGCCCTGCGCGTCATTCTCGACTGGCTGATTACGCAGCCCGGGGTGTATCGGGTGTTCGCATGCTGTGCGGTGGACGGCCGCGCGCACAGCAGCATGGAGCGGCTCGGTTTTTGCCGCGAGGGGACGATGATCAATTACGAAGCACGTCCGAACCGCGGACTTGTTGCAGGCGACAGTTATTTGTACGCCATGACGCGGCCCGTGGCGCAGGGTGGCGGACCGGGAGAGGCGCGCGCCCGCGGCATGTGCGACCACCACAACATGCCGAACGCGCCGTCGAACCGGGCGGGCACTTCGCCGAGCCGATAAGCGTTCGCGCGCTCAAAACGGACGTGATCTTCTTGTGCAAGCTGCCGCCGGGCACGCCCGAGCGACGCTGCGTCGTAATCCACAGCATATAGCGAGCGCGCCGCCCCCGAGATTGCGCGGGTCCAGTAGCCAGTGCCGCACGCAATTTCGAGCACATCCAGGCCACTTAGCGCGTTGACCAGATGCTGCTTGAGCGGCGCCAGGCCGGCTTCGACCAGCACGGTGCCATACCCCACGGAGGCGTCGTATCCCGGGGCGCGGGCCTCATAGTACCGGGCATGTTCCTTTGCGTTCGACATGAGAGCGCCGTCGGCTCTAGAGGATACCTCATCAAGCAGACAGGACGGCCTCCCAGACTGCGGGCGCAGTGGTATCTTTGAGGCCGAGCTTTGCGAGGCCGAATTGGCCCTTGCGAATGCGATGTACCAGCTCAATACCAGAGAGCGTGATCGCTGCGTTCCTGAAACGTTTGAAGCCGAGCATGACTTTCGTTCGGGACTTGATGTTGCGGTGGTCCTGCTCGACCAGATTATTGAGATATTTCGAGGATCGGATCTTCGTGTCCTCAGGCAGCGAGCCATCGGCCTTCATCTCGCGCACGACGCGGTGCGAGGCCGCATAGCCGTCAAGCGTGATGCTCTTCGGTGGCTGGTCCTGATGTCTGATGGCCTTCCTGAAAAAGGCTTTTGCCGCCTCCACGGGTTCTGTCGCGGTAAGGCGATTTGGGCGAACGATAACGATATGATGAGGATTACTTACATCGCCAGCGAGTAGAATTGCCGGGCGGCCGATGGTCTGAGTTTGCCTGCGCCTTCCATCTGCCCCGTGGCGATCATATGCATGAGTTCAATGCCGCTCAACAAGATGCGGGCACAACGAAATTCCTTGAATCCCAAGATGGGTCAGGTACGGCGCTTGATCGCCCGATGGTCTTGTTCCACGATATTGTTGAGATACTTGGCCTGGCGGATCTTGATGGGCGTCTCACGCTCGGTGTTCACGGCGCGCAGCCCGGCCAGATTGGCACCACTCTTGTCGTTGGTTACCGTTTCGGGCGCGCCATTCTGATCGATGGCCTTCTCGAATTACCGTCGGGCCGCCTCTTTGACCCGCTTCGCTCGCAGCAGGAAGTCAACCGTGTTGCCGGCCTTGTCGACGGCGCGGGAGAGAACTTCCATGCACCCCGGACCTTCACATAGGTTTCGTCCATCCGCCAGCTCTTGCCGACCGGGCGCTTGCAGCGGCGGAACGCCTTTTCAAGCATCGGCAGAAGCTTGATAGGGGGCGAACAAGGTAAGCACTTATGCCCTGCAGCGCATAAGAGACCGTTTCAAAAAGACTGCTCGGCACGTCTGAAGATGTTCCAGCAGACGAGCGAGCAACCAAGTTTAAGGAATGCCTCGTGAATGTCGGCTCGACGCTCAAAGCGAATGCGAAGACGACGAAAATTGTGCAGCCATGCGTGAGTCCGCTCGACCACCCAGCGGAATTTGCCGAGTCCGCTACCGTGTTCCGTACGGCGCCTGGCGATCACCGGTTCGATACCGCGCGCACGAAGCCGCTCACGATGCGGCTCGGAGTCGTAGCCGCGATCTGCGTAGATGACCTTGGGCTTGCGAAGCGGTCGGCCGCGTACGCCGCGAATGGGCGGGATCGCGTCAATGAGCGGCAGCAACTGGGTAACGTCGTTACGATTCGCGCCAGTCAGGATTGCACTGATGGGCACGCCGTTGGCGTCGACGAGGATGTGATGCTTCGAACCTGGTCGCGAGCGATCGGTGGGGTTCGGGCCAGTTTTTCGCCCGCCCCAACGGCTCGCACCGAGGATGAATCGACCGCTGCCCGTGAGAAATCGAGTTCGCCGGCCTCGCGTAACTTGGCGAGCAGCAACTCGTGCAACGCGCTCCACACGCCGGCCTTTTGCCAGTCGCGCAAACGCCTCCAGCAGGTCGGCCCCGATCCGAATCCCAGCTTGGTTGAAAGGTCGCACCAGCGTATTCCGGTCTTGAATACGAACAGGATCAGCGCAGCCCGGTCTGAAATCGGAAGCCGCCCCGGGTATTTCTTGCGACGCGGCTTCGGCGGCGGTAGCAAAGGTTCGATCAATGCCCACAGTTCGTCATCAATGATCGGTGCGCCCATCCCCTTGGTTCCAGTTGTTCAGACGACCAAGGTTAACAGCTTGCCGAAAAGGTTAACAGCCCCCTTGGGGTCTTTTTGAAATGGTCTCTAAGTGCTTTTAGACACAGTTCCTGGTTATCAGCGGTTCTTCGATGTCGGTAGCCGAAGACGCCCAATCAGCAACGAGCAGCGGCGCGCAGTGCCGGAAGCGACTTCGCATAAAAGAGCAAGCTTTACCGATCGGCCATCGTGGCCGGTTGGAGAAGCTGATGTCAACATTACACTGTGCTGTCAGGCCGCGAAGGACCGCCACGTCGCCACGGCTCGTCGAATTACCCGCCGAACTTGATCGCTGGGTCAATGAGTTCGATGGCCACCTGTCGCAAGTCGCCGGTCTCGCGACGGCCACGCGTCGTCAATACTGCTTTTTCGTTCGCAGATTTCTTGCCCAATATCGCGACGTGGTTGTTCCGGAACGATGCGTATTGCGCGCGGAATGGCTCACGGATTTCGCTCGCCAGGAGGCTACCCGGCTTCACGGCCACAGTCGGAATAAGCCGGGAACATCTCTTCGGTCATGGCTTCGGTATCTCGTATTTTATGGGGTAATGGACGCTGGGATGGAGGCCGCGATCCCCTCAATGCCCCAATGGCGGTATGCGTCGCTTCCCGTTCGGCTGACTGCCGACGAAACCGAACGTGTGATCAATGCGTCGCGGGACGGCGGTTCTCACGAGTTGCGCAACCGAGCTATCCTGCTGCTACTGGCGAGGTTGGGATTGCGTGCCTGCGAAGCCAGGCATCTGACGCTCGATGACATCGACTGGGACGACGGTTCTGTACGCATCGCACCGGGGAAGAATCACCGCGAGCGGCGAGTACCGCTGCCGCACGACGTCGGTGACGCATTGTTAGTCTACCTGCGTGATGAACGACCGGCCTGTTCCTGCCGTGAGGTGTTCCTGAGCACGAGGAAACCCTACGGGCCGATTCGCGATTCGTCGCTGGTATCGGGCACCGTTCGGCAGGCAATGAAGCGTTGCGGGATCAATAGCATACCCGCAGCGGCGCATGCCCTTCGCCACTCCGCAGCTACGCGGATGGTCTGTCGGGGTGCGAGTTTCAAGGACGTCGCCGATGTGCTCATGCATCAATCAAGACCACCGGGATTTACGCAAAGCTCGACGTCGCAGCGCTTGCCCACGTGGCCTTGCCGTGGCCGGGAGTGACATCATGAACGGGCATCTTGAACTGCGTGACCATCTCGCTGCTTACCTGGCCGTCCGGGAAGCCCTGGGATTCAAGGATGCCGCGCGAACGAGGATGCTGAACAATTTCGTCGAATATGTGACCGGAGTAAACGGCAGATGGCCGATTGATGCTCGACTTGCGCTTGACTGGGCATGTGGTCCATCATCCGTCCGCAGCCCCGGCGGGCAGGCTTGCCGCCTCTCAACGGCTAGACGGTTTCTCTGCTATCTGAAGGCCAGCATTCCCGAGACACAGATCCCCGATAGTGGGCTGCTCGCTCGACCGCGGCGGCGACGGCCCTATATCTTTACGCAGGAAGAGATCGTTCGAATCCTGGATGCCGCTTCGGCGATGCGGCCACAGCGTACGCTGCGCCCCCACGTCTACGCATCGATGATTGGCCTGTTGGCCAGTACGGGCATGCGCGCGGGCGAAGTCATCCGATTGAGGATCGACGACGTTCTGCTGGAAGCTGATCCGCCATGTGTAACGATCGTATGCGATCCACGAACGACGCCCCTCAGAGTAAGGTGGCGGAGCGCGTGAGGTGTGGTAGTGATGCGGGTCAGCGGAGGTCGGCCGGCATTTTCCAGGGAAGCAACGCGTCGTAGTCGTCGACGG
>NZ_JBFRCG010000053.1:0-9492 GCF_040965595.1 Paraburkholderia sp. EG287B
TTCAAAAAGGTGAAAAGCTGGGCTCAAAAATTCACGAGCAGCTTTCACAAATTAGCCGCGATCCGTGCCTTGTTCGGTCATTTTTTAGGCATCAATCTGTCAGCTATATTGCTGACGTGTGAGTAACTGACCATAGTGAGGTGAAGACCTTTGATAATCAGTGAAATGCAAAGCAAACTGGCGACATGGTCGACGGAGAACAAAGAGCGCAAGTTCGATCGACTCCTGAGACTGATTGCCGACAGGGATTGGCTGAGCGAAGCGGCTCGCATTACGCTGGCATCCAGCGGAGCCCGCACACCAGGAGTGGACGGTGTTGACAGGCGCATGATGAAGGCGAATCTCCAGCATGAACTGGCGACGATACGCGACGAACTGTTGGCGGGCTCGTATAGTCCGCTGCCTGCGCGACGCGTGTACATACCGAAAGCGAACGGCAAGCTCAGGCCGCTCGGCATTCCGAGCCTGCGGGATCGGATCGCGCAACGGGCCATGCTGATGGCGATGGAGCCGATATGGGAGAGCGATTTCCACCCGGCTTCATATGGTTTTAGGCCTGCCCGTAGCGTACATCATGCAATTCGCACGGTGAAGCTTCAGTTGCAGGACGGTGGCGAACAAAGTGTCGCCGGGCGCTGGGTTATAGAGGGCGACCTCGCCAGCTACTTCGACACCGTTCATCATCGTCTGCTTCTAAAGGGAATCCGCAAGCGCGTTGCCGACCAGCGTTTCCTTGCCCTGCTGTGGAAGTTCATCAAGGCGGGCTGCGTTGATCGTGATCTGTTTCGTGCCGCGAGTGAAGGCGTTCCCCAGGGCGGTGTCCTCTCACCCCTGCTATCCAACATCACGCTGCACGAATTCGATGTGTGGATGGAAAGGAACTACCTGAACAAGAAGGTGCGGAAGGATCGGTGGGCGTGGAACTTCGCCATTCTCAAACAGCGCCCCATTACGGTACGAGAGAACCGGCAGTGGAAACCAGCTGTTGCCTACTGTCGGTATGCAGATGACTTTGTGATTGTGGTCAAGGGAACTCGTGAACATGCCGAGGCAGTGCGCGAAGCATGCCGCGAGGTCCTCGAAGGCGACCTGAAGCTCACGCTGAATATGGAGAAGACCCATATCACGCATGTGAACGATGGCTTCGTCTTCCTCGGTCACCGGATCGTCCGCAAGCGTGGTTCACGCGGTCGCATGCGACCTGTGACGACGATTCCGTGGGAGAAGTATCGGGGCTTTGCCGAGCGGCTAGTCAAGCAACTGTCGGGCAACTACGGCATGAACCGGATGGACCTGATGGAAAGCCTGAACCGGCAGATCACCGGCTGGGCTGCCTTCTACCAATACACCGACTTCACGGCCACCATGTTCAGAAAACTGGACCGCACGGTCTTCTGGAAATTCGGCTACTGGCTCGCGCGCAGGTATCGGCGCGGGTTCAGGTCGCTGATGCGCGATCATGTGCGTGCGCCAGAACCGGGACAGGCCAAGACATGGCTGCTTCAAGGCCAGAATAGTCGGGGTTGGTATGGGACGGTGGCGCTTCGGCGTCTTGTTACCAGTCGGAAGAGCCAGTTCAGGTGGCGTAGCCCGTCGGAAAATCCGTACATCATGCGCGACGAGACACGCAGCACCATCGAATCGCGCTATGCCGATGTCGCCTTTGCTATGAGCAACGCTTGAATGGAGAGCCGGATGCGCTGAGAGGTGCAAGTCCGGTTCGGGGAGGAGAGGCCGGGAGATAGCTCGACTACGTCCGGTCTCTTACTCCACTATCGAGCTGGCAGGGCTTCGTCTATGTCGCGTTCATCATCGACGTGTTCGCCCGACGCATTGTCGGCTGGCGTGTGTCGAGTTCGGCGCGCACGGACTTCGTTCTGGACGCACTGGAGCAGGCCTTGTACGAGCGACAGCCGGTGCAGCAGGGCGGGCTGATCCATCACAGCGACCGCGGCGTGCAAGGCGTATCAATCCGCTATACGGATCGGCTGGTCGAGGCTGGCATCGAGCCGTCAGTGGGCAGCGTGGGCGACTCCTACGATAACGCACTGGCTGAAACGATCAACGGCTTGTACAAGGCAGAGGTGATCCATCGCCTCGGACCGTGGCGCAATCCGCAGGCGGTTGAGCTGGCGACGCTCGAATGGGTTGACTGGTTCAACAATCGTCGGTGGCTCTTCGGCCCCATCGGCAACATTCCACCTGCCGAGGCGGAAGCCGCCTATTATTCAAAACTCGCTGGGTCCGCTATCGCGGCGTGACTCAAGCAAAACAGCCTCCGGGAAACCCGGGGCGGTTCAGAGGTATTAATTCCATGTTCAACAGTGCAACTCCCTCTATTTATTCGCCGACAATTAATCGCGACCCCTTCGACACATTCGCAACCACACAAAGCGAGGCACTTCAGAAGCCTGATCTTCCTCGGTCCGGACCTTCGCAGTTTGAGGGGCTGCCAGAAGCGCCGCGACGGAACATCTTGGGTGGAAAGGGCTCCGAGCTGTTTCGATCAAAATCTGAGGCATCAGCACCGCCAAGTTCAGATCGCCGCCTGGTAGTGGTATCGAACCGGCTTATAGATCCGAACAAACCTGCTTCAGGTGGGCTTGCAGTTGCGCTTGGCGAAATGATGCATAACACCGAAGGACTATGGTTCGGCTGGAGCGGTAAAACATCCGACGCCTCCGAAGTGACTAGCGTTCGAACCGAATCCTTCGGACGGACGACATTGGCACAAGTTGATTTGAGCAAGAAGCTTCACGATGGTTACTATGCGGGCTTTTCTAACTCTGTGCTTTGGCCTGTTTTTCACGAAAAAGTAAATTTTGCCGACCTTAACCCCGAGTACTTTGAAGATTATGAGACTGTCAATAAAATGTTCGCCTCAAAACTGGCCCCCTTGCTCAGAAAAAGTGACATCCTATGGGTTCACGACTACCATCTCATTCCTTTTGCGCAAGCGTTACGTGCGCTCGGATGCCAACAAAGAATAGGTTTTTTCAATCACATCCCGCTCCCGCCTCCCGATATCATCAAACAAATTCCCCAACATCGGAAATTGATGGAGGGCTTGATGTCATACGATCTCGTCGGGATGCAGTGCCCTAAAGACGTGGAGAACCTCCGCTTGTACGCGGAAACCGAAGGCGTCGGTCAACGGTTGAACGAACGTGATTTGAGAGCTTTCGGGAGGAAAGCCCGTATCCAAGCCTTTCCGATCGGCATTGATGTCGAGAATCTTAGGGCGCTTCAGCCAAGCAGTGCCTCAGAAGCAATCCTTGACGACGTCCGTAATGAGTCAGGTAGGCGCATGCTTATGGTCGGCGTTGATCGGCTGGACTACAGTAAGGGGGTACCCAAGCGTCTAAAAGCCTTCCATGAATTGCTGGATGCTCACCCAGACCTACGGAACAGCGTCACATTCGTTCAGATCGCAGCACCCACACGACTATGTGTTCCCGCGTATGCCAAGTTAAGCGAAAAAACTAGGAAACTGGTGGACGAGATCAACGACCAGTTTGGCACTGTTGATTGGAAGCCCGTGATGTACTTCAACGATTCGGTGGATCGCAACGCACTGCCTGAAATTTATTGCATGAGTCAGGTAGGTGTCGTTACCCCCGTGGCGGATGGCATGAACCTCGTGGCTAAAGAATACATCGCTGCGCAGAAGCCAGAAAATCCTGGCGTTCTTGTGCTATCAACCGGTGCAGGTTCGGCCACTCAACTCAGTGAATCGCTTCTGGTGCCCCCTAAGAATCGAACTGCCATTGCCAAAGCATACCTATGTGCCTTGACCATGTCCTTGGCGGAACGTCAAAAGCGGCACGCCAAACTGCTGGACAATATCAAAACTCAAGACCTACCCTGGTGGAGAGAAACTTACCTTAATGCACTTTGCTCTTCGCAAGAATCCACGGGGATTGAGCTTCCCCCGAAATTTCGCCTTCCAGCAGGTCGTGTGTAAACTCGACCCGAAGGAAGGAAAGAATCGATGTTCAAAATACCAAAGCAGGCATACACCGCCGAGTTCAGGACGCTCGCGGTACAGCGAGTGAAGGACGGGCAAAGCGCGCGGGACGTCGCTCGCGAACTGGGGATTTCACACCAGTCGCTGCGTAACTGGCTCAAGGCCGATGAGGCAGGCAAGCTCAATGGCGCGGGGACAAAGGTTGTCACGCCGGAGCAGATGGAACTGTCACGCCTGCGGGCTGAGAACAAGCGTCTACAGATGGAACTTGAAATCGCAAAAAAAGCGGCGGCGTGTGTGCTATGAAAGCTGTTTGATCGATGAGGGTGGGCCCCTCGATGCCGTCTTTCAGGAGAAGGCATTAAACCACTTCAAGCTGCTGCGTTTAAGAGACGTGGTGGTGAGCGTTGAAGAAAAGGCGCAGTGAATGCGTCAGGTATGGAATAACGAGACGAGCGCAAGCGAACCGTCGATGAGGTGTCGATAGCTTTTTCCACCCGTCGTCAAAACCAGGGTCCACGCTGCACCCTGGGACAAACCAAGCGGGAGCCTGATGACTGGCTTGGTGGCGACCGGCATATAGACGGCGTGACGTTACTCCAGGCGATTGAACGGAACATAGGAACCTGTCATCTCGATGCGAAGGGAGAAGCTTGATTTGAAGGACTCGAAGAAAGCGAGAGTACCGATGCGGGGTACAGGGACGGAGCATTTCGTAGTAGCGGTGAAGCCTCGTAATGGGGGCGGAGCGAAGGGAATGCGTCATCCGGCAAGTCCCGTCGGCCAACCAGAGAATGGGATGAGCCGATGAGTCGAGCCCGGCCGTTTGCAATAACGAAGCAGTCTGTGTGGGCAGCATGGCTTCAGGTGAAAGCGAACCATGGCGCGCATGGTGTGGATGGGCAAACCATCGAGGCATTTGAAGAGCGGCTTGGACGCAATCTGTACAAGCTGTGGAACCGGATGTCTTCAGGGAGCTACTTCCCCCCGCCGGTGCGCGGCGTGGAAATTCCGAAGGGCAATGACAAGAATCGCAAGCGGTTACTGGGAATTCCAACAGTGGCGGACCGCGTTGCCCAAGCGGTTGTGCGCAATTATCTTGAAGCGCAGGTAGAGCCCTGTTTCCATCCGGATTCCTATGCTTACCGTCCTTCAAGGTCGGCGCTGGATGCGATTGCTGCTGTCCGGAGCCGTTGCTGGAAATACGATTGGGTACTGGAATTTGACATCAAAGGTGCGTTTGACCACGTTGATCACGAACTCATGATGAAAGCGGTGCGGCAGCATGCCCGTTGCACATGGGTGGAGCTGTACGTCGAACGCTGGTTGAAGGCGCCAATGATGAGGGGGCAGGAAATGGTGTCGCGGACGCAGGGCACGCCGCAGGGTGGTGTGCTTACGCCTCCTACAATGTTGCATACTTTTCTCTCCTGCGTCTGAGTCGGTCGAATTTTCGCTGCCGCGAACCGGCGGTTGCGGATCGACACGGAACACGACGACGATCTCGTCCTTGTGGATTTCTACGCGCTTGACCAGGCCCAGAACGATCTTGCGTTTCGTTTCAAGATCAATCGCATCCAGCTTTTCAGTGACGGCGGCTGCAAACTCCTCAAGCAGGTTAATGACGAGAAACAGCTCGCTTTGCATCGCACCGTGGCGCCGTGATTCCTGGATCTGCTGTTCAATCTGTTCGAGCCGACTCTTCAACTGCTGCATCCTTGGCTCGAAGTCAGCCTTGTCGATGATACCGTCGGCGTAGCCGTCGATCAGTCGCGATTTGCCCTTTTCGAGCTGAAGCCGCTGCTTTTCCAGACTGCCGGTATCGAAGCCGCGCTTTTCGCTACGCTCCATCACGTCGAGTCGACGTTCATACTCTTCTTTCAGTCGATCGGGATGCCTGAGCAATTCCACAACCTGATGCCATACCAACTCATCGAGCTTGTCTGTCCGTACCTGCAGGTTGTCGCAGATACGTTCGCCGCCGAACCGGTAGGCGTCGGTTCCAACGCAGCGGTAATAGGCATAGTCACGCTGATGTCCCTTGGCCGCCGACTTGCTCACTTTCTTCGCGTAGTAGGCGTAACGGCACTGTCCACAAACAGTGAGCCCCTGCAGCAGGCGAAGCGGCGCATTATCCCGGCGCTGGCGTGCCAGCTTGCGGTTCTCGGCAAGCTGCTCCTGAACGATTTCGAACAGTGCTTCGCTGACGATTGCCGGCACCGGAATTTCGATCCACTGCTGCCGGTCCGCGCGTTTCGCTGAATACGGTTTCCTGGGCACGTCGGCGCTGTGACGCTGGGCACGCACGCGCACCTGATGATCGCACGCCTGCGTTTTGCCAAACGCAGCCCGCCCCATGTACGCCGGATTACGCAAGATGCCCCATACCACGCTGCGGTCCCAGTACGGCTTGCCCGATGCCGTCACGGTACCGGCCTCGCCAAGCCGACGTATCACTTCTCCGAGGCTCAGGCGCTCCAGCCCGACCCACTCGAAGATCGCTTTCACCGTGGCGGCTTGCGGCAGTTCGATGACGTACCGGGCTGGCGTCCCGTCGAGCTGTCTTCGGATATAGCGGTAGCCGTAAGGCGCCCCTGATAGCACATTGACGGTACCGCGTTTCGCACCGTGAAGCTTGCCGCGGCGGTGACGCTCTGCGATTTTTGCCCGCTCGTACTCCGCTATCATGCCCTGCATCTGCAGCAGCAGTGATTCTTCCGGCGTCGTGCCAATTGCATGATTGAGAAACACGACCTGTACGCCGCACGAGGAGAATTCCTCCATCAGCAGGGCTTGGTGCGCATATTTGCGCGCCAGGCGGTCTGGCGCGAGGATGTACAGCCGATCGACCGTCCCGAGCGCGGCGGCGTCGCGCAGGCGCTCCAATTGCGGCCTGACCAGCGTTGCACCGCTCACCCCGGCATCGACGAAGCACATGTCCTCCACAATCTGCGCCCCGTCGGTCTGAATTCGGTCTTTCAATGCAGCGATCTGGCTGTCTATCGTGCCGCGTTTGCTTTGCTGCTCGGATGACACTCGCGCGTAAAGCGCGACCATGGCAACATTGCTCATCGTTTCCCTCGCTTCATCGCTTTCGCCGTTGCTGGCCTTGCATCCAATGCGCGCCTCGTGCTTCGGGCATCAATCGGACTGAGCTGGTCATAGGCCTTCTCCAGTTGTTCGCTGGAATAGCGGTTCGGCTCGAAAGCGAGACGCACTCGCCAGTGTTTGCGTCGTCCCCGTGTCATCGACTGGGCTCCCGGTTAGCGGGAGCAACGGCCTCAAGCACGAGAACCGCATTACTGGCAGGACATTCTCTGGACCATGGCGCCAGACACTCCCTCGATATGCGAAGGCCCCATCTTACCCGCGAGTTTTCTATGTTGTTGCCGGGGCTTCAGCCCGGTGCTGTTTAATCTCTACATGCATTATGCCTTTGATAGCTGGATGGCGAGGCCCTTTCCGGAAACGTCCTTCGTGCGGTATAGAGAGCGTCAAGCAGCACGGCCGGTCAGCGACAACTATTTTGGCCGGTCAACGGGGTAGTTGTCGTTCGGTATCAGGTCATATTTGACGTTGCTCCTTCGTAATTGTCGTTGCGTGATCGTGTAGTTGACGCTCATCGTTACTGCGCAACGTTGCCGTCGTCAGGCAACTGGCCGCTGAACGGATTGCTAGGTTTGTCGTCGTGTAGTTGACGCCGCCGTGCATTCTGTTTGTCGCCGGCCTTGCGGCGGCGGTAGCTTTCGACATTGAGTTCGAAGATCGTCGAGTGATGCACAAGCCGGTCGATGGCGGCGACCGTCATGCCGGGGTCGGGGAACACGTCATTCCAGCCCGAGAACGGCTGGTTTGCAGTTATCAGAAGACTTTTTCGCTCATACCTCTCGGCAATCAGCTCGAACAGAACGCTGGTTTCGGCCTGGTCCTTGCGGGCATACGACAGGTCGTCGAGGATGATCAAATCGAAGCGATCGAGCTTGGCCAGCGCGGAAGGTAACTGCAGGCTTTGGCGCGCGGCCTGCAGCTTCTGGACGAGCTCGCTGGTACGCGTGAACAGCACGCGGTAACCCACGTCGATCAATGCATGACCGATAACCGATCCCAGGTGGCTTTTTCCGACCCCAGGCGGGCCGAACAGGAGAACCGTGGCGCCTTTTCTCCAGCCATGACTCTCCGGTGGCCAGCGCTGTGACATGCGCTTTTGAGACCATCGGCACGGCGCCGAAGTCGAACGCCGCGAGGGTCTTGGTCGGGTCCAGATGCGACTCGGTACGGTGCCGCTCGATGCGTCGCTTAGCGCGTTCGGCCAGCTCGTGCTCTAGCAGTGCGCCGAGCAGGCGTGCGGCCGGCCAGGCTTCCTTGTCCGAACGCTCAGCGAACTCGGGCCACAACCTACCGATCGTTGGCAAACGCAGCTCGTTGAGCATCAAGGCCAGGCGGCCACCATCATGCGCGGGCGCGTTCATGCTGCCACCTTCTTGAGCAGTTCGTCATACACGGCAACGGGCGGCATCTGAACCTCGACATCGGGGCACTGGACCTCACGGGGTGCGTACTGTTCACGCAGCGCCTTGAGATCGGGAAGCTCGCCGGTTTCCAGCATTGCATCAAGCTGCCCGGCCAGTACGGCCTCCACGCCGTGCAGGCCCGCGAGCTCAAGCAGGCCGACCATCGTCTTGCATGCATCGCGTTGTGACAGGCGGGCATCAAGTTGTTCCCAGGTTCTGCGGTACGCATCACGCGGGAACAGCGCGTCACGAAACGCGAGCCCCTTGAATGCCTGGGGTTTGCGCTTCAGCGAGTCAATGAAGTGGCGGTAATCAAGCGCGTGGCGGTTGTCGCGCGCACGCGAGCCCCGTGCGGTGCTGTGGACCAGCAGGCCGGACAGGTAACAGTCGAGCCGGTCGCCGTAGACGCGCACCTTCAGCCGGTGACCAATCAGGCGCGACGGCGCACTGTAGAGGATGCCGCGCACCGTAAAAGTGCTGCAGCGGGTCACAGGAGCCTCTTCCTCGACGAAGTCAGTGGTACGGTACTCCGGCAAATCCTGAAGCTGCTGGCGCTCGATACGGAACGCGGCGGCGCAGCGCCGGTTTCGGCGCATCACCTGCTCGCGGATGAATTCATCGTAGCCAGCACGATCAACGAAGTCGCGATGGCCACGCAGCATCAGGGCTTGATCGACTGCGTCCTTCAGATACCGGTGCGAGGATTCGACACTCCCGTTCTCGTGACCTAGACCGCGATTGTTACGCGTGCCCTGCATCTCGTAGTGATCGAGCAGCGCCTTGTAGCGGGTAGTGAAGTCTTCCTTCTCGCTCAGGTTCTTGAAGGCCGCTGACAGGCTGTCGGTGCGATGCTCGCGCGGGCAACCTCCCGCCTGCCATAGAGCGTTCGTAAGCGATGAATTCTCCACACCGAATGTAGAATCGTTCGCAACCAGCGGGCGAGCGTAGCTGCATCGCGACGGTCGCGATCGACCGGCGATGTCTGCGTCAGGATGGTGAGCCTGTGCGTCGGGC
>NZ_JBFRCG010000054.1:0-7491 GCF_040965595.1 Paraburkholderia sp. EG287B
AGCTAATTCCATTAGGGCCTGCAGGCGCATACCGACCTGCGAAAACGGGCCGGACATAAGCGTGCTGCCTTTACCTGAAAGCCAAAAATCGCAACACTGTTTGCAATCCGGGAGGCGTCCACATAAGGCTTTCCCTAGCGCTGGAAAAAGTCAGCAACGCGGTGAAATGCGGCTTTTGGCGCCCAAGGCGGCATTTGGTTTGATCTTGGGTCGCCGTCGGGAAAGGTCTTGACCAGGGAGAAGCTCATCATGTCCAGGTCTCGTGCCCCTTCGCCGAAGCGATAGCTCGGGAACGAAAAGACGTAGATGAAGACGCCATCCACTTCTGCGCCAGACAGGAGTTCCAGTTGTTCTTCCACATATTCGGCTTGTTCTCGTTCGCTTCGTGTGGGAACAATATTGTTGACGAACTTTCCCGTGCCGTCAGGGTTTTGCCCCTCCAATAGCATAAAGCCGCCGGCGCCGCGGGCAGCTGCCCCCTCATAAGCGCACGAGCCGACCTCCATAACGACAAGGGGTTTGCCGATGCGGAAGCGATCGAGACCGGCGACGTACTCCCTCGCCGTCTCCCCATTTCGGTAGTAGTCGACACCAACAACGTCGAACAGGCGCCAGTCGACGTTCTCCCACGTGCCGGAAGAGTAGGTCACGAGTCCGCTAAATTCTGCTCTCACTGCGGCTGTGATGGCCGTGAGAGCGTCATTGAGCATCGCCGACTTCTCCTGAAAGACAGTCGGGACTGTGGGCCCGGTTGCGGCTGCAGCCTGGGAACCAAGCCAGGCAACGCGTTCCATCAATGTTGCACCCGGCAGTATCCCGTCGTTGAACAGGGTGATTTCACAGCCGCAAACAAAGACAATGTTGGCGCCTTCGCCCCTCAACTGTTCTGCGGCACTCGCAGCCTGCGCGAAATAGGCGGGCAGGTCTGCGATCGGCACGTTCATCTTCCAAGGGTTGAAGAAGATGGTCAGGCCGGCGGCATGAGCAATGCGCGATGCTGTCAGCAGACGCTCGATTTCCTCTCCTTCGATTCGGATGGCATTGGCGTGCAGCGTGGTTGCGATGGTGTTGATATCGTACGAGACGAGCTCCGAATCGAAATGCGCCACGGAGTACGGATTGTTGGCGGTGAACCGAAGGCCCACGTCGTAGACGATGCCACGATATTTCATGTTGTTGGTTCCTTTCGTTGATACAAGACTTGGGAAGGCTGGACGCGCGGCCAACGCAGCAGTGCCTGCAGCAATTTTGAGTAGAGTCCTACGCTTCATCTCTTCGATTTTCGTCGGCGCTGCTGTAATGGAGCATTCTTCGTTTTGATGGTTCCACGCGAGCCGCTCGATCCGGATTGCCCGGAATCCGGCCTATTCCCGAGAGAGAGTCGAGCTGCTGTTCGGGTCGGCACGTCCGTGACCTTGATCGGCTGCTGGTTCAACCGTCTTTATGAAACAGCCACTTTTGCAACAGAACCAGCATGTGGAATGATCGTCTTTTCATCGTGTCCTGATTGGCGAAGGAGAGATCCCCAACCTGGCGATTTTTCGAACGGCGCCAGCGGAGGACGGGAGATTTTCTCGGAGGCCTGTGACAATGGCCGTGGCTCGAGAGATGAAATCATGCGGCGCGTGATGCCCGGATTTGATGCTCTCATGAGCCATTCTAAGCCCGTGAGCAAACTGGCGGGATCGCTTCATCGGAAAGCTCAAAAGCGTGTCCACACGCGGCTTCAGATAGTCTTTTTATCACGTGCCGTGCATTCTGACAGGGTCATGCGGACAAGGGAACTGGGCTCCAGTTGTCCATTGGCGCGAGTCGACTCTACCTGTTTCGAATGGAGACGGGCGAAAAAAACCTTACTTCCTTATCGGCAACGAAGTCCTTGGTCGCATCGTCGTAGACTGCTCGATACGGCTTCTGAGGCTGCTGAGCGAGCCATTCCTCCTGGGATCCGTTCCATACTTCGAAGAGAACCAGCTCGTCTGGCGCGCCAGAGTCTTCGCTCAGCACTGCGCTCACGAACGCTGGTTCTTCGGCCATCGCATGCATCAGTTCGTCGAGATGCGGCACGAACAAGGGTTTCGTCGCGGGAGCGAGCTTGAATCGAACGTAGATAGATAGCATTGTGTGTTCCTCGGTGTTCGCTTTGCAGATGGTGACCTCGACGCAAGGCTGACGAAGGCGACTTTGTCGCGCGGTTGGATGGTGGGACTCGTAAAGAGCAAGTCGGCCGATAACGTGATTGCGGCCGTCCGGATACTGGTCGCGAGTTACCCGGCTTTTTCTTCGAACTGACGAATCGTCGCGTCGTATGCGCGCGTCGCCATTTCTTCCAGCGGGAGTTTGCGTTCGACTTCGGAGAGAATCTCGACGCCCCAGGGACCATCAAAGCCAGTCGCCTGCACGGTTTTGATGAAGCCCTTGACGTCGAGCACGCCTTCGCCCGGCAGGCGACGCTTGTGGCAGGTGTCCATCCACAGTGGCTCGATTGCGTAGCGGTCCGCATCGTCGAGTTCAATGCCCTTGATGAACTCGGGCTTGATCGTGGCAATTTCCTTGAAGTCGATGTTGCCGCGCGAGAGATGCCAGATGTCTAGCAGAAGTCCAGCATTCGCCTTGTTGGCGCCTTCGACGATCGCCTTGCCGGTCTCGATCGTCCGAACGTTGCTGAACGGCATGATTTCGAGCATGACCTGAGTGCCGCGTTTCTCGGCGTCTTCGGCCAGCTTGCCGAACTCTTCCACCATGAGCGGGACATTTGCGGTTTCTTCGCCGATGCCGGGGCCGACCTTGACGATGCGCGCGCGCAGTTCTTCGGCGGCCTTCAGGTAGTAGTAGCGCATGCTGTCGGACGTACGGCGACGTTCGCCGGTCTGGTACCAGTCGACGAGGAACTCGAACTCGACATGCTTGATGCCGTTGGCCTCGAGGATGCGTCGCATCTCGGCAAAGCCGATCTTGTCGGCGGTCGCGTAAATGTCGGAATGAATGAGCCCGATGCCTGACCATCCGGCCCTGGCGGCAGCCTCAACACGATCCTTGAAGCTGAACGGACTGATCTCGGTCGGACCGAACGGATAGACGTCGCCCGACAGCGTGAAATAGGCTGCGACGAGCTCAATATTGGACTTTGACATTTCGACTCTCTCGATAGGGAACAGGGGGTTGACCAGATGGAACCGGCCACCATGAACATCACTATCGCGTAGAAACCCGGGCGGATAAACCCACCCGGGTTCCACTGAATGTAGAGATTTGCTCTACAAAACCTGGTGGCTGTGAGATAGGCAGCCTCGAATCCGATTGTTCGCCTCCGCACGTCTCATCGACGCGCCTGCAGCACATTTTTCCGCTGGAAGAAAATAACTTTTCGTCGGACCGCATTTTTCTTTGCGCCTGCTCCCCTTACTGTTGCCTCGAAAACATCAGAAACCAAACACTCAATTTTGGGTGTGGTCCAAAAGGAGACAACTCATGATCATCCGCAATCGCATCCTCGCTGGCGTCGCCCTCGCAACGCTGTTGACGACGTTGAGCACCGCCGGGAGCGCAGCAAGCCAACCGCACGTGACATTGCTCATGCCGACCCAGAGCGTCGAATACTGGGCGCTCTACATCAAGGGCTTCAAGAAAGAGGCACAGGCTCAGGGCATCAACCTCGATGTGAAGGTCACGAATTACGACGCCAACGAACAGGCCACGCAGGTCGAGCAAGCCCTCGCACAAAAGCCGGACGTCATCGTGCTCGTCCCGGTCGACTCAAGCGCGATGGTCCCGTCGATTCGCAAAATCGACCAGGCGAAGATTCCGCTCGTGATCTCCAATTCGATGCCGGATCAGAAGTACTCCCGGTACTGGAAGGTGTTCACCGGGCCGAACGACATCAGCAACGGTCAGGCTGCCGCCAAGGCCATGATCCAGGGCTTCAAGGATAAGGGCTATGGTGCGAGCGGCAAGGTGATCGTCATCAATGGGCCGATGGGCACGCCGCCGCAGCTCCAGCGCTACCAGGGGTTCGTCGACCAACTCAAGAAAGATGCACCGGGAATCCAGGTCGTGGGCGCTCTTCCGGGCGACTGGGACGCCGTCAAGGCGAGCGCGGCTGCTTCGGCACTGTTCACCCAATACAAGGATGTGAAGGGCGTTTACACCGAAAACGACGCGCAGCTGCGAGGCACCGTTACCGCAGCCGAACGGCTTGGCCTCGATCCCTCCAAGCTTGTGCTCGTCGGCCACGGCTGCGACCAGTCAGGCGTCGACCTGATCAACGCCGGCAAGGCATACGCCGATGTCGAGCAGTCTCCTTTCGACGACGGCGCGTACGCCGCCAAGGCAGCAAAGATGCTGGCTACCGGCGGTACCCCGCAGGCGCTCCAGTATCTGCCCAACCCGATCGCGACAAAGGCCGACGTGAACGTCTGCTATTCGCAGCAGAAGTGATCGACGGTTGAGGCAGTAGTCAATTCTGCCTCGCGCGCTCCAGTTATTTCGACGGTCGCGGCACCATGTGCCGCGATCGATATTTGGAGGTTTGGATGAGACGAGAGATTGGTGTCGGCGTGATCGGAACAGGCTTCATGGGAAAGGCGCATGCGCTCGCCTACCGTGCTGTTCCGAACGCCTTCCCGGAGTCGGTGCGGCCGCGCCTTGTCGCGGTGGCTGACGTCAATGAGGCGGGTGCACGACAAGCCCAGGAGCAGTTCGGGTTCGAGCGGGCAACGACGGACTGGAAATCACTGCTCACAGACGACGCAATCAAGGTGATCTCCATCACGACGCCGTGCAGCCTGCATCGCGAGATGGCGCTTGCGGCAATTGCAGCTGGCAAGCACGTGCACTGCGAAAAGCCTATCGCCCCTTCGTCAGCCGACGCACTGGCGATGGCCGAGGCCGCCGCGGCGGCAGGAACGGTGACGCAGGTGGGGTACAACTACATCAAGAATCCGATGCTGGCTCTCGCGCGCCAAATGATCGCGGAGGGCGAGCTCGGTGCAATTACAAGCTTTCGTGGGGTCCACGCCGAAGACTACATGGCAGACCCCGAAATTCCCTACGGCTGGCGAGTGGATCCGGAAAACGGCGCCGGTGCGCTCGCGGAGATCGGCAACCACATCATCGGGCTGTCCCGCTTCCTTCTCGGGCCGATCGAGGAGGTGACCGCGCGGCTCGAGACCGTCAATAAAACACGGCCGGTCGCACCGGGCGCGCGCGAGCGGCGGACCGTGAACGTCGACGATATTGCCCGGCTGATGGTCACGTTCGCCCGAGGCTGCTCGGGCACGCTCGAAGCGAACTGGGCCGCGACCGGGCGCAAGATGCAGCTCGAGTTCGAAGTCTATGGGACCAGGGGCGCGCTCGTCTTCTCGCAGGAGCGTTTCAACGAACTGCACTTTTACCGCGGCGGTGACGATCCACGTACCTCGGGATTTACCCGTATCGAAGCGGGACCTGCACACCCGCCGTATGCCAATTTTACGGTCGCGGGCGGCCACCAGCTCGGATTCAACGATCTCAAGACCATCGAGATGGCCGGATTCCTCGATGCGATTGATCGAGGGGGGCGGGCGTTTCCCGACTTCCAGGAGGCGTGGGAGATCCAGCGGGTCGTAGACAGCGCCGTCCAGTCATCCGTCGAAGGGCGTTCGATCGCGATCTGAGGGAAAACGGATGCTCCAGCGTTTAAGCGGCCTCCGGCGAGAGACTTCGCCGGGGCCGCTTTTTTTTGGCCCGAAATGCGTTCACAAGAACGATGCCGATATTTCCGCAGGGAGGAAATATCATTTTTCCGCCCGGCATTTTTCTTTTGGGGGCGACGAAATAACCTTTTGGACAACAACAGCGAAACCGCGGCAGCGGTCCACAACACGGAGACAACGTCACGCCCGAACCTGGGCGCAACGCATCCCACCGGCATTTCTCCCTGTGGTTCCGCACCTCCTGATGAACCGCACGCGCCCGTTGTGCCCGGCGCGTCGACATCGGGATCAGCAGTCTCTTTCGGACCTTACGCGCGACCGCCCCGTTCTGAAGGCGGTGCCGATCCGGGAGTGGCTGGCGGTACGTGATGTTGCGACGCAATAAGGTGGATGCAGGACGATAGGTGGATCGGCGAGGCGACAGACCGATCCTCCATTGGAGGAAGACAATGCTACAAGACCCGACCAGCGGCGGTGCTGCCATTGAAACGCCAAGCTTGCTCAGCGCGCTGAACCTCACGAAGCACTACGGCGGCGTGAAGGCACTGACCGGCGTGAGCCTCGAACTCGCGCCCGGCGAAATCCACGCCCTTTGTGGCGAGAACGGCGCAGGCAAGAGCACGTTCATCAAGATCCTCGGCGGACTTGTCGAGCCGGACGATGGCTCGATTACCGTGGATGGTCAGCAGCTCAAGCTCGGCCATCGCACCGATCCCAAGCTGATCTCGATTGTTCACCAGGAGCTCGCGATTGTCCCCACGCTCTCGGTACTTGACAACATCCTCCTGGGCGGCGCGGACCAGCGCGAGATTTACCTGCGGGGCCGCTACCGTGACACGGTTCGAGCGCATCTCGATTCGGTGGGGCTTTCCCACGTCAAACTGGACAGTCCGGCATCGCGACTGAGCCTCGCTGAATGCCAGCTGGTCGAGATTGCGCGCGGCATGTCTCGCCAGGCAAAGGTGCTGCTGCTCGACGAACCAACGGCCACGCTGTCGGACGCCGAAATCGTGCGCGTGTTTGATGTTGCACGACGTCTGCGGGACCAGGGGACGGCGATGATTTTCGTCAGCCATCGACTCGATGAGGTCTTTGCCCTGACCGACCGGATCACGGTTTTCCGGAACGGCCAGCACGTCATTACGAGCAAGACCGCAGACATGACCACCGGGGAGGTAGTGAAGGCGATGATTGGCCGGGAGCTCGTACGTCATCCGGTCAAGGCCACTGAAGGACGCGCCTCCCTGCAGCCGCGCCTGTCTGTCACGAATCTGAGCGTTGACGACAAGCTGAAAGCCCTCAGCGTCGATGTCGCGCCTGGCGAGATCGTGGCGGTCGTCGGGCAGCTTGGATCGGGAGCCGAGACGGTAGTCGAGGCGCTTGCCGGGCTGCGTGGCGACATCTCAAGGTCTGTGAGGCTCGACGGTGAGGTCGCAAAGATCGACAGCGTGCGAAGCGCGCTTCGTTGCGGCGTCGGTTACGTGGCCGAGGACCGGGCCGACAAGGGCGTGTTTCTTGACGCTCCGATCGGTATCAACATCACTGCATCGGTGATGTCGAAATTCAGCCGCGCCGGCGTCATGCAGCGGGCAGCTGAGGCCACGGAAGCGAGGCGTCTCGCCGGGATGTTTGCGATAGACGCGAAGCGACTGTCGCACGAGGTTTCCACCCTAAGAGGCCAGTTCAAAAAGCCGACTGCGCTCGTTTGAATATATTCCAGCACACGAGCGAGCAAGCGAATTTGAGGAATGCTTCGTGAATGTCGCTACGGCGATCGAAGCGAATGCGAAGCCGACGG
>NZ_JBFRCG010000055.1:0-7015 GCF_040965595.1 Paraburkholderia sp. EG287B
GCGCGAACGGCTCAAGCAGCTTGCCAACAAAAAACGGCCCGGGCGCTCTTGCGCCCGGGCCGTCAAGTCCAGACCTTTCCGCTACACCGTTCGGAACCTGAAACGGGACCTTAACTGAACGGCATTACGGCGTTTGCCGGCTTTTTCTTTTACTGCGCGTCGCGAGCCGCGCTTACTTCGGCCGCTTGTCGATGACTCGCCGGGCCTTGCCCACCGAGCGCTCGATGCCGTTCACTTCGAGCACGTTCACCTTGCACGTCACGCCGATCAGCGCCTTGATGTCGTAAGCGAGCGCCTTGCTGGCCGCGTCGAGCGCGCCGTAGTCGGGCGCGGTTTCCGGGCACGGTTCGCAGTTGAGCGACATCACGTCCATCGGACCTTCCTTCGTCAGGATGATCTGATAGTGCGGTGCGAGCGCCGGCTGCTTGAGCAGCAGTTCCTCGATCTGCGTGGGGAACACGTTCACGCCGCGGATGATCAACATGTCGTCCGAGCGGCCCGTGATCTTTTCCATGCGGCGCATGGTGCGCGCCGTACCGGGCAACAGACGCGTGAGGTCGCGCGTGCGGTAACGGACGATGGGCAGCGCTTCCTTCGTGAGCGAGGTGAAGACAAGCTCGCCCAGTTCGCCGTCGGGCAGCACTTCGCCGGTTTCCGGGTCGATGATCTCGGGGTAGAAGTGGTCTTCCCAGATCGTTGGGCCGTCTTTCGTCTCCGCGCATTCCGAGGCGACGCCCGGGCCCATCACTTCCGAAAGACCGTAGATGTCGACGGCCGTGATGCCCATGCGCTGCTCGATGGCCCGGCGCATGTCGTTGGTCCACGGCTCCGCGCCGAAGATGCCGATGCGCAGCGAACAGGTGGCGGGGTCGATGCCCTGGCGCTCCATTTCGTCGGCGATCGCGAGCATGTAGCTCGGCGTGACCATGATGATGTCGGGGCGGAAGTCCTGGATCAGCTGGACCTGCTTCTCGGTCTGGCCGCCGCCGAACGGAATGACGGTGAGACCCGCACGTTCCGCGCCGTAGTGCGCGCCAAGGCCGCCCGTAAAGAGTCCGTAGCCGTAGCTGATGTGCACCTTGTCGCCGCGCTTCGCGCCGGCAGCGCGCACCGAACGCGCGACGAGGTTCGCCCAGGTGTCGATGTCGCGTGCCGTGTAGGCCACCACGGTCGGCTTGCCCGTCGTGCCCGACGACGCATGGATACGCGAAATCTGGTCTTGCGGCACCGCGAACATGCCGAACGGATAGTTGTCGCGCAGATCCTTCTTCGTGGTGAACGGGAAGCGCGCGAGATCGGCGAGCGACTGCACCTGGGACGGATGCACCCCGGCTTCGTCGAATTTGCGGCGATAGACCGGCGAATTCTCGTAAGCGTGGTTCAGCGACCATTTCAGGCGCTCGAGCTGCAGCGCAGCAAGCTCGTCGCGGCTCGCCTTTTCGATGGGTTCGAGCGGCAGCGTGGTACTCATGGGTGTCTCCTGGATCTTAAGAACTTTACTCGTGACGCGTAGGGAATCGAGAGGGGGAAACCCGCTTCACGTTGCGACTGGAATGACATTGCCGCGAATCTGCGCGGACTTGCCTCGGAAAAGCGCGACGGTTTCGCCTGCCCGGTTCGTCACGCGGATGTCGTAGACCCCGTTGCGTCCCGATAGCACCTGTTCGACGGCTTCGGCGGTCAACACCTCGTCGCGCAGGACCGGACGCAGGAACTCGATCGAGCAGCCGGCCGCGACGGTGTTGATGTTGTACGAATTGCACGCGAAGGCGAACGCCGAATCCGCGAGCGAGAAAATCATCCCGCCGTGGCAGGTCTGATGGCCGTTGAGGAACTCGGGCCGCACGGCCATGGAGAGGCGCGCGTAGCCGGCGCGCACTTCGAGGAGCTCCATGCCGAGCGCGCGCGTGCAGCCGTCGGCTTCGTACATCGCCTGCGCGGCCGCGCGAGCGAGTTCGTCGGGCGACAGGCTGTCGTCCTCTGGCAGTTGCGAGACTTGCGTGGACATCTCAGCGGCCCTCGAAGTGCGGTGCGCGTTTTTCGATGAAGGCTTGCACGCCTTCTGCGTAGTCGTGCGACGCGCCGAGTTCGCGCTGCAGGTCGCGTTCGAGATCGAGTTGCTGGTCGAGCGTGTTCGTGGCCGATGCGCGCAGCGCCTCGCGCGTGGCGACGAGGGCGCGCGTGGGTTGCTGCGCGAGGCGTGCGGCGAGCGCGCCGGCCGTTTGCGCGAGATCCGCGTCGTCGGTCACTTGCCAGACGACGCCCCAGCTTTCCGCCTTTTCCGCGCTGAGCTTTTCGCCGGTCATGGCGAGTCCGAGCGCGCGCGCCATGCCCACGCGTTTGGGCAGGAACCACGTGCCGCCGGAATCGGGCACGAGGCCGATCTTCACGAACGCCTGGATGAAGCTTGCCGAGCGTGCGGCGAGCACGAGGTCGCAGGCGAGGGCGAGATTGGCGCCCGCGCCGGCCGCGGTGCCGTTGACGGCGGCGATCACGGGCATCGGCAGCGCCTGCAGACGCTTGATCAGCGGATTGAAATGCTCATCGATGAGGTCGCCGAGATCGGTCATCGCGCCCGGCGTGAAGTCGAGATCGGCGAGATCCTGGCCCGCGCAGAAGCCGCGGCCCGCGCCCGTCAGCACAAGGGCGCGCGCGCCGGCTGCGGCGACCTCGTCGAGCGCGGCGACGAGCTCGCGGTGCATGGCGCGCGTGAAGCTGTTGAGCTTGTCCGGGCGGTTCAGCGTGATCGTAGCCACGCGGGTGGATGCGTCGATTTCGACGCGGATCGCATCGTAGGGCATCGGTTGTCTCCTTGTCGACCAGAGTTAGCGCTTCAGCGCTTACTCTGGTCCCATGCAAAGCTGCCTGAGACCGCCGAACGTATCGCCCGGCGGCCGGTCGATACTGCGCGCGTTATGCCTCGATGCGTTCGATCGCGAGGGCGATGCCCTGGCCGACGCCGATGCACATCGTACAAAGTGCGAAGCGTCCGTTCGTGCGCTCGAGCTGATGGAGCGCCGTCGTGACGAGACGTGCGCCCGAAGCGCCGAGCGGGTGGCCCAACGCAATCGCGCCGCCATTCGGGTTCACGCGCGGATCGTCGTCGGCAACGCCGAGTGCGCGCAGCACGGCGAGACCTTGCGAGGCGAACGCCTCATTGAGTTCGATCACGTCGAACTGATCCAGCGTCATGCCGAGTTGCTTGAGCAGCTTTTGCGTA
Organism: Paraburkholderia sp. EG287B; assembly: GCF_040965595.1. Classification (NCBI taxonomy): domain Bacteria; kingdom Pseudomonadati; phylum Pseudomonadota; class Betaproteobacteria; order Burkholderiales; family Burkholderiaceae; genus Paraburkholderia; species Paraburkholderia sp. EG287B. The sequence goes on from NZ_JBFRCG010000055.1 coordinate 3,221, forward strand.
GCGGGCGCCGGGCCGATGCCCATGATGCGCGGCGCCACGCCGGCGGTCGCCATGCCCAGCACGCGCGCGCGGCGACGCAGGCCAAACTGTTTGGCGGCCTCCTCGTTGGCGAGCAGCAGGGCGCAGGCGCCGTCGTTGACGCCCGAGGCGTTGCCCGCCGTGACCGTGCCGTCCGGCTTCACGACGCCCTTGAGCTTGCCGAGCGATTCGAGCGAAGTCTCGCGCGGGTGCTCGTCGAGCGACACGCGCACGGGGTCACCCTTCTTTTGCGCGATCTCGACCGCGACGATTTCCTGCGCGAGCGTGCCGTCCTTCTGCGCGCGGGCCGCTTTCTGCTGGCTGCGCAGCGCGAACGCGTCCTGATCCGCGCGATTGATGCTGAATTCTTCCGCGACGTTTTCGGCCGTCTCCGGCATCGAATCGACACCGTATTGCTGCTTCATCAGCTTGTTGACGAAACGCCAGCCGATGGTCGTGTCGTAGATGGCCGCTTCACGCGAAAATGCCGAAGCCGCCTTGCCCATGACGAACGGCGCGCGCGTCATGCTTTCCACGCCGCCCGCGATCATGAGGCGCGCTTCGCCCGCCTTGATCGCGCGCGCCGCGCTGCCGACGGCGTCGAGGCCCGAACCGCACAGGCGGTTGAGCGTGCCGCCCGGCGCGTCGGTCGGCAGGCCCGCGAGCAGCGCGGCCATGCGCGCGACGTTGCGGTTGTCTTCGCCGGCCTGGTTGGCGCAGCCGTAGAGCACGTCGTCGAGCGCGCTCCAGTCCACGCCGGGATTGCGCTCGACGAGCGCGCGGATCGGCACCGCGGCGAGGTCGTCCGCGCGGACGTCCTTGAGGGCGCCGCCGTAGCGGCCGAACGGGGTGCGAATCGCGTCGCAGATATAGGCTTCGGTCATCTCGGATTCCTGGGGGCGCGAGCGCAGAAGTGCGCTCACGCCTTGCATGCTAGAGGGATGGACAATCGGGCGCCATTTGGCTGAGCGGTGTGGGCCGATCAGCTGGCGACGGCCGGGGCCGCTTTCGGTTCGACGTGAACGCGGCTCTGAACCACGCGGAAGCGGTTCGCGACAAAGGCGGCGTCGGCGAGCGCGGCGTTCGCCGCGGGGTTCGCGCCGGTGCCGTGGAAGTCCGAGAATGCAGCCGACTGGTTCACGAACACGCCGCCCGTGAGGTTGATCGAGAGCGCCACGCCACCGGTGATGGCGGCTTCGTGCGCGGCTTCGATCACGGCGTCGTCCGTGCTGTAGACGGAAAGCGTGAGCGCGCCGTGGTCGCGTGCGGTCTCGCCGGCCAGCTTGAGCGATTGCGCAGTCGAATCCGTGGCGATCACGAACGAGATCGGGCCGAACCATTCGCGCGTGAACTGGGCGGCGTCGCGGGCTGCGTCGAGCGAAAGCACGAGCGGCGTGCGCACGCGTGCGCCGGCGAACTGCGGGTGTTCGAGCGTCTGGCTGTCGGCGAGCACGGTGCCGAGCTTGCGGGCTTCGTCGATGCGAGCCGTCACGCCTTCGTTCTGGATCGCGCCGAGCACTTCGACGGCGCGCGCCGGATCGGCGACGAACTTCTGCACGGCGCCGGCAATCGCCTGGGCGACGGCCTCGAAGCTCGCCTGGCCTTCAGCGGTGCGGATGCCGTCGCGCGGCACATAGATGTTCTGCGGGGCCGTGCACATCTGGCCCGAGTAAAGGGAGAGCGAGAACGCGATGTTGCGGGCGACGGCCTTCAGGTCGTCCGCCGAGTCGATCACGATCTGGTTCACGCCGGCCTTTTCCGTGTAGACCTGCGCCTGATGCGCATTGCGCTCGAGCCAGTCGCCGTTTTGCGTGCTGCCCGTGAAGTCGATCAGCTTGATCTCGGGGCGCAGTGCGAGCTGCTGCACGAGTGCGCCGTCGTTGGGGTCGGTGGCGAGCAGCGTCACGACGTTCGGATCGAAGCCGGCTTCGCGCAGCACGTCGCGCGCAATGCGCACGGTGATCGCGAGCGGCAGGATCGCACCCGGGTGCGGCTTGACGATGACCGTGTTGCCCGTCGCCAGATCGGCGAAAAGGCCGGGGTAGCCGTTCCAGGTCGGGAACGTGCAGCAGCCGAGCACGAGGCCGGTGCCGCGCGGCACGATGGTGAAGCGCTTTTGCATCGCGAGGGGCGGGTTCTTGCCCTGCGGCTTTTCCCAGTGCGCGTCGGCGGGAATGCGGCGCAGCTGGTCGTAGGCGTAGGTGACGGCTTCGAGCGCGCGGTCCTGCGCGTGCGGGCCGCCGGCCTGGAAGGCCATCATGAACGCCTGGCCGGTCGTGTGCATCACGCTGAAGGCGATCTCGAAGCTCGCGCGGTTCAGACGCTCGAGGATCTCGAGGCTCACGCCTGCCCACGCCTGCGGGCCGGCGGCGCGCCAGTCGCGCTGAGCCTGCTGCGCGGCTTCGATCAACTGGTCGGGCGTCGATTTCGGATAGCGCGCGCCGAGCGCGAAGCCGAACGGCGAGGCCTCGCTGCCGGCGGTTTCGCCCGTCGACGGCTGGTCCAGTTCGAAGGCGCGATCCAGGTGGGCCTTGAACGCGGCTTCGCCATCTGCGCTAGCGGTTTCCCCGTACACTTTGGGGCTGGGCATTTCGGCGAACGGGCTCCAGTAGCCGCGGGTCTCGATGGCGGCAAGCGCTTTTTGAAGCGCGCCCTCATGCTTGGCAAACAGCGAATGTGTCATGGCTCAACGTTGATTGAGAGGTTGGACGGGGCCCGTGCCAATTAATTGACCGACCGGTTGGTTGGCCAATGTTAGCATTAGTCAAAGTTCGGCGTAAAAAATTTTTTTTGGGGACTTTCTTTTGATGGAAGGAGGAGTTATGGGGTACGAAAACATCCTGGTCGAGACGCGTGGCAAGGTCGGACTGATCGCGCTGAACCGGCCAAAGGCGCTCAACGCGCTAAACGATGCGCTCATGGACGAACTGGGCGCGGCACTCAAGGCGTTCGACGCCGATGAGGGCGTTGGTGCGATCGTCATCACCGGTAGCGAAAAGGCGTTCGCCGCGGGCGCCGACATCGGGATGATGGCGAGCTACACCTTCATGGATGTGTACAAAGGCGACTACATCACGCGCAACTGGGAAACGATCCGCTCGATTCGCAAGCCGATCATCGCGGCGGTCGCGGGCTTCGCGCTCGGTGGTGGCTGCGAATTGGCCATGATGTGCGACATGATCTTCGCCGCCGATACGGCGAAGTTCGGCCAGCCCGAGATCAAGCTGGGCGTGATTCCGGGTGCGGGCGGCACGCAGCGTCTGCCGCGCGCGGTGTCGAAAGCGAAGGCGATGGACCTGTGCCTGACCGCGCGGATGATGGGCGCGGAAGAGGCGGAGCGCGCCGGCCTCGTGTCGCGGGTGATTCCCGCGGCAGAGCTGCTGAACGAAACGCTGGCCGCGGCGGCGACCATCTGCGAATTCTCGTTGCCCGCCGTGATGATGGCGAAGGAGTCCGTGAATCGCGCTTACGAGACGACGCTGGCTGAAGGCGTGCACTTCGAGCGCCGCCTGTTCCATTCGCTCTTCGCTTCGGAAGATCAGAAGGAAGGGATGGCGGCCTTCGTCGAGAAGCGCAAGCCCGCGTTCAAGAACAAGTAATTGGCTGGGAGATTCGATCGCCGGGAACGGCGATCGAAATTATTTTCGCCACCCCCTTGCACAGTGCCGGCGGGGGCGCTAAGATTCGCCCCCTTCGCAGTTCGATGTCTCAGACGTCAGGGCAGCGAAGGCCGCCGCGGAAACCGGCGGACGCAGGAGTCGGCAGCTTTTTCAAGCG
>NZ_JBFRCG010000056.1:0-6519 GCF_040965595.1 Paraburkholderia sp. EG287B
TCAGAAGACTTTTTCGCTCATACCTCTCGGCAATCAGCTCGAACAGAACGCTGGTTTCGGCCTGGTCCTTGCGGGCATACGACAGGTCGTCGAGGATGATCAAATCGAAGCGATCGAGCTTGGCCAGTGCGGAAGGCAACTGCAGGCTCTGGCGCGCGGCCTGCAGCTTCTGGACGAGCTCGCTGGTACGCGTGAACAGCACGCGGTAGCCGACGTCGATCAATGCATGACCAATAGCCGAACCCAGGTGGCTTTTTCCAACCCCAGGCGGGCCGAACAGGAGAACCGTGGCGCCTTTCTCCAGCCATGACTCTCCGGTGGCCAGCGCCGTGACATGCGCTTTTGAGACCATCGGCACGGCGCCGAAGTCGAAGGTGGCGAGCGTCTTGGTCGGGTCCAGATGCGACTCGGTACGGTGCCGCTCGATGCGTCGTTTGGCGCGTTCGGCCAGCTCGTGCTCTAGCAGTGCGCCGAGCAGGCGTGCGGCCGGCCAGGCTTCCTTGTCCGAACGCTCGGCGAACTCGGGCCACAACCTGCCGATCGTTGGCAAACGCAGATCGTTGAGCATCAGGGCCAGGCGGCCACCATCATGCGCGGGCGCGTTCATGCTGCCACCTTCTCGAGCAGTTCGTCATAGACGGCAACGGGCGGCATCTGAACTTCGACATCGGGGCACTGGGCCTCACGGGGTGCGTACTGTTCACGCAGCGCCTTGAGATCGGGAAGCTCGCCGGTTTCCAGCAACACATCAAGCTGCGCGGCCAGTACGGCCTCCACGCCGTGCAGGCCTGCAAGCTCTAGCAGGCCGACCATCGTCTTGCATGCGTCGCGCTGAGACAGGCGCGCATCGAGTTGTTCCCAGGTTCTGCGGTACGCCTCGCGCGGGAACAGGGCGTCACGAAACGCGAGCCCCTTGAATGCCTGGGGTTTGCGCTTCAGGGAGTCAATGAAGTGGCGGTAATCAAGCGCGTGGCGGTTGTCGCGCGCACGTGAGCCCCGAGCGGTGCTGTGCACCAGTACGCCGGACAGGTAACAGTCGAGCCGGTCGCCGTAGACGCGCACCTTCAGCCGGTGACCAATCAGGCGCGACGGCGCACTGTAGAGGATGCCCCGCACCGTGAACGTGCTGCAGCGGGTCAAGGAGCCTCCTCCTCGGCGAAGTCAGTGGTACGGTACTCCGGCAGATCCTGAAGCTGCTGGCGCTCGATACGGAACGCGGCGGCGCAGCGCCGGTTTCGGCGCATCACCTGTTCGCGGATGAATTCGTCGTAGGCGGCACGGTCAACGAAGTCGCGATGGCCACGCAGCATCAGGGCTTGATCGACTGCGTCCTTGAGATACCGGTGCGAGGATTCGACGCTTCCGTTCTCGTGACCCAGGCCGCGATTGTTGCGCGTGCCCTGCATCTCGTAGTGATCGAGCAGCGCCTTGTAACGGGTCGTGAAGTCCTCCTTCTCACTCAGGTTCTTGAAGGCGGCAGAGAGACTGTCGGTGCGATGCTCGCGCGGGCAACCTCCCGCCTGCCACAGAGCATTCTGCAAGCCGTTGGCGAGGGCTTCGAAGCTCTCGCCGCCCTCGACCACGCAGGCGTACTCCCAGCGCGAGAATGCCAGTACGAAGTGATACAGCCGGTGCTCGAACGGTGCGCCGCCGATCGTCACGCACAGCTTGCTCATATCGGTGAAGTCGGACAGCCCGCGCACGCCGGGCTGATGCTCCTGGGGGAAGAAGATCTCCTGGCTGGGACCTTCGAGCGCCCGCCATTGAGAAATGCGTCGTTCCAGCGTGCGACGCATGCTGTCGGGATAGCGACCCGGGTGATCATCCTGCAGCTTGCGCAGGATCGTGATGCCCATCAGATGAGGGGCATTGCGCAGCAACGGCACGACCTCGCTGTCCCAGACATCGGCAAACGGATCGGGACGGGTGCGCCAGGAGCGCCGCGGCTTCTGGGACGGCAACGTCGCGTCACGCTCGATGCGGCGTGCGCTGCGTACGCTTATTCCTGCCTTCGCGGCCGCGAGTTCCTGCGGATGGTGTTTGCGCTTGTTCATGTAGAGGCGAACCTGTTGGTCGGTGATGCGGGTTCCAGACATGTGCTGACCGCTTCTTCTTTAAGAATCGATCAGCCATCCTATTGCCCCGCCGACGCGGCGCCGCCGGTGGTTCGTCGTCTCCGGCGGCTACGCCGCCTCCGACTCCTCACCACCGGCCAAAACAAACGTCAACGACCGGCCAACATAATTGTCGCCCCCCACAAACCGACGGGGCGTGCGGCTAGGTGGCTGGATCTTCGAATGGACCTCTCTGCGAAGGCAAGCGTTGCGTGAGCCTTATGATCACCACTTCTCTTCATCGCGAGGAGTTCGTAGCCATCGCGAACAAGCGTTAGCAAGTGCAACGCGTGTTACTGCCCAACTTAGCTTGCGGCAGCCAGATGGAAGGGTTACGTTGCATGAAGGGCGGCGCGAGCGTCCAGCCTTGCACACCGTTGGTCAGACCAATCCCATCGAGCAGATCTGCCTTAGCGCGTCGCCAGTGGCGTTCGACAGGGATGCTCGCGGGATCGATGACATGACACTCAATCCCGCGGGCCCGCAGTGCACGATGATCCAGAATGCATCGGGGGCCGGCTTCGTACGTAGCAGACAACAACATGCCCGCTGGTCTGCACTGTCCATCCATCCGAGTTTGCTGCTCAATCGCTCAATCAAGTCCCGCAAGATCCTGCAGACGGCCCGCAGGGCTTCAATTGTTGACTTACTGACCGGTGCACCAATAGTGCGTAAAACGGGTGTGAAGACGAAAACTGATGCTCGAAACGTCGACGGAGCCACGCAGGCGCACCTGAGAAAAATGGTGGTGCAAGCGGTGGTTGGTGAAATGACGCAAACTGCGGCGGCTCACACATTCGGGGTGAGCCTGCGAGCGATAGGCAACTGGATGAAGCGCTCGCGAGAAGGCGGCTTGAGATCGCTCAGGCCAGGCAAGCGTGGGCGTTGGCCGGGAAGTGGCCGGCTGGATCATCGGCAGGCCGTGAGAATCCGCAAGCTGATCCTCGAACGGATGCCGGATCAGCTGGCGTTGCCGTTCTACCTGCGAACTCGCGAATCGGTGGCGCAGCTCATCGAGCGGGAGTATGGCATCAAGGTGTCTGCGTGGACGGTCGGTCGATACCTGAAGGCGTGGGGCATGAGTGCCTATAAGCCGGTACGGCGAGCCTATGAGAGAAACGGTGCGAGCATCGCGCGCTGGCTGAACGAAGACTATCCGCAGATCGCGAAAGAGGCGAAGCAGAAGAAGGCGACGATCTACTGGGGTGACGAAATTGGGGTTGCGTAGTGATCACATCGGCGGCACGAGCTTCGCACTCAAGGGGCAAACGCCAGTTGTGCGCGCGACGGGACAAAGCTTCGGCTGCAATATGATCTCGGCTATCACCAACCGAGGAGCATTGAACTTCATGGTCTTCGAGGGCAAGTTCAGGAACGTCACGCTCATCGAATCTCTGAAGCGCAAGCGCATGCTCAAACAGGCCGCGCACAAGATCTGATAGTTGACGGCCATCCCGTGCATCGGTCTAAGGCAGTCAGGCGATTCGTCGCCGTTCATGGTCAACGTCTGCGTCTGATTCAACTGCCGGGATATTACCCTGAGCTCAATCCGGACGAGCTGCTCAATCAGGACGTGAAGACCAATGCGCTCGGCAAGAATCGAAGCGCCAGCAAGGCGGAGATGATCGACGGCGTTCGCTGTCATCTGCGTCGTCGGCAAAAGAAGCCTCACGTGATCCGCAACCTCAGTAAGTATAAGGGTCGTCCTCTCCAGCGTTCGGTTGTGGACTTCCCCGTCCCGAGGCTGCGGAAAAAGGAAGTCCATGCCTCTCCCGTTACCGTCGGAAACACGAAAAACGTCTTTGCCATCCATGGAGGTGGATGAGGCCGGCAAGGCGATGTTAAGCAAATCTCGCGTAATGCGTGACCAACTGATAGTGGTGATCGCGCAGTTGCTGCCTTGTCTGAGATCGGCATTGAGGCCTGCTCGGGCGCGCATCATTGGGCACGTGTATTCCCGCATGGCTATACGGTGAAGTTGATGGCACCAAAGTTGGTCGCGCCGTATCGGATGTCTGGCAAACGCGGCAAGAACGACGCAGCGGATGCTGCCCATCTGTGAGGCGGTGACCCGGCCCAGCATGCGTTTCTTGCCAGGCAAGGACGACGAACACCAGCAGGCAACGCTTTGCTTGCGTCGCACGCGACAAGGATTCGTCTAGGAACGAACCGCGACATACAACCGGCTGCGCAGTTTTCTCTCTCCTATAATTCGCAGGGTAAAACAATTACTTTGGTGACCTCAAGTGTACTTTCGTCTTCGTACCCGTTTAACGCACTGCGCATTATTTGGTACACCGCTCACTGATTCGTTGAAGATGCCTTAGAAGTGCCTTTCCGCCACCTACCGCAACGAGTGACATTATTAGTGCGCTCGGTAGCAGACCGAGAAAGACGCCACACCAGACCCCAGTTCCTGAGACTAGGTCCACTCCACCGAGCCGAAGCCGATGCGTCGCGAACGCATCTCCCAAAATCGCAACACCTATCCAGAGGCTAATTATCTGCATAAGCGCAGGAAACACATTAATACCAAGCGCACGCAAAGCCGCCGCGGCACCGGTTTGAACGCAGTCGACGAAAATCACTAATGAAAGGTAGATAAGAACTTTATTTGAGGCCGCCAAAATTTTCTCATCTGCCGTGTGAAGTCGGAAGGCCGCGGAGCCAAGAAGCATATATAAAACGGCAAGTGAAAGGCCGACTACCATCGCGATGAAAATCGCCGTTCTTGCTTTGCGGTCCGCCCCACTTGATCCATCAAGCCCGAACGCGTAGCTTATTTTAACGGAAATTAAAATTGCCATGGAAAAGATCAACGTGTATCCGACATTATATAAATTATAGACGATTTGATGCGCATTTAGTTGGTTGGCGCCGAACTTACTTATCAATATGGCCATGTATCCGAACGCTGCAACTTCGGAAAGCGCCGAAAATGCAATGGGCACACCAGTCTTCAAGAGAGACACCAACTCAGTTGGTTCCCGAGATAAAATAAAATTAAATCGGAACATGGTAAACCGTCTATCGAAGAAGAATAGTAGTGTAGCGGATATGCACATAATATAGAAGGCGATGGTGGTCGATAGTCCACAACCAATTAGGCCAAGGTGGAAGTGTGGACCGTCGACCAGCGCCAGAGACAGAGTAACTTTTGCTATCAAGCCGATAGCCTGCAGTAGGGAAATATATATTGTGGCTCGAACCGAGTTCGCGATGCAGGCGATCAGGCGAAAGAGAGTGGCCGGCAATGCACTGAACGTGAGAGCGTCAAGATAATCTCGGGCTGCGACTACTGAATAAGACGGTTGATTTGACCAATGATGGATTGTCGAAAAATACTTCAGAACAAGAAAGAGGAATGCAGCAACAAAAAATCCCGACGTAAAACCATAGTAAGCGATGTTCTTTAGTGTTCCAATGGACTCCTCCGCTATGGCCCTCGTGGCTTTGATGGTGATCGCAGAAAAAAACGCGGTCATGGTAACAATAAGCGGACCGTAAATCGCGTTTCCCAATGCCAAGCCGCTGAGTAGATCTGGCTTTCTGTTGCCGACGATAAGAGCGTCGGAGACAGAGTAGGCAACTACGAGCAGTTGCCCAACCCAGATTGAAAAGAAGAAGGAAAGATCGCCCTTCAAGTTTGCGAAAGATGATCCATGCTCAGACACTTGAAATCTCCGCTGTCAACCCTGTACGATGACCGCATATGGAAGGCGCTGTTCTTCGTCGTTTCCCCCAGCGCGCCACCATCGTCAAGATGGCCAGATTAAGAAGAACAGATCGCTTTGTGATGGCGATCGGTTTCTGGCAGCCGACTGCTTTTTTGAGCGACAGATCGTCCTTGTACGAATTGTGCTGTTTTCTCTGCCGACACCAGAGATCGTCTATCCTTGTTAACAAAATTGCAATCCGAACGGCAGGTCACGAAGAGACCCCGACTAAAAATAAGAATGAACCTTCGACATGCAGATCCGACACGGCCTGCCAGCACAGAAGAGCAACAATCGCGCCAATTACAGATAAGGGCCCAAAAAGCTTTCCGCTTGTATAACAATGCTTGAATAGTACACGGTGGGCCTCCGGCTAAACAGCCATTTGTTGTGGGTCCGACAAAGCCCACATCTGCGGCGAAGGTTGTCCAGTTCGCGACATATCGGTAGGTTCCCTGATCGGTAAAAAACTACCGTTTTGACAAGCGAGTTTGATCGGTCGTCGCTCAAGGGTTCTGTCGCGGTAAGAATGAGAGGTTAGTAATGTCCCAATACGATACGGACTAGGGAAGGTCTTATGTGGACGCCTCCCGGATTGCAAACAGTGTTGCGATTTTTGGCTTTCAGGTAAAGGCAGCACGCTTATGTCCGGCCCGTTTTCGCAGGTCGGTATGCGCCTGCAGGCCCTA
>NZ_JBFRCG010000057.1:0-5129 GCF_040965595.1 Paraburkholderia sp. EG287B
CGATAAAGCGATTTTCTTTTCTTCATCGTGACACCTTACGTGACTACTTCGCCAACGTGACAGTGCCCCTCAACTCTACGCCCGCCGCTTCACCACAACCGCGAGGGGCCGGCTACATGATTACCAGAACCCACTGTTATCGGTTCTCTGCCGCGGTCGTTAGCTACGCTGTGGGCAGCAACTTCCTCACTTCGTTTCAACGCACTTAACTTCGCGTAAAGTCCACGTCAATTCGGGGGGGGGGGCAGATAAGCTGTTCACACTCGGGTTCGTTGTTCACGAGGAAGATACATTGGACGGCAATTCATGGAATATTTGGGACACAGAAGGGTTCATGCAGACCTACGCGGCACTGCAAGAGCAGGATGAGGTGCGGCAAGAGGTGCCCCCCCAACTCTCGGCCGGGGTCTCCAGCGCACGAATTTGCGCAGCCGGCGGGAGTGATGCAGGGCTTGAGTGACTTGCAGCTTGAGCGGGAAAGTAGGGCCGGGGAACAGGTCGGGGGAGTCCGCCAAATTTTTTATGCGAAAAAAATCCGCCGATATTCATAATGCGGATGACAAAGAATTTGTTGAAAACTTTAAGGCCGGCCAAAAAAAGGGGGAAATGGGTGATAGCACGCTCAGAAATCATCTTTCTGGACTGGCAAAGTTGAGTAACGCACTTACCTCCAATCAGCGCCCTGGTTTCGCAGGCCGACTTGCTGACCGCGAACTGGATGAGGTGGCCAAGAGACTCGATAGTGGCCTCTTCAAAAGAGGAACGGTACGAGCCGCACTGGCGGCCGCGCGTGAGTATGCAACCGGTGGTGCATATGAGGAAGATCGCATTCTTATTGATTCGCTTGATGGGAGTGAATATGACTCATATCGCCGCATTTACGCACCTGTTATTCGCAACTTTAGCGCGTGGCTGAGACTCAATGGCTTGCCGGCAATCAATGGGCGCATACACGCGTTGGACAACGATATCCATACGTATCTTGCTGACCCGAATTCAAGGGGGTCGCAACTACGGAGAGCAATCACGGCACTGCGGGGGATGGGGCTCGGAGAGCAGCAGGCTCAGCCGGATGCTGGGCCCTCGCAACCCGCCGACTGGGGGGGAGGCACCTCAGTGGCTGATCAATATGGTCAGGCCGGTTTTGGTGCCACTTCTCCTCCATCATCGTTTTTTGAGGGCATTCCATGGCCTCAGCTTCAGACGCCAGGTGAAGAGGTGAGCCAGCCGTATATGGGAAGTTCACAACCTTTTTGGAACCCGCCGGATCCTTGGCTGGGGGGGAGGCGCCTGGGCCTCGCCGGCCGATCAATATGGTCAGGCCGGTTTTGGTGCCACTTCTCCTCCATCATCGTTTTTTGAGGGTATTTCATGGCCTCACTATCAGACGCCAGGTGAAGAGGTGAGCCAGCCGTATATGGAAAGCTCACAACCTTTTTGGAACCCGCCGCCGCCCTCTTACCCTGATATCAGCGGTTCCGTGGGCGACGACTGGCAGCACGGCAGCCAACGTGCTTCGAACGTGCTCGTCGGCGTGCTGGAGAATAATAACTTGATGCCAACCCATTACGTGCCCCAGACATACATGTATATTCACGGTCAGCGCTATATGGCCACGTGGTCGGACGGCGAGGTTTGGCTAGGCCGCTGAAATAGGGGTTTTCTCGAAAACGGACACCGAAAAGATCTGTAGCAATGTGTAGAGCGAGGCATCGAGTTGAAGCTCCTTTTTGACGATCGCGATCAGTACGTAGGTGGAGACGGCGCACCAGATTTGCGTCTTCACCGCGTTCTCGGTTGTGCCGAGAAAGCGCTTGATGCGCAGATGCTGCTTGACCCACTTGAAAAACAGTTCGACATGCCAACGGTTTCGGTACAGGCCGGCGATGGTCAAGGGTGGCAACGCTGCATTGTTGGTCAGGAAGATCAGGGTCTTTCCGGATTCTGGGTTCTTGAAGCGAACACGGCGCAAGTGTTCGGGATAGTTTTGCGAAGCGTAGAAGCCATTCAAGGCGATGCTCTGGTCGCAAATGACACCTGTGCTGCGGTCGGTGGCAGCCGAGTAGACGCGACGCGCATTCATGTTGCGTTTGGCGCGCGTGACGAAGAAAGCGCCTGCCTGATGCCGTTTGTACAGTCGCTCGAAGTCCAGATGGCCGCGATCGATGACGTAGAAAGCTCCCGCTTCGACGGGCAGGAAATCGAGCACGCCAACGCCGTGCATCTTGCCGTCGCTCACGTGAATGAAGGCAGGAATCGCACCACGCAGATCCAGCAGCGTGTGCATCTTGACCGCTGCCTTGGTGCTGCGAAACGGTGCCCAATCGAACAGAGACAGGCACAGGTCGATAGTTGTGGAATCGAGTGCGTAGACGGTCGCATCGAGATCGATGTCCAGCGACTCGGACGCGTAAAGCGCCCGGGCCCGGCCGATCAGTCGCATCGCCAGTTCGTGATAGATGTGCCAGTCGCGCAGGTTCAATGCGTCCGACAACGTCGAGCGCGCCGGGACGTTCTTCAATCCGATATGAAACGGCTTGCCGCGATTTGCCGTCAGGCAAACCTCGATGTCGCGCAGGGATTCGCGCCACGTCAGTTGAAGGCCATGATACGGAACAGATCGGCGCAGCCCAGCGTACGCACTCCCGCGTCGCCGCCATGTCGATCGATGATCCGGCCGAACGTCTTCCACGGCACGAACTCCATGACTTGCGCGAACAGTGTCTTGCTCACGTTCATGTGCTCCCCCGGGGTTGTTCAAACCCGAAAGGATCGCAAATGCTGGAATCGAAATTCAAATCGTGGACACCAAAAAAATCCTCGAAACCCGCGTCAGCCGCCCCTCTCCGGCCTGCTGGCCTCAAATAAACCGGACACCAGTGATCACTCGGGCTGAGTTGGAACCGTAAATACCGCCGAACCGCGAGACTAATGATTGCCGCCGGGAACCGGTGGCCGTGATAAAGCGATTTTCTTTTCTTCATCGTGGCATCTTGCGTGACTACCTCGCCAACGTGACAGTGCCCATCCGATACATCCGTTGGGTGAGGCCTGCGCTTTTTCATTCCGCCAGGTTACCAGGTCTGACCGAAAGTGCCTAACACCTTCTAGTCGTGCGTCATGAGTTGGTGTCAGAAAAGGAACAGTTGCGGATTCGGCTGAAACCGGAACTCCACGCCAGTGACCTTTCGGCCGCCCTGCTTGGTTGGCTTCCACTCGATAAGCAGGCCATCCTTGCCGGTCAGCTCGTCGACGGCGACGTCGATTACGCGTCGTCGCATCTGGCCAAAGTCTTTGACACAACTCGGGGGCGCATCCATCGCATGACAAAAGTCGTCGAAGCTAATACGCACCAGGCCAGTGTCCCGATATTGGGCGAACATCTCCATCAGGCGCCACGAGTAGACGGACCGCAGCGCGGCGGTATGCTTGAGCTTGTAGGTTGTGAATTCCGTGCGCAGGCCCAACAGGAATGGCGCGACCTCAGGCGAAAAATTGACGTCGACCCAGCCCTCGCCTTCGTGATACGTATTTCCGGAGACCCACCGGTATTTGCGCTCTTTTTTTTTCGCCCCGGCGTGTCTGTTCTACGGTACGAATGTACTTGTTAAAGATCGACTCTGCGGCCTCCCGAAGCTGCACGTAAGCCGTCGGCTGGTCGACGTCAAAGGCCGCTGCGTATTCCTGCGCGGACAGTTTTACCCGCCACCCCTCGTTTGGTCCCAAGGCAGCCGCCAGCTTGCGCAGTTCGACCGAATCGCTTTGAGCGATCGCGGCAGATATCAGCCGCTTCTCGATCAGTTTGAGGCCTTGGGCGGCACGCGTGAGGGCATTGCTCATGTTAACGTACCGCTCGGAGAGAGCGATACCGTGCATTTCTTGAAGTGTTGCCGGTACTTTCATTCTGACGCTTCCTAACTTGACCCGATTCGACGGTGACAGAAAGCCCGCATTCTGTCACCTTTCGATACAATCAGAAAGGGATGGGGGAACCCGTCAGAACTATCCTCTGCTAGTGGGAAAACGTCAGAATAGATGCCTGTGGACAACAGTGGGAATTCGCCCGACTAAGTGGGAAAACGTCATTTTTCAGTGGGTAAACGTCAGACGAATGCGCCGCAAACCCATTCCTAGCAACGCTTTCACACGTATACAAACCCTTAAAAAACTATTTACAAACCCCAGCCCCGCGTTTCACGTCTTTGCTCACGACATGCCGGTAGCGTTGTTTCGGTCGAAGGCATTGAGCAACCGGCGAATCTCGTCAGGTGACAAACTATCGGAAAGCCCGCGAACCTCCGTCAAATGACGATCGAAATCAGCAACCTCTCTTGCGATGACTGCTGATACGGTTGAACTCGGCTTTGCACAAGGAGCGCCGGACATCTCGAGGAAACGCCTGGCTAGAGAGCGTCAAGCAGCACGGCCGGTCAGCGACAAATGTTGGCCGGCCCATTGTCGCGCGACTTCGCGACCATGTAGGCGTCCAGCCATGCGATGCGGTGAGCTGTGGCATTTGTCGCAAATGCGACGTTGAGAACATTGAAGCTTCCGCTTCGGAAGACTCGCTGGAATACCGAACTGACCTGGGATTTGCCGCCTCATGCATACTTGGCACAAAAAATGCTGGCCAAGAGAGAAATTAGGGGTGCGGCAGCAGGCAGCGATATCGCCATGGCCAACTCGTTCAACGTAACGATCGTTAGGGAAACACAATGATAGCGTTATCGAAAGGAGAGGCGGGCGAAGGCCATGCTGCCCACGGAGAGCTATCCCTTCCCGGCATGCAGGCCGGGGCAGGTTCAATATAACCTGCTTTTTCGCTGGTTCATCGGCCTGGCAATGGATGACGAGCTCTGGGTGCCCACGGTCTTCACGAAGAACCTCGAACGCCTGATCAAACACGACGCCGTCATCGAATTCTTCAACGAAGTGGTGGCCATTGCCGAGAAGAAGTGCCTGCTCTCAGGTGAGCATTTCAGCGTGGACGGCCCCCCAATCCAGGCGTGGGCTGGACACAAGAGCTTCATACGCAAGAATGGGGGTGATCAGGACAACGACGGGCACTGTCACGTTGGCGAGGTAGTCACGTAAGATGCCACGATGAAGAAAAGAAAATCGCTTTATCA
>NZ_JBFRCG010000058.1:0-4593 GCF_040965595.1 Paraburkholderia sp. EG287B
CGACCGCAATCCCGCGCTCGGCCATCATCTGTTCGAGATGACGCAGGCTCAGCGCATAGGCCACGTACCACCGAACCCACAGCAACATCACGTCCAGCGGGTAATGCAAGCGTTTGAGTACTTTTCCTACACCCGGACCCAGCTTCTCGGTCATCGATCACGTCACGCATTAAGGCCCGTCAGCATAGCAGAACGACTTATTGCGACAGTTCCATCCGCGAGCCTATCTCGAATACGTCTTGACTCATATCGCCGATCACGAAATCAATCGCATCGAAGAGCTACTGCCCTGGAACGTGGCCCCCAGGCTGCGCGGCAAGGCCGGCCCTCCTGCCTCCATGCCCTGATTGCGGGTAGGCACAGACAGAACCATGCTCGCCGAGCATGCCTCACTTACGCGCACAACGTCGAGAGCGGCCCACGCGAGCCGCTTACCTCGATAAGGGACTTGAGAGCGAACAAGCAGCCGCACAAATACCGACACCATCCGACACGTACCTGAACGGCGGTCGCTTCGGTCGTGATCTCCAGTCCATCCTTCGGCGCTGAGAGAGAAGTGGTGGCGGGACGAAGGGCTATCTGCGCCGCCTGCTTCGCGGCGGCGCAGATGCCACGCTCTGTGTCCATTCGAAGTCGACCTTGCATGCGAGCCGATCAAACGGTGCTTGCAGGACACCATAAACCGTAACGCTAGGATCGCTCGTGACCATTTTGTACAGCCGGCGTAAAGTGGGATACCCGTTCGGTATTCCAAATATTTCTTCGACCGTGCCTGCTGCTGGAGCGGCGTCTATGACTAGGTGCGTTTTGACTACGTGGATTCCGTGCTTTTCCAATACGTCCACAACAAAGTGACCAGCGAACTCCTCGACTATCTGGTCACCCATATCAGTCGAAATGTATGTGGTGTCGTACACTAAGGGCGCGTCGTCTGAGCAGATCGTCTTCCGAACGCACAACATCGCGTGATCTGGGGGCGCAACGTAAGCCATTGTTGGGTCTAGTATCTTTTCTCGTGTTACCGACATGGGGCGAATGGTCGCCTCATTGAGAAAGGGCTGCTTAACATCGAGTTGTCGCAGCGATCTGAGCTGCCGCTTGACGTACGTACCTTTTCCAGGTATCGAGACGATGGCGCCTGCAGCCTGTAGGTCGCGCAACGCACGTTTGACGGTGATCGTGCTAACGGCAAACTCCTCGCTCAGCATCGCGGTCGAAGGGATCGGCGATTCCGGCGCGTATGTGCCCGCCGCAATTCGGCTGCGAATCTCCTCACGGACCGTTTCATGAAGAGAGAGCGAGGACTGCAGTTGGGATTTGTTCACTATATCTCCACTAGTCCGTTGAACCAGATGAATTGCACCGGATTCGCCGCGATGGATCGGAGTACTTCCATTTCAATGGGAGTGCTTGCTTATTGTATTGAAGTATGTACCGCATGAGCTTTTTGTCGAGATCCCTGGTGCTGGTGAATACGCCACGCGCAATGACGTCGCGCTGGATGCGGGCAAACCAGTTCTCGACCTGATTCAGCCATGACGAATGCGTGGGCGTGTAATGTATCGAGACCTTCGGATGGTCGGCCAGAAATATTTGAACAGCGTCGGTTTTATGGCTGCTCACGTTGTCACATATCACGTGAATCTCCTTTCCGCGTGGCTGCGCCGATACTACCTCGGTGAGGAACGCAACAAACTGGGCGCTGGTATGGCGCGGCGCGGTTTTGCCCAGCACTTCGCCGGTGGCGACATTCAATGCCGCGAACAGGCTCAGGGTGCCGTTGCGTTTGTATTCAAAGCCATGACTCTCGGCACGCCCGGGCGAGAGCGGCAACATCCGGTCCTTGCGATCCAGCGCCTGGATGGCTGTCTTCTCGTCCACGCAGAACACCGCCGCATGCAACGGCGGATTAAGGTACAGCCCGATCACATCGGCGGCCTTGGTCTCAAAGTCAGGATCGTTGGACACCATGTGCGTATCGAGACGATGTGGCCGAATGTCGTGCTTGCGCCAGATACGTTGCACGGTCATGAAGGCCATGCCCAGCTGTGCCGCCAGTTTGCGGCTGCTCCAGTGCGTCGAGCCGTCGGCCGGCTTGCGTCGCAGCGTGTAGTCGAGCACTCTCGCTTCAAGGCCCGCGAGGTCAGGTCGCGGCGCACGGCCTGGATGTCTGCCGTACAGGCCAGCAAGGCGCTCACTGGCGAAACGCGATTGCCACGTTGTGATGAAACGCGAATCGCATCGCAATTCGGCCATGATCGCCGCACGCGAGGCTCCTTCGTCGAGCAGCAGGATCAACCGCGCACGCCTCACCTCGCCAACGGCCATTGTGCGGCTGCGCTGCATCGACATCAGTTCTTCGCGCTCGGTTTCACTCAGATTCATTTTGCCCATGCACTATTAGATCAGTGCAATTTCATTGGTTCACTGGACTAGGACACTGAGCATCGGGCGTCAAAAGTCGCCTTTTTGGGTATCCCTAGGGTCTGTTTACATTCGATGAAATGTGTTTACATCTTGTCTTTTGCGCGAGCAGGCCAAGATGATTCGAACGTTGTTGAGCGATGAAGTATGGGCACGAATCGAATCCGTCTTGCCGGGCAAGGAGGGCGATCCAGGGCGAACGGCGACCGACAATCGCTGGTTTGTCGAAGCTGTCCTCTGGATCGGCCGGACCGGCTGCCCGTGGCGTGATTTGCCGAAGGCGCTCGGCCGATGGCACACGGTCTACATGCGTTTCTCCAGGTGGCGTCGCAAGGGTGTGTGGGAACGCGTTATCCACGCCGCCGTGGCCGACGAAACCGAGATCAAGCATGTGTTGATCGATTCGACCATCGTGCGCGCACCAGCATTCGTCCGGAGCTCGAAAAAAAACGGACCGCAAGCGCTCGGACGCTCGCGAGGTGGACTGACCACCAAGTTGCACTTGGCCGTCGATGATGCCGGACGTCCCCTGCGGTTGATTGCCACCGAGGGACAAGTTTCCGATATTACGTGCGCGAATGAACTGGTTGAGCATTTGCGCGCCGGCGCGATCATCGCTGACAAGGGCTACGACTCGAACGCCTTCGTAGAGAGTATTCGCACCACGCGTGCGAAGGCCGTAATCCCGCCGCGTTCGAACCGAAAGATCAGGCGTCGCTATAGCCGCGTGCTGTATCGGACCCGGAACATCGTCGAACGCTTTTTCAGTCGTATCAAACATTTTCGTCGTGTCGCCACTCGATATGACAAGCTCGCAGGGAACTACTCGCCTTCGCTTCGCTTGCCTGTGCCTTTGGACCGCTCGTGAGAATGTGAACACAACCTAGTATTCCGTCCCAGAAATAACTTTGCATAGCCGAGCCACCTTCTGGAGGATTGAATCGGCGGTCGCGGTCCATACGAACGGCCGGCCGTGTTGGTTGTAGTGCTCGATATAGCGCTCGATGCCGGCAATGAGTTGGCGCGCGTTCCTGAACGACCCTCGACGGATCGCCTGTTGCGTAATCAGGCCAAACCAGCGTTCAACCTGATTCAGCCAGCTTGAGTAGGTCGGAGTGAAGTGCATGTGGTAGCGCATATGCTTGGCCAGCCACGCCCTGACCTTCGGATGCTTGTGTGTCGCGTAGTTGTCGACGATCAGATGTACATCGAGATCGGCAGGCACCGCCTGGTCCACAAGTTTGAGAAACGCCAGGAATTCCTGATGTCTGTGGCGCGGCTTACATTGCGCAATAACTTCACCCGTTGCCGTATTGAGCGCGGCGAACAGAGTGGTAGTGCCGTGCCGGACGTAATCATGCGTCACTCCCTCGAGATAGCCCAACCCCATCGGCAACATCGGCTGCGTACGTTCCAGCGCCTGGCACTGGCTCTTCTCGTCGACGCACAGCACCAGGGCATTGGTCGGCGGGCTCAGGTACAGCCCGACGATATTGCGCACCTTCTCCACGAAGTAGGGATCATTAGACAGCTTGAAGCTTTTTGACCGATGAGGCTGTACGCCGAACAACGACAGATATCGGGCCACCGAACTCTTCGAGATCCCTGTCTGCGCAGCAGCGGAGCGCACGCTCCAGTGCGTTGCCCCGTCCGGCTTCTCATGCAGTATCCTCGCAAGCAATTCCGCTACTGCTTCATCATCATGCGTGCGAGGCCGGCCTGGACGGGCTTCATCATGCAGACCGGCAAGTCCATGGGCAACAAAGCGCTTCTTCCAGTGCGTAATCGCGGGTGGTGTTACTTCGCACTGCGTCGCAATTTCCTGACTCGTATGACCGTCAGCGGCCATCAAGACAATCTTTGCCCGGCGCACGAGAGAGTGAGGCAGCGAACGCGAGCGGCTCATTGACAGCAATTGTTCTCGCTCCAGTTCCGACACGACAACCTCGATTCCTTTGCGTCCCATGATCGCCTCCAACTCATCGTGATTCGATCATAGACCAATCTGAATTTACGTAAAGTTATTTCTGGGACGGAATACTAGGGAAGGTCTGCACAACACGCTTTCAGAGCGCTGATCTTTTTTCGCGTTGAGCGTATCAGCCGTAAGCGCCTGCTGGCAGGTTGGTCGTCCGGCCTTTGAAGCATGATGATCTTCGTTTTCCGAGA
>NZ_JBFRCG010000059.1:0-3228 GCF_040965595.1 Paraburkholderia sp. EG287B
GCTCAGCGCATAGGCCACGTACCACCGAACCCACAGCAACATCACGTCCAGCGGGTAATGCAAGCGTTTGAGTACTTTTCCCACACCCGGACCCAGCTTCTCGGTCATCGATCACGTCACGCATTAACAGGTTGCTGAAGTACCGCTGAAAGACGTCATCGCGCAGAGTTCGTGAAGCGTTGATAGATGGACAACCACTTGCCCTCGGAGATCATGCGCGGCGCTGACACGTTTACCGAGAGTTTGTTTTCCATGCGCAAGCTGGATGACTTCGTCCCGAAGTCGCATCCGTTGCGTTCGATCCGCGTGATGGCGAACGAAGCGCTGGCGAAGATGGATCGACTGTTCGCCCAGATGTACGAGGCGGACATAAAAGGCGGACGGCCGAGCATCGCGCCGGAGAAATTGCTGCGAGCCATGCTGATCCAGGTGCTCTACAGCATCCGCTCGGAGCGCCAACTGATGGAGCAGGTGCAATACAACCTCTTGTTTCGCTGGTTCATCGGCCTGGCAATGGACGACGACGTGTGGGTGCCAACGGTCTTTACGAAGACCGGAACAAGGCGGTCCTTCCGGAACTTGGTTCTGCGCACCTGGAGAACGCCTTCGACCAGATCCACGTCAGCTCGATCGAGGCGCAGCGCTTCGCCAGAGCGCAGGCCGGTACTGGCCAACAGACCTACCAACGTCTCCAGGGTTTGCCCTCGCTGCTCGCTGTGTGGAGAAACATGCCGAGATTCCGTCATGAGCGCTGCCAGCTCCACGTCATTGAGGATTCGCGGTGGTGTTACTGCGCGAGACCGTGGCAATACATGCGAATCGAGGGTCTCTGTATGGGTGTCGTATACGGAGAGGTACTCCGCAAAGCGCCGGAGAACTGCATAACGACGGGCGCGGCAGTTGCCAGACCCGTCGACCGACAGAGCGAATGCGATCGCCATTTCCTGCGTCAACGGACCCATAGTTCCACTGTCTTCGACGTATCGCAGGAAGATGCGCAACGTTGCTGCTTGCTTGCGGAAGGCGTAGCCCAGAGACCGGCGAAGCTCGATGTACTCCTCCAGTTTGGAGGCGAGCATTTGCGGGAAGTCGTTCATGACTTACCCCTTGGATATGGAAGTGGAACGATAGCTAGCTGCGGCAGCGCGACTTTCACGTAGATTGCCGTCGTGTCGATGTTCCGATGGCCCAGCAGGTCGGCGACTTCCTTGATGGGGCGCTTCTGTCCGACCAACTGGGTTGCCAGGCTGTGACGCAGGAGGTGTGCGCCGGCTCGTGGCGATTGCAGGTCGCATCGCTCCAGCCGGCGACGGACGAGGGCGGCCAACGTGGAGCTGCTGCCGAGAGGACGCGCGGGTGGCCGGTGGCAAAGGAAGACCTGTGGAGCCTGGGTCTTTGGCCTGGCGTGAAGCACGTACTCCGCAAGCGCGTCGCCCACCTCCTCCAGTAGAGGAACGACGCGGTCCCGCCGCGCCTTGGTGCGACGTACGACCACTTCGCCAGCTCGCCATCGAATGTCCTGAAGCTCGAGTAATCGCAGTTCCCGACTACGTATCCCTGTCGTCGCGAGCAATAGCAGCACGGCGCGGTCGCGCACACCAGAAGGATCCGTGACGTCAATTGCATCGACTACTCGCCTGACCTCCTCCCACGCCAGTCGGGGCGGCAAATGTGCCATCCGCCAACATGGCACCCGCGGCACGAGTCGGGCGAGTTCCTCCTCAATGAGGCCTGCCCAACGCAAGAACCGGAGGAAGGAGCGAACATGCGAGACGGTAGCCGATCTCGTGTAGTCGTTGATGCTTAGCGACAGGAGGTGACTGACGAGGGCCAACACATTCTCACCCGTCATTGCGGACAGTGATTGACCAGGAACATGCTCCCTGTACCATCCGAGCATGCGGCGCGCGGCCAGTATCCTTCCCTGGCGAGTTCTGGGCTGCAGCCCGCGAACCTTGCACAAGTGCTCGTCGTAGGCGGCTAGCAATTGCCAGTCGGGATCCGGGGTCCTGTGCTCACGCGCTACCGGGAGTCGATCCTGCAGCAGTCGAAGCACATGGCGTATCGCAGTTTGGGCTCCGACACGGACGCTCGGTGCTTCAATTGCAAGCAGATAGCGCTCGACAAGGTCCTGATCAATCGCCGCACTATCCCGATGACCAACCTTGCTCGCGAACTGACCAAAACGGGCGATGCGGTCGAGGTAGACTCGCGCTGAGGCTCGCGCGTAGCCGATCTCCGAGAAACGGGCGGCAATGCGGTCCATCTCGCCACCTAGTGCGCCGCTGCGCAGGCGTTCCAGGACGCCTGGATACTTGAAGTAAAGCTCCAGCATGACGTTCTCTCCTTTGCATGATGCGCCGGAACGTCCCGGCGTCAGGAGAGAGTAAAAGCTCAAATATTATGTGGCGGCAACGACGACACCGTACCTCGAAAACACTTAAGGTGTGGCGATCTGTTGGAGGCCTAAGAGACTTGCTGACACATATTGGTACCCGTCACATATCAGCGGGTTCTCCTCAAGCGCTGTTTGCACCTTGGCAGCCAAGCCCTGGAAGCCGCATCGCGCATATCCGTGATGCCCGCGACAAGCCAGATACGCGTACCTGTTGGCAGAGAAATCACGAGCGCAGGCTCTCCAAAACCGTTCGAAGCATCTCAGCGTCGACAATACCGTCGACCTTAACCACTGCCCGGCCGATCCGAACCTCGATTGAACCAGCGGGCACAGCCGGCCGCACGATCTCTGGCTCTGGCGGCGCCGGAGGTTCATCGACCGATGACGCCTCGTTCAAGATCGCCACCGGAACGAGTTGCACCGGCTCGGCTTGCTGTTCCGCCAGATACCGGCGCCGCCACGCGAACACGAGGTTCGCGTTCAAGCCGTTCTCACGGGCCAACCGGGCGATTGACACCCCTGGTTCGCAGGCTGCCTTCGCCAAGCGACGTCGGAATTCGGGATTATGGTTCGGGCGACCTTTACGGCTGCCGGGACTCTGTGTTGGCTCTGACAAAGTGGTGTCCATCACTTCGAAAATGATGGACATCACTTTGATGCCGATCCCTGCAGCCGTCTACGACGGCCGCCGCGAGCCGCTTACGCTCAAGCAGCAGTTTGGTTATACGAAGACGCGGTACCGGGGATTGGTGAAGAACACCGCGCAGATCACGACACTGTTTGCGCTGGGCAACCTCTGGATGTCACGCAGGGCTCTAACCAAAGTGTGA
>NZ_JBFRCG010000060.1:0-3199 GCF_040965595.1 Paraburkholderia sp. EG287B
TATAACCAAACTGCTGCTTGAGCACGCGAAACGGATGTTCAACCTTGGCGCGCACGCCAGCCTTCAGACGCTCAATCTGGTTGTATATCGCGTCCAGACGATTGTTCAGGTCCAGTTGTCGACGCTTGCCTGGTCGCATCGCGACATGCCAGCGTACCGGGTTCGCCTGACGGCGCTTCTCAATACCCTGATATCCGGCGTCAGCGTACACATCCTTTTCCTGGCCGTGCAACAGCGCTTCGGCCGCATTGATGTCGTGGACGTTGGCCGCCGTACCAATGACGGTGTGGACCAGACCCGACTCTGCGTCCACTCCGATGTCGGGTAAGCGCGTGCTGTTGCCAGCACGCGCTCCCCTAAGAACCGGACGTGCAAGTCGCCCCGCATCCGGCTCAAGCCATTCACCAGCACCAGTGTTGGTACCGGGCAATCAATCGTCAGTCGCGGCGCGGCGACGGGCAAAGTAGGACGACCACGCAGGGTCAAACGGATTGGCCTGGCCACGTACCTTCACGTGACGAACAATCGGAACCGCCGCAGCCCGGAACAGCCGGGTTACCCCGTGGGCTTCGGACCGGGCAGTAAACGCCCAGGTACGGTTCCCCTCTACGTGGAAGTATTTGTGTTTCACCCAGCCCGCGCCTTTCGTGGGGTGCCGACGCATCGCCCATTTCCACAAGAGGCGCCAGATGTGAGCATCTATCGACGTAAAATGAGCTTTTGAGACCACATGACGGTGATACATGGCCCAGCCGCGAATCACTGGGTTGAGCTGTACGATCAGATTCCGCTGTGTGGCGCTCCGGTGCTGCCTCACGATTTCCCTCACCTTCTCCAGAAGTGCCTTCACACTTTTGTTGGCCGGTTTGATGAGCAGCTTGCCCGCGTACTTGCGGACATTCTGCCCAAGGAAATCGAACCCATCGGCAATATGGGTGACTCTGGTTTTCTCTTCCGAGAGTTCCAGACCCCGAACAGCCAGGAATTGCTTGACTGCAGGGAGTACGTTCTGTTCCAGAATTTCCTTCGACACTCCGGTCACAACGAAGTCGTCCGCATACCGGTTGACGTTGATCTTGAACTTTCGGCGTGCGCGTTCCGTCGGTCCCACGCTTGCATCTACTACCGCTTCCAGTCCGTCCAGCGTCATATTCGCGATGACAGGCGAGATGATGCCCCCTTGCGGTGACCCAGCCTCAGTCGCGAACAGGGTTCCTTCGTCGATAAATCCGGCCTTCAGCCATCGTCGCAGGACTTCCTTATCCATCGGAATGTGTTGAAGAATCCAGTCGTGGCTAAAATTATCGAAACAGCCACGAATGTCTCCCTCCAGAACCCACTCCGGCGACTTGCGCTTGGCTAGAGTGGTAAAGCAGCATTCGATAGCATCGGCAGTCGAACGTCCGGGCCGGAACCCGTACGAGTTTGGATCCGCCAGGGTCTCCGCGATGGGCTCCAACGCGAGCTTCCATAGTGCCTGCATTGCTCTGCACAGCATGCGGGGAATTCCGAGCGGACGCTTCTTGCCATTGCTCTTGGGGATGTAGACGCGTCGAAGCGGCAACGCACGATAACCGTGGTGTTGCATTGCTTCCATCCCTTTCCATCTGGCCGCCGGGGTCAACCAGAGCTTGCCATCGACACCTGGCGTTCTCTTGCCGCGATTCTCAGTCACTCGCTTCACGGCTAGCATCTTGCCGCTGTGCGAGCGGGTCAGCAGACGCTGCAGGGCCTTTACCTTGCCCCATCTGCCTTCCTTGGTTGCCTTGGCGATACGCACCTGGAGTCGTTTCACCTCATCCTTGATGCGAGGCCAATCAGCCAGAAGCCACATCTCGGTGGGGCGCGAGAGTGCACCAGCCCCGATTGCCTCTGCTTGCGCAGTGCCCCCAGTTGCCGTCATCTGCCTTCCCTCGTATAACGATTAATCAAGTTCTCTCGCCATGAATGACCACGCGGAAGTCAGCCCGCTTTCGCGTCGGGCGATGTTTCAGCCCGTATCCCGGCCATTACAGCCAGGCGTTCGCTTTTTCCGCAATCCTCTACCCGCAGCGCTAACAGCGTCCCTCGCGGTCCGCCTGCCGTTGCCGGCAGCACTACGGGCTTACCCTGTTCCGCATGAATTTCAGAGCGGGGCGGACCCCTCCTATCCGCCGGCGGCATGTTGTTGCGATGGCCCAACACACAAAGGCCATGCCTTGCCGCGCGCCATTTTGGCTCAAGCCTGTCAGCACATTTGGCTTGTACAATGATGACGACGTTTAACAGAGGTTCACATATGTTGGTCGTGACCGCTCGTCCCTAGCCCCTCACCACCCTTGTGCTGGCAGATTCCGCCTTCCCTCACGGGTCGGCGTACCGAAATCAATCGGCGGTTACATTGTCCCCAGAGCTTCACACCGAGCTGTTACCAGCTCCGCATGTCTGGGTAGGGAACGGTTGATGGAACAACCGGTTTAATCACAGCGCTCATCTCGTTGAGTTAGACAGAAATTCAAGCGACTTTCAGGTCGCACGTGCGCTTTCATCCCGAAATACCATTGATTTCCCTTCTTCGTCTGGTGCATCTCCGCGTCTCGTTTGCCAGAGCCGTTCTTCGTCGAAGTGGGTGCGCTAATCAAGGTTGCATCGACCGCTGACCCTGCCTTCAACATCAAGCCTTTTTCACTCAGGATCTCATTACTCATTAACCACCGCGAGCATCTGCGCGGCCAGACCGTGCGTTTCGAGAAGGTGACGGAACCGCAGAATCGTGCTCTCGTCCGGCAAACGCGTCATACCTTCGCCCAGCCCCGCAAACTCACGATACAGCGGCACGTCATAAAGCGCCTCTTCCATCGCCGGGTCTGACAGACCAAACCACTGCTGCATGAAGTGGATCTGCAGCATCGTCGCAACCGGAAACGGCGGCCTTCCGGTCTTACCCTTCGGATAGTGCGGTTCGATCAACGCAATCAACCTCGACCATGGCACCACGCGCCTCATCTCATCGAGAAATTCCCTCTTGCGCGTGCGTTTCGTCGAAAGATCCAGACCAAGACCGAGTTGTGTCATCGACGAACTCCTTGAACGTGTCTATCTTCCAGGATAGGCGAACCAGTCTTCAATGCCAGGACTTTTGCAGATGGTATGGACGCCTCCCCCCGGAAACGGGCCGTCGTGGAAGTGACGGACCGGGCGCGGGAGACTTGGCACGCGT
>NZ_JBFRCG010000061.1:0-2658 GCF_040965595.1 Paraburkholderia sp. EG287B
AGCCCGACGCACAGGCTCACCATCCTGACGCAGACATCGCCGGTCGATCGCGACCGTCGCGATGCAGCTACGCTCGCCCGCTGGTTGCGAACGATTCTACATTCGGTGTGGAGAATTCATCGCTTACCGTCAACCTCAATGATCACGCAACGACAACTATGAAGGAGCAACGTCAAATATGACCTGATACCGAACGACAACTACCCCGTTGACCGGCCAAAATAGTTGTCGTTGACCGGCCGTGCTGCTTGACGCTCTCTAGTTTGCCCTTTTGCCCGATAGCCAAACTGATTAAGTATTGTTTCGGACGTTCTTTTCCCGACAACGTCGGACAGACGACAATTCCTATCATGGATATCGTGTCGAAATCTACGGAGTTCCATATGGCACGACACGTGCTTTACTGCAAGAGGACCTGTCCACGACTTAGGAGAAGCCCTTGTCATCCCCAAACCCTATAGCAAGCTACACAGTGGCCAAACTGCCAGTGGATCAACTTCGGCCAAGCGAGAAGATCAATGTGCCACGTGCTTGGACATTGCTCAAATCGATCGCGGAAATTAAGCGCTGGACTACACCAATTTTAGTCGAACACCGCCACTTCATTATTATGGATGGTCACCACCGCCACTTTTGTGCAAAGGAACTAGGCCTCTCGCTTGTACCGTGTATCTTGCTTTCCTACGATGACCCAAACTTGGATGTGACCTACTGGGCCAATCCTGAACCCGTTCCCATTGACGACATTATCGAAGCTGGTCTATCCGGGAAATTGATGAGTTTCAAGACTACCCGACACAAGTTGAAAGTTACGTTGCCGGGTTGTGCATTCGAACTCGATGACCTCAGGTGAGCTGCCGTCGCTAGTCAAGGACACTCTGTCGGCGAGCCAGAAACTTTATTCGGCATTGCATTCGCAACTCGATCCACAGGTAATCGGATATGCGGATTAGCGTGCAAGACCGCATCGGAATCACATTGGGGACCTCTGGAGAATTACAGACATTCCCAATGGCGGAATGGATGTGCCAGATCTGTGGTGTTTGTCACGCTCAGATCACGAGTAAGAAATTCAAACGATCTTTGCTCCTCTTCGGAGGCGAAATGCAATGTTATTCAATTTGTCTAGCATCGTTTCGCATATGAAATTAATTTGTATGACTTTTGTTCTCGGAGTTGTATGCCCATGATCGATTCGGCTATTCCGCGGCGCGCTCAACCTGCGCCACGCCACAAATTGCGCGTCAATTCCCGACGCAGATGTCCTCTGTCATGCATCGTCCGATGGCATAGCTGGCAATCCGACGAGGCGTTTTTGCGCCCGGTCTCGCTGCCTGCATCAAAACCGCTACCTACTACCCGATGTATTGCAACTACAACTCATTCCATCGAATTCTCTTACTCGAAAAAGATCACCACCATCCGTTTGAATCGCACATCTGTTACCCGATGGAGCTCAAACGGGAATGGAATAAGAATAGGAACAGAATAATGATCGTAAATAGCATACTCGATACCATCGGGCAGACACCACTGCTACACATTCCTCTACGTGGAGGTGAAATCAGTCTTTATCTTAAGCTCGAGATGTTCAACCCGTCTGGATCAATGAAAGATCGCATGGCGCTGAGCATGGTCGACAATCGATCAATTACCTCAAGCGAAGATATTGTTGACATCGTCGAATCTTCGTCAGGCAATACCGCCAGTGCGTTGGCCATGATCTCGGCTGTGCGGAGAATCAAGTTCACAGCTCTTATGGACACTCATGCAAGCCTTGAGAAAATCCTTACGGTTCGTGCATTCGGAAGCAACGTCAGGGTCGTTGGCAGCGGCGACGGTGCACTAGCCACTGACATGCGCGATCGGGAAGCGATGCGAATCTCTATCGAAGAAGGGTCCTATTGGACTGAACAGCACAACAACCCTGCAAATCCAGCTGGGTATGTTGGACTGGCAGCTGAATTGCTCGACGACCTCGGCCCGACAATTTCCCATTTTGTGTGCGCTATCGGTACTGGTGGGTCACTATGTGGTTCCGCACGTCAACTGCGAATGCATATTCCTCGACTTCAAGTGATTGGCGTGGAGCCTGTCGGAAGTGTCATCTTTGGTGGGCAGAGCGGGCATTATCGCCAGTCAGGCACTGGCACACCTGAAGGAGCCGATGTAGGCATGGCGATTGACTACGACGTAATAGATGCAGGCCGCAAAGTGAGCGACGAGATGGCCTTCTCGACTTGCCACTATTTGGCTCAGCGGCACGGGTTATTGGTTGGTGGATCGGCGGGGGGGGCGATCTATGAGGCGCTCAATGTGGCTCGGCAAGCGCCGATAGGATCGCGGATCGTCACACTTGCGTGCGACAGTGGTACCAAATATTTGGACACTGTTTTCAACCAAGATTGGCTGTCGGCTCACGAGATCCAAATCTTTGACCTTGAAGAGAATTTCGGCGAACTTCTCGCCAACGTTCCGGTTGCAGCAAACCGCGTAACGAAGACGTAGTCCGTTGAACCAGATGAATTGCGCCGGATTCGCCGCGATGGATCGGAGTACTTCCATTTCAATGGGAGTGCTTGCTTATTGTATTGAAGTATGTACCGCATGAGCTTTTTGTCGAGATCCCTGGTGCTGGTGAATACGCCACGCGCAATG
>NZ_JBFRCG010000062.1:0-2651 GCF_040965595.1 Paraburkholderia sp. EG287B
GGTGTACGACAAGTAGGGCGGGACACGTGAAATCCTGTCTGAAGATGGGGGGACCATCCTCCAAGGCTAAATACTCGTGATCGACCGATAGTGAACCAGTACCGTGAGGGAAAGGCGAAAAGAACCCCGGGAGGGGAGTGAAACAGATCCTGAAACCGCATGCATACAAACAGTCGGAGCCTCGCAAGGGGTGACGGCGTACCTTTTGTATAATGGGTCAGCGACTTACATTCAGTGGCAAGCTTAACCGAATAGGGCAGGCGTAGCGAAAGCGAGTCCGAACAGGGCGTCCAGTCGCTGGGTGTAGACCCGAAACCAGGTGATCTATCCATGGCCAGGTTGAAGGCACGGTAACACGTGCTGGAGGACCGAACCCACTAACGTTGAAAAGTTAGGGGATGAGCTGTGGATAGGGGTGAAAGGCTAAACAAACCTGGAAATAGCTGGTTCTCTCCGAAAACTATTTAGGTAGTGCCTCGTGTATCACCTTCGGGGGTAGAGCACTGTCATGGTTGATGGGTCCATTGCGGATTACGTCGCCATAGCAAACTCCGAATACCGAAGAGTGCAATCACGGGAGACAGACATCGGGTGCTAACGTCCGGTGTCAAGAGGGAAACAACCCAGACCGCCAGCTAAGGTCCCCAAATATGGCTAAGTGGGAAACGAAGTGGGAAGGCTAAAACAGTCAGGAGGTTGGCTTAGAAGCAGCCACCCTTTAAAGAAAGCGTAATAGCTCACTGATCGAGTCGTCCTGCGCGGAAGATGTAACGGGGCTAAGCCATATACCGAAGCTGCGGATGCATATTTATATGCATGGTAGGAGAGCGTTCCGTAAGCCTGCGAAGGTGCGTTGAAAAGCGTGCTGGAGGTATCGGAAGTGCGAATGCTGACATGAGTAGCGATAAAGGGGGTGAAAGGCCCCCTCGCCGTAAGCCCAAGGTTTCCTACGCAACGTTCATCGGCGTAGGGTGAGTCGGCCCCTAAGGCGAGGCAGAAATGCGTAGCTGATGGGAAGCAGGTCAATATTCCTGCACCATTGTGAAATGCGATGGGGGGACGGATCGCGGAAGGTTGTCCGGGTGTTGGAAGTCCCGGTCCTTGCATTGGAGAAGGCGCTTTGGCAAATCCGGGCGCGGGATTCAAGGGTGCGAGGCCATTCACCTAGGTGAAGAAGCAACTGGAAGTGGTTCCAAGAAAAGCCTCTAAGCTTCAGTTTCACAGTGACCGTACCGCAAACCGACACAGGTGGGCGAGATGAGTATTCTAAGGCGCTTGAGAGAACTCGGGAGAAGGAACTCGGCAAATTGGTACCGTAACTTCGGGATAAGGTACGCCCTGGTAGCTTGATGCGCCTGCGCGCAGAGGGTGAAGGGGTTGCAATAAACTGGTGGCTGCGACTGTTTAATAAAAACACAGCACTCTGCAAACACGAAAGTGGACGTATAGGGTGTGACGCCTGCCCGGTGCCGGAAGATTAAATGATGGGGTGCAAGCTCTTGATTGAAGTCCCGGTAAACGGCGGCCGTAACTATAACGGTCCTAAGGTAGCGAAATTCCTTGTCGGGTAAGTTCCGACCTGCACGAATGGCGTAACGATGGCCACACTGTCTCCTCCCGAGACTCAGCGAAGTTGAAGTGTTTGTGATGATGCAATCTCCCCGCGGCTAGACGGAAAGACCCCATGAACCTTTACTGTAGCTTTGCATTGGACTTTGAACCGGTTTGTGTAGGATAGGTGGGAGGCTGTGAAGTGTGGACGCCAGTCTGCATGGAGCCGTCCTTGAAATACCACCCTGATCTGTTTGAGGTTCTAACCTTGGTCCGTGATCCGGATCGGGGACAGTGCATGGTAGGCAGTTTGACTGGGGCGGTCTCCTCCCAAAGGGTAACGGAGGAGTACGAAGGTACGCTAGGTACGGTCGGAAATCGTGCTGATAGTGCAATGGCATAAGCGTGCTTGACTGTGAGACCCACAAGTCGAACAGGTGCGAAAGCAGGTCATAGTGATCCGGTGGTTCTGTATGGAAGGGCCATCGCTCAACGGATAAAAGGTACTCTGGGGATAACAGGCTGATACCGCCCAAGAGTTCATATCGACGGCGGTGTTTGGCACCTCGATGTCGGCTCATCTCATCCTGGGGCTGTAGCCGGTCCCAAGGGTATGGCTGTTCGCCATTTAAAGAGGTACGTGAGCTGGGTTTAAAACGTCGTGAGACAGTTTGGTCCCTATCTGCCGTGGGCGCTGGAAGTTTGAGGGGGCCTGCTCCTAGTACGAGAGGACCGGAGTGGACGAACCTCTGGTGTACCGGTTGTGACGCCAGTCGCATCGCCGGGTAGCTATGTTCGGAAGAGATAACCGCTGAAAGCATCTAAGCGGGAAACTCGCCTCAAGATGAGACTTCCCCGGGGACTTGATCCCCTTGAAGGGTCGTTCGAGACCAGGACGTTGATAGGTCAGGTGTGGAAGCGCAGTAATGCGTTAAGCTAACTGATACTAATTGCCCGTAAGGCTTGATCCTATAACAGGTGTGTTTCGCGATGATCGTTAGTGCTTCAGCACTTACGAGCATCCTGCTCCCGAAGGGAGTGACGCACGGTTGAGATCACGTGTTGTGCCTGAAACAACACAACCCCAATTCAGCAACACC
>NZ_JBFRCG010000063.1:0-2613 GCF_040965595.1 Paraburkholderia sp. EG287B
GTATGCGATCCACGAACGACGCCCCTCAGAGTAAGGTGGCGGAGCGCGTGAGGTGTGGTAGTGATGCGGGTCAGCGGAGGTCGGCCGGCATTTTCCAGGGAAGCAACGCGTCGTAGTCGTCGACGGTCTTCGCCATAGGCAGGCGCTGGAACAGCCAGGTGAGGTACCGGTAGGGATCGATGCTGTTTGCTTTGCAGGTTTCGACGAGCGTATAGAGATTGGCGCTCGCGTTCGCGCCTCCGACGGTGTCCGAGAACAGCCATCCGCGGCGCCCCACGCAGAGTGGTCGAATCGCATTCTCAACAGCGTTGTTCGAGATAGGCCAGTCGCCGTTCTCGACGTAACGGATGAGCTTGGGCCACTGCGCGCGCAGGTAAGTCAGTCCCTTGCCGAGCAGGCTTTTCGGTACGACGCCGGGCGATTGCTCGAGCATCAGCGCGTGGATGGCATTGAGTACGCGCGCGCTGTATCGTCGTCGCAACCGCTGTCGTCGCTGTGCGCTCCACGTCGTACTGCGCGTCTCGGCCGCGAACAGCTTGCCGATCAATTTGATGAAGCGCGTCGCCAACAGATCGGGCGTTCGGGCAGCCTTTGGTACGCTGTCCTCTGCTTTGACGAAGTACCGTCTCAGGTGAACCCAGCATCCAAGGTGCACGAGCTGGTGACGCCGGGCAATGTCGTTGTAGGGCTCGTAGCCATCGGTCATCATGACCGCGCCCTCGCGGATCCCGGTGAACAGCTTGTCGGCCAACCTGGTGCCACGCCCCGGTGTATAGGTGAAGCATCGGATGGGCACGCCCGAATCGGTCATCTGCGCCCAGAGATAACTCTTCGTTTGCGGTCGACGGCCCTTTTCCTTCAACACCTGGAGTGTCGTCTCGTCGCAGTAGATCAGCTCGGCATCGAGCAACGCATCGCGCATCAGGTTGATCACGGGTTGCGTTCCGAGACCCACACGGACCATGCTCGCAGCAATCGTGTTCGACGAGATGTCGCCGCCGAAGCGGCGTAGCAGACCGGCCTGGCGATACAGTGGCATCCCGAACTGATACTTGCCGGCGGCGATCCATGCAAGCGCCGATTCGCTCAACAGGCCGCGAGGGATGATGCGAGGCGGCGCCGGCGTCACCTTGATGCCGAGATCGCAGCACGGACACGCATATTTGACGCGTTGGTGCTGGATCACGCGAAGCTGCTCCGGAATCACGTCGAGCTGCTCGCTGATCTCCACGCCAAACTCGACGAGCGCGTGACCATCGTTCATGCAGAAGCGTTCAGCCTCAGGCAGCTCGTGCCGCACCACGTCGCGCGGCAGGTTGGGATCAAGCGGCTTGCGATGGCCCCGCTTCTTGCGCGTATGTGCGCCGACCGTCGATTCTGGCGTATCTTCCTGAGCAGGTGAGCTGCTCGCGCCGAGCACCTCGGCTTCGTTGAACAGGCCGGGTTGATCCGAATCTCGTGCCTCGCTCTTTGCGCCAAACAACTCGTGACGGTAGGCCCGGAGTCGTTCCTCGGCGAGATCGCGTTCCGCTGTCACGAGCCGCAGGGCGCCGCGTAATGCCTCCTGTTCTTCTCGCAACGCACGAGCGGCATCGCGTTCGGCGAGCAGCTCTTTCAGTTCGTCGGCGGTGATCGTGACGTTGACCGGCATGCTGGGTTAGACCAGCACACCGTCTGCCTGTTCAGCTCACACGCAGATATTCCTGCTTCGGATGTCGTCGAATTGTAGTGATGTCATCGCCATCGAGCAGTGCGTGCAGCACGTTGGTCGTCATCGTCACGACCTCAGCCTTGTTGTCGGGCCAGATGAAACGGCTGGCCTCCAATCGTTTCATCATCAGCCAGAAACCGCTGCCGTCCCAGCCAAGGATCTTGATCCTGTCGCGACGCCGGTTTCCGAAGATGTAAAGCGACGAGTCCATCGGATTCAGGCGCATCGACTGTTCAACGAGAATCGACAGGCTGTTCATGCCGTACCGGAAGTCGACAGGATCGCGGTGCAGATACACCTTCAGATTGTCGTCGAACCGGAACACGGCATCCTCCCAAGGATCTGAACCAGGGTTGTCAGTTCATCAATGGTCGCGATGGCTTTGCCCAGTTCGAGTTCGACACCGTTCGAGAGATGCACATGCAGCGTGAGCGTCATCGATGGGGGCGGCGGTGTGGCCGCAGGCGGTACCGCAACGACAGGTACGAACGCAGGTGGTGGTGCCGCGGCAACGACGAGTTGGTGAGAACTCGGAGGATCGATCGCCAGGCTGTCAGTCGCATCACCCGAATGCGGCAAGTAGTCGTCGCCGTTATCCTGCGGCGTCGGCGAGACGCCTTTCTCGCGCTCCATCAGGTATTTCGTGATCCACTTGCGCAGCAGGTTGGCGTTGATCCCGTGCTCTTGCGCCATGCGGGCCACCGAGACGCCGGGGCGTAACGCCGCCTCGATCAATGCTCGTTTGCCATTTTCATCGTAGCGGCGACGGCCGTCGCTGCTTTGCCGAACTACTCTCAGCTCTGAGTCTTTGTCAGCCATAGGTGTCCACCTCACAAATAGGTGGACACCTATGCTCCTCGCTCAGAGTGCTGTTGGGTAGACGTCGATAGTGGATCGCTTAC
>NZ_JBFRCG010000064.1:0-2132 GCF_040965595.1 Paraburkholderia sp. EG287B
CAGTGGTTAAGGTCGACGGTATTGTCGACGCTGAGATGCTTCGAACGGTTTTGGAGAGCCTGCGCTCGTGATTTCTCTGCCAACAGGTACGCGTATCTGGCTTGTCGCGGGCATCACGGATATGCGCTGCGGCTTCCAGGGCTTGGCTGCCAAGGTGCAAACAGCGCTTGAGGAGAACCCGCTGGGCGGTAACGTCTTCATCTTCCGCGGGCGCCGCGGCGATCTCGTGAAGGTGCTTTGGGCTACTGAGGACGGGCTCTGGCTTCTCGCGAAACGGTTGGAGCGAGGGCGTTTCGTCTGGCCACAGGCCGATGGCGGCAAGGTCTTCCTGACCTCCGCTCAACTGTCGATGTTGCTTGAGGGCATCGACTGGCGGCAACCACGCCGCACCGCTGCACTGTCGATGTTGTAAACGGCGAGGAAGGCTCGTAAACTGCGCTTCATGTCGAACGGCGCCGATCTCCCTGAGGATGTTCACGCGCTGCAGGCCTTGGTGCTTGCGCAACGCGCGTCGCTTGCCGAACAAAGTGGCGAGATCGAACGGCTCGTGCGGGACATGGCCGAACGGGAACTCGAGATCGAGCGGCTGAAGGCGCAGATCGACAAGCTCAAACGGATGCACTTCGGTCGCAAGTCCGAGCAGCTTGACCGGCAGATCGACCGGCTTGAGACCGAGCTCGAAGATCTGGCTGCCGGTCGCGGCGTTGCCGATGTGCGCCGAGCCCGCGCGTCGACCGCGAGCATGTCTGGCGTCAACGCGTCGCCGCAGGAGGCCCTGCCGCCCCATCTGCCGCGCGAAGAGCATGCGTTCGAACTCGATCCGGGCTGCCCACTGTGCGGAAACGTGATGCAGCTGATAGGCGAAGACACATCCGAGCAGCTCGCTCGTGTCTCGGCCGCCTTCAAGGTGATCCGCACGATCCGGCGCAAGGGCGTCTGCACCTGCTGCAAGCACTTCTCGCAGCCGCCGATGCCCGGTCTGCCGATTGAACGCAGCATTGCCCACCCGAGCCTGTTGGCTGACATCCTCGTCTCGAAGTATGCGGACCACACCCCGTTGTACCGTCAGTCGGAGATTGCCGCACGCGACGGCGTCGCGCTCGACCGCGCCAGCATGGGGCGCTGGGTTGGTCAATGCGAGGAGCTGTGCCGCCCGCTGACCGAGGCACTGCGCCGCTACACGATGGCCGGCAAGAAGCTGCATGCGGATGACACACCGATCCCCGTGCTCGCGCCGGGCAACAAGAAGACCAGGACCGGTCGCCTGTGGGTCTACGTGCGTGACGACCGCCGCTCGGGTTCGAACGAACCGGCCGCAGTATGGTTCGACTACTCGTCTGACCGCAAAGGCATCCATCCCCAGACCCGTCTCGCCGGATTCGAGGGCATCCTGCAAGCAGATGGCTACGATGGCTTCAACGAGCTGTACGCGAGCGGCAGAGTTCGTCAGGCGGCTTGCTGGGACCATGCGAGGAGACGGTACTACGAAGTTCATGCGAGCACGCCAACCGACGACACGCAGGAACTGCTCGACATGCTCGGCGAGCTCTACAGCATCGAGGCGAATATCCGCGGCAAACCAGCCACCGAACGGCTGCGAGTGCGGCAAGAGAAGAGCAAGCCACTGCTCATCGCATTCGAGACGAAGATCAGGGCCAAGGTCGCGACGCTGTCGCGCAAGTCGGGCCTGGCCGGCGCAATCAACTACTCGCTGAATCGCTGGACCGAATTGATGATGTTCTGCGAGGATGGGCAGGCCGAGATCAGCAATATCCTGGCCGAAAATGCTCTGCGCTGTGTAAGCCTGGGTCGCAAGAACTTCATGTTCGCCGGTTCCGACAGCGGTGGCGAGAGGGCCGCCGCGATGTACGGTCTGATCGGCAGTTGCAAGCTCAACGGCATCAATCCGCGAGCCTATCTCGAATACGTCTTGACCCATATCGCCGATCACCAAATCAACCGCATCGAAGAGCTACTACCCTGGAATGTGGCCCCCAAGCTGCGCGGCAAGGCCGGCCCTCCTGCCTCCACCTCCTGATTGCCGGGTAGGCCCAGACAGAACCTGCCCACGCTCGCCGAGCATGCCTCATTTACGCACGTGACGTCGAGAGCGGCCCACGCGAGCCGCTTAC
>NZ_JBFRCG010000065.1:0-2123 GCF_040965595.1 Paraburkholderia sp. EG287B
TCCCGACTGGCGGATCAATCCGTCTCAACCGCTAGTCACACAGATGCGCTCGACGCTCGTCAACCAGATCGGCCTCGCGGCGAGCGACGACGTGCTCTATCAGCGCGTCATCGACACGGCGCGCGGCAGGTACGCAGACATTGCGCTCGCGACGCTACTCGCGGGCGCGGATTCGCACGGCCTTTTCACGACCACCCAGACGGTACCGGGCATCTATACGCGCGCAGCGTGGGAGGGCGTCGTCGAGAAAGCCATCGACGATGCGGTGAACGGGCAGCACGTCGAGGGTGATTGGGTGCTGACCGGTGACCAGCCGAACGCCCGGATCAGCACCACTGCCGTCGAGGGTGCGGTTGACGCGGCCCAGGCCGCAGTCGAAGCAAGGAAGGCCGCCGACGCGCTGAGAAAGCGCCTGCGCGACCGGTATTTCACGGACTACACGGCAGCCTGGGCGACGATGCTCAACAGCTTCCAGTGGCTCCCGGCGACCAGCTTCTCGGGCGTCATCGACCAGCTCACGCGCCTGACCGATGCGCAGACCTCGCCGCTGCTCGCGGTCATGAAGTCGGTGCAGTACCAGGGCGAGGCGGGGCGTCCTTCGCAGGCGCTGACCGATACGCTCGTGCGCAAGGCGCAGGGGTTGCTCGGTGGGAGCGATAGCAACCAGACGCAGGCCCCCATCGTGAACCCGCTCGACCGCTCGTTCGGCCCGCTGCTCGCGCTGATGGGCGACGCGAATCCGCCTGCGGCCAGCGGCAATGTGGGGAACGCTCCGGGGGCGAATGCGGCCGCGTTCAGCGGCGTGAGCCTCTCCCGGGTCCTGACCGCCGATACGACCGTGCGGCTGAAACTCCAACAGATCCAGGCGAGTCCCGATGCGCAGGCCATGGCGCGCAGTCTCGCGCAGGCGGTATTCCAGGGCAAGCTCTCGGATCTGTCGCAGGCGCGCGACGACGCGGCGCTGACCGCCGCGAGCCTGGGCGCACAGTGGGCGGGCTTCGGCCAGACGATGTTTGTGCAGCCGCTCGACGCGGCCTGGCAGGCGGTCCTGCAGCCCGCCGCTGCGAGCCTGAACGAGGCATGGCGAGCGGGCGTCGCGGCCCCCTTCGCCTCGTCGCTCGCCGCGCGCTATCCGTTCTCGCCGGCGAGCGCCGACGCGTCCTTCGCCGAGTTTGGCCGTTACGTGCGGCCCGAGACGGGGCTGATCAACCGCTTTATCGAGCTTGAGCTGTCCGGCGTGTTCAAACGCCAGGGCGACCAGTGGGTGCCGAACGAACTCGCGCCGCAGTCGCTGCAGTTCGATCCGAAGTTTCTCGCCATGCTCCGGCTGATGGGTCCGCTCGGCGCACGTCTCTATGCGCGGGGCGAGGCTGGCTATCACTTTGAGATCATGCCGCAGCCGACGCCGGACGTAACACGCACGGAACTCATGTTGGACGGCCAGCAGATCGTCTATTTCAACCAGCGCGAAACGTGGACGCCGCTGGCATGGCCGGGCAACGGTCTGAACGGCCATGCGTCGTTGAACTGGCAGACGCTCAACGCAGGAGTGCGGATCGACTTCGATGCGACAGGCGACTGGGCCTTTCTGCGGATGCTCGAAAAGGCCCAGGTCAAGCCGCTCGACGATACGCGCTACGAACTCGTCTGGAATGCCGGGGCGGGTGGCGATGCCGCGAAGGCCGCTTCCGCGACGTCCGGTGACAATACGGACGGCAAGGTGGCGCCGTTGCGCTACGTATTGCGCGCGCAAGCGGGATCCGGACCGCTAGAGCTGCTGAAACTGCGAGGCATGCGCATGCCCGAGCGCATCTTCGTGACGGGCCGCGCCGGTGTGATCTCCGGATTGCCCGCATTGCCGCCCTAACCCCCGGAGTCGCAGCCATGACCGCACCATGGAAAGCCACGCAACAGGAAGGCGCAAGCCCGTTCCTGAGATATTTCGACGCCGAGATGCGCTACCTGCGCGAAACCGGTCGCGAGTTTGCACACGACCAGCCCGAGGCCGCGCGGCGCCTGGGCATGCAGTACGGCCAGGAGAACGACCAGGTCCGTGCGGTCAACGAAGCCTTCGCATTCGTGATGGCGCAATTGCGCATGAAACTCGACGACGGCATGCAGGA
>NZ_JBFRCG010000066.1:0-1833 GCF_040965595.1 Paraburkholderia sp. EG287B
GTAAGCGATGAATTCTCCACACCGAATGTAGAATCGTTCGCAACCAGCGGGCGAGCGTAGCTGCATCGCGACGGTCGCGATCGACCGGCGATGTCTGCGTCAGGATGGTGAGCCTGTGCGTCGGGCTGCGTGCTGACGCGCAGCCAGTTTGTCAGTGGGCCTGCGTCTTTTCCCGCTGTTGCTGGGCGTAGCGGAACGGCAGCAAATCAGTCACATCAGCGTCCGGTGCGCGCTGCGGCATTTCGGTGAGTATGTGCATCAGGTAGTCATAGGGATCGACACCACACGCCCTGCACGTCAACATCAAACTGTACACGGTGGCACTCGCCTTCGCGCCATCGGTAGTATCACTAAATAACCAGTTTCGCCTTGCCACGGCAAACGGCCTGACGTCACGTTCGCAAACATTATTATCTACCGGAGCCCGGCCATCAGTCACGTAACGGCTCAGATACTGCCACTGGTTGCGCGTGTACGCGATTGCCTTTCCGAGCAGACTCTGCGGCGCTACATTCGGCGCCAGTTCGTCGAGCCATGCCTTGAAGGCGTCGAGCAGCGGCACACTGTGCTTCTGGCGCAACTCGTATGTGAATTCGGCACGTGTCTTCCCGGCGGGCAGATCGCCTTTGGCCAGCGCCTCGACACGGTATAGTGCCTGGAAGTACTCGAGCGCCTTCGCTACACGGGCGTTCGGCGCCTTCTTTGCACCAGTGGCATCTTTTTTCGCAGCCGCCTTGTCGGCCTTGACGTATAGCCGGCGTGCATGGGCCAGGCAACCGAAGTGCGTAGCCTTCTTCAGGGTGCGCCAGGCGCTATAGCCGTCGGTCATCAGCATACCGCTGTAGTCGCCCAGAAACTTCTTTGGATGTTCCTGGCCGCGCCCTGCCTGGTAGTCGAACAGCACCACCGGTTCGGCACAGTCCTCAGCACCGCGATATATCCACATATAACTTTTGTTCTGTGGAGAACGGCCAGGCTCCTTGAGCACCTGCAGCGTCGTTTCGTCACCGTGGATCAAGGATTGCGAGAGCAGCGTCTTGAGCAGTGCATCGTACAGACGGGTGTAGTAGAGCTCGCTGGGGCGGATGATCCAGTTCGCGAGCGTGCCGCGACTCACGGGAATCTGCCAGCGTGCGAGCACGTTCTGCATCCGGTACAGCGGCATGCCGTCGGCGTACTTTGCGGTCGTGACCGTCGCGATCACCGACGCGTCGGCATGACTGCCCGGAATCGGCTGGACCGGCATGGGCGCAAGCACAACCGGGGTACGTTCGGCATGGCGTTCGCAATGCCGGCAGGCCCATTTGGAGCGCGCGTTCTGCAGGACGGTCCATTTGACTTCGACATGCAGCTGTTCGCTGACGTCCTCGCCGATGCGATGCATCGCATTGCCGCAGCATGGGCAACCTCGCTGGCCCTCCGGCAGATCGTATTCAACACGTTCGCGCTTGAGATAGGCCGGCAGTGGCGTACGGCCCGCCTTGCGTCGTTCAGGCTGACCGGGCGGGGGCAGTCCGGTCTCGGGCAGCGCTGGCTGGACACTTTCGTCGTCTTCGTCGGAGGGTTCGGTCCGGGCGATCTGTTCGGCCTCGTCGAACACACGATCCTTGCTCTTCTCGCTCTTTGGAGCGTAGCGTTCAGCCTGCAGCAGGCGGATCTGCTCCTCGAGTTGCCCGATGCGCTGGTTGAGCTCGCCGATCTGGGCGTCGCGCTGGGCAATGCCCTTTGTCGCGCGCTCTTCGAGATCGCGGATATAGCCCCTGACGGCCTTGGGTACGTGCTTGAGATCGGGTGGATTCATGCGCCCCAGGATAGCGGAGCACGGCGCGCCGC
>NZ_JBFRCG010000067.1:0-1723 GCF_040965595.1 Paraburkholderia sp. EG287B
AATGTGCGACGTGACGTCGCGTAGTTCGTGGTTTTACCGCTGACGTTCGGCGGGAGCAAAACCGGGCGTTCCGTCGCCCGTAGCCTATTGGGGCATGCGGGACTGGCAACGGTCTCGTGTGAAGCCTCCGAAACAATGTAGCCCGGCGCAAGCCGTACCAAGATCGCGAGATCGATGTTCCTCTGCGAGTGTCAACGCGGAGGAGGCGCTAGGCTGGATGGCAAGGTTAAGGCACCTGAACTGCTGATAAACACCGTCATTCGGAACGGGCCAAAGACACTGATAGGCCAGCCCCAAAAAGGGACCGTGGCGGGTCTGCTCGCTATTTCATCGGGCAGCACGGACACCATCGCCACCGGTGGAGAGGCAGAACCTAAACCATCCGTGCGAACTACGCGGAACTCGGTAAGCCCGTATCGCCGCCTATGCTGTCTGGGCAGGCCAACCGCAAGGAAGGCTGTTGGCGGTGCTGGTAGAGGATGACGGAGAAAGCGAACGGCTGCCTGTAATGGGCAGCATAGCGGTTGCAACATCACCGCATGCGAAAGCAGGCCCACTTCCGTTTGGTCTTTCGTCACGAGAGAGTTTGATCAACCTTCAAAGGAGGAGAAGCAGATGACGGTGCAGCAGCAAGGCACTGGTGCGTCCTCCGATCGAGCGACGCACTGGCACAGCATCGACTGGGCCAGGTGTTATCGCGAGGTCCGAAGGCTCCAGGCGCGTATCGTGAAGGCAACGCAGGAAGGCCGCTGGGGCAAGGTGAAAGCCTTGCAATGGCTGCTAACCCACTCGTTCAGCGGCAAGGCACTCGCCGTCAGACGGGTGACTGAGAATCAGGGCAGACGGACGCCGGGAGTGGACGGCATTACATGGTCCTCCCCGAAGTCCAGGCTCAAAGCAGTGCTGTCGCTCAAACGGCGCGGCTATCGGCCGCGTCCGCTGAGGCGGATATACATCCCCAAGGCCGACGGGAAGAAGATGCGGCCTCTTGGAATCCCGTGCATGATCGACCGGGCTCAGCAGGCGCTGTATCTGCTCGCCCTGGAGCCGGTTGCAGAGAGTACGGCGGACTTGAACTCCTATGGTTTCAGGTCGGCCCGATCAACGGCCGACGCAATCGAACAATGCTTCCGGGTGTTGAACGGAGCCGATTCTGCACCGTGGATTCTTGAGGCCGATATCCGAAGCTGCTTTGACGAAATCTCGCATGACTGGCTGATCGCCCATATTCCTACGGATAAAGCGATTCTGCGAGGATGGTTGAAGGCTGGCTACCTTCATAACCGGGTCTTTCACGCAACGGAAGCGGGTACGCCACAAGGCGGTATTGTCTCGCCCACGTTGATGAACATGACGCTTGACGGGCTGGAGGCACTGCTGCGCGCAAAGTACCGCCGCGGCACTCACAATCTGTCAAAAGTCAATATCGTTCGTTATGCAGATGACTTCATCGTTACCGGTACAACGCAGGACGTGCTGGTGGACGAAGTTCGCCCAATGGTCGAGCAGTTTCTGGTCGAGCGCGGCTTATTGCTATCACCAGAAAAGACCCGGATCACGCATATCGACGATGGGTTCGATTTCCTCGGCATGAACGTGCGCAAGTATGGTGGCAAGCTGTTGATCAAGCCAGCCAAAGCAAACGTTCAGCGCTTTCTGCGTAAGCTGCGGGAAACCGTGAAGGCCAGTGCGACGCTGCGACACGACGAGTTGATACGCAAGC
>NZ_JBFRCG010000069.1:0-1429 GCF_040965595.1 Paraburkholderia sp. EG287B
TAATGCCGTTCAGTTAAGCAACTGAACGGCATTTTTGTTGGTGGAGCAAAGGGGTTGTAAACACGTCGCGGCGATGTTAACTTTCGTCGCCATGCTGGTTGACACCCTTCCCCTGCTTGTCGAAGCGCACCCGCCATTCGAATGGGATAGGCTGGGACAGCATCTGCCATACGAATGGATTGAGCAGGCGGTCCAGGCTAGCGGCAGCGCCAGCATCCGGCGTCGCCGTCTGCCTGCGCAGCAGGTGGTGTGGCTGGTGATCGCCCTGGCGCTATACCGGCATCAGTCAGTCAGCGAGGTCGTTGACGCACTGGGGCTTGCGCTTCCCGCACCCGATGCGTCATTTGTCAGCAAGAGCGCCATCGCCCAGGCTCGACAGCGCACTGGCGCGGCGCCCCTGGCGTGGCTCTTTCACGAATGCGCCAGGAACTGGTCTGTGCAGGATCAAGCGCATTACCTCTTCAAGGGATTCTCGCTGTTCGCAATGGACGGCACCACGCTGCGCACGGCCGACAGTGCCGCCAACCGCGAGCATTTCGGGTCGTCCACAGCCGCGCATGACCGGGTCGGCAGCTACCCCCAGTTGCGCGCAGTCACGCTTACTGCCATTTCCACCCACCTGGTGCGCGACGTCGAATTCGGCCCTTACGACGTGAACGAGATGATCTCGGCGCGCCAGCTTGTTGCGCGGGTGCCGCAGAACTCCATTACGGTGTTCGACAAAGGGTTTCTGTCAGCCCAACTGCTGTGCAACCTGGTCTCGGGCGGCGCAAACCGGCATTTCATCATTCCAGCCAAGTCCAATACGCGCTGGGAGGTGCTCAGCGGCGAGCCCGGCGACCAGTTGGTGCGCATGCGCGTCTCGCCGCAGGCGCGAAAGGCCTGTCCGGAACTGCCTGAGTTCTGGCAAGCCCGCGCCGTGCTTGCCGTCGATGCGCGTGGCCGGCAACGGGTATTGCTCAGTTCCCTGTGTGATCGGGAGCAGTTCAAGGCAGCGGAGATCGTGTCCTGCTACGCGCGTCGCTGGCAGGTCGAGACCAGCTACCGGGAATTGAAGCAGTCGATGCTGGGGATGGCGCTGACCCTTCGCAGCCAGACCGTCGAGGGCGTCTACCAGGAGTTCTGGGGCGCGCTGATTGCCTACAACCTGATTCGCCTGGAGGTAGCGAGGGCCGCGCTTGAGGCCGGACGCACACCCGCAGACCTGAGCTTCATCCGCGCGTTTCATACGATTCAGTATGAGATGTCATGGGCAGCGGTGACACGCTCGTACGGCAAACTTCCTGCGCTGCTTGTGCGCCTGCGCGAACGGCTCAAGCAGCTTGCCAACAAAAAACGGCCCGGGCGCTCTTGCGCCCGGGCCGTCAAGTCCAGACCTTTCCGCTACACCGTTCGGAACCTGAAACGGGACCTTAACTGAACGGCATTA
>NZ_JBFRCG010000070.1:0-1429 GCF_040965595.1 Paraburkholderia sp. EG287B
TAATGCCGTTCAGTTAAGCAACTGAACGGCATTTTTGTTTGTGGCGAGCGCCTGTTGTAAACAGGGCGCGACGGTGTTAACTTTCGTCGCCATGCTGGTTGACGACCTTCCTCTTCTTGTCGATGCGCACCCGCCGTTCGAATGGGATCGGCTGGGCCAGCATCTGCCATATGAATGGATTGAACAGGCAGTTCAGGCCAGCGGCAGCGCCAGCATCCGGCGGCGCCGCCTGCCAGCGCAGCAGGTGGTGTGGCTGGTGATCGCGCTGGCGCTGTACCGGCATCAGTCGGTCAGTGAGGTCGTTGACGCCCTGGAGCTTGCTCTTCCCGCACCCGATGCGTCGTTTGTCAGCAAGAGTGCCATCGCCCAGGCACGACAGCGCACTGGCGCCGCGCCGCTGGCGTGGCTCTTTCACGAATGCGCCAGGAACTGGACTACCCAGGATCAGGCACACTACCTCTTCAAGGGATTCTCGCTGTTCGCC
Organism: Paraburkholderia sp. EG287B; assembly: GCF_040965595.1. NCBI lineage: Bacteria > Pseudomonadati > Pseudomonadota > Betaproteobacteria > Burkholderiales > Burkholderiaceae > Paraburkholderia > Paraburkholderia sp. EG287B. The sequence continues at coordinate 485 of NZ_JBFRCG010000070.1, forward strand.
ATGGACGGCACCACGCTGCGCACGGCCGACAGTGCCGCCAACCGCAGGCACTTCGGGGCGTCCGTGGCCGCACATGACCGGTTGGGCAGCTACCCCCAGTTGCGCGCCGTCACGCTGACTGCCATTCCCACGCACCTGGTGCGCGACGCCGAATTCGGCCCTTACGACGTCAACGAGATGATCTCGGCGCGCCAGCTTGTTCCGCGCGTGCCGGAGAACTCCATTACGGTGTTTGACAAAGGGTTTCTGTCGGCCCAGTTGTTGTGCAATCTGGTCTCGGGCGGCGCGAACCGGCATTTCATCATTCCAGCCAAGTCCAATACGCGCTGGGAGGTGCTCAGCGGCGAACCCGGCGACCAGATGGTGCGCATGCGTGTATCGCCCCAGGCGCGAAAGGCCTGTCCGGAACTGCCTGAGTTCTGGCAAGCCCGTGCCGTGCTTGCCGTCGATGCGCGTGGCCGGCAGCGGGTATTGCTCAGCTCCCTGTGTGATCGAGAGCGGTTCGAGGCAACGGACATCGTGTCCTGCTACGCACGTCGCTGGCAGATCGAGACCAGTTACCGGGAATTGAAGCAGTCGATGCTGGGCATGGAGTTGACCCTGCGCAGCCAGACCGTTGACGGCGTCTACCAGGAGTTCTGGGGCGCCCTGATTGCCTACAACCTGATCCGGCTGGAGGTGGCGAAGGCCGCGCTTGAGGCCGGACGCGCCCCCGGGGACCTGAGCTTCATCCGCGCGTTTCACACGATTCAGTATGAGATGTCATGGGCAGCCGTGACCCGCTCGTACGGCAAACTTCCTGCGCTGCTCGTGCGCCTGCGCCAGCGGCTCAAGCAGCTCGCCAACGAAAAACGGCCCGGGCGCTCTTGCGCACGGGCCGTCAAGTCCAGACCTTTCCGCTACACCGTTCGGTACCTGAAACGGGACCTTAACTGAACGGCATTA
>NZ_JBFRCG010000071.1:0-1428 GCF_040965595.1 Paraburkholderia sp. EG287B
GGAGATGGTATGGACGCCTCCCTCCCGCGTCGGAACGGAGAGGCAGTAGGAACGGCGGAGCCCTCGCTGTACCCGACGGCATCAGAGTGCCAAAGTGGTGGTGTCAAAACGACCACTGAGGGTAAGGAGGGCTCCAAATGAAGACTACGACATTTGGCGTGGACCTGGCAAAGCGGGTCTTTCAGGTGCACTGGGTGGACATGGACACGGGCGAGATCAACCGGCGGCAGCTCAGGCGCGAACAACTCGTGACGTTCTTCGCGAAACAGGCGCCCGCGCTCATCGCGATGGAAGCTTGCGGCAGCGCCCATTACTGGGCGCGCCGCTTCGCGAGCTTCGGTCATCAGGTTCGGCTCATTGCGCCGTCATTCGTGCGACCGTTCGTGAAGCGCAACAAGACCGATGTGGCAGACGCACAGGCGATCTGGGAAGCTGCACAACGGCCGGAAATGCGTTTCGTCGCGGTGAAGAACGAAGCGCAGCAAGCGGTGCTGACGCTGCACCGCGTGCGCGCCCAACTGCTCAAGATGCGCCGCATGCAGATTAACCAGACGCATGGCTTGCTGTACGAGTTCGGTGCTGCAGTGCATCGCGGCTCGCACAGCATGAATGACGCGGCCCGCATGCTGAGCGAGCTGGCCGACACCTTGCCCGCCATGATCATCGACACGCTTCGCGAACAACTGCAGCGTATCGAAGCGCTCACGCGCGACATCCGTGCCATTGAACACCGGCTTGCCGCATGGTTGCGCCAGAACGAAGGGGCCACGCGGCTCGCCGCCATTCCGGGTGTGGGCCTGCTCACGGCGACTGCTGCCATTGCCACCATCGGCGAGGCGAGCACGTTTCGCTCCGGGCGCGAGTTCGCCGCGTTCCTCGGTTTAGTGCCACGGCAAAGCGGCACGGGAGGCCGCGTGAAGCTCCTGGGCATCAGCAAAAGAGGCGACGTGTACTTGCGCACCTTGCTGATTCACGGCGCGCGCGCAGTGCTCTCGCATCCGAAGCACCTGAGTGACTCACTGCGACGTCTGCTCGCACGACGACCGTTCAATGTAGTGGTCGTCGCGCTCGCAAACAAGACGGCACGCACGATCTGGGCGCTGCTTGCCCACGCTCGAACGTACCAGTCTGGTTACGTGGCTCACGCTGCGTAGAAGATCAACTAACTATGGAGACATGGTCGCTAATAGGTTGCGCAGGTTGATACACATGTGATGGCGAAACAGGTCGGACCGCGGGAAAGCAAACCTGAACGGTGTCTAGTCCTTCGAGGACACGTAGGAGATGAGGCCTTCCCCGGCAGATTCCATCAGGGCCAGCGGATCATCTTGATCCGCACCACAGGCCGGATATAAGTCTGCAGCCTCGTCCTATCAGTCACACATCGAATATCACCTGGCAAACCGGGAGGCGTCCATATAAGACACC
>NZ_JBFRCG010000072.1:0-1423 GCF_040965595.1 Paraburkholderia sp. EG287B
CTTATGTGGACGCCTCCCGGATTGCAAACAGTGTTGCGATTTTTGGCTTTCAGGTAAAGGCAGCACGCTTATGTCCGGCCCGTTTTCGCAGGTCGGTATGCGCCTGCAGGCCCTAATGGAATTAGCTGGCGAGGTCCTCATCTGCAAATCGAACACAATGGTTCATCTTCCCTATCGGGTTTTCCTCGCCCCGGTCCAACCTGTTAGCCATCATGCAGCACTTGCTTGCGCTCCTTGAGGAAGGTTTCAGGAAGCCGTCATAACGTGAAGTCTACGCAGCAGCGGGCGGTGAAGCCTGATAGCCCTGCGCTCGGGCAAGTACCGCCCAGATGGTTCGTGCCAGTTTGTTGGCGACAGCAGCAACGGCGACATTAAACGGTCTGCGCCTGAGCAGGCCGTCGATCCACGCCGATCGTGTGCCCTGGATGATGACCGAGCGGGCGCCGTGCATTAGCAGTGTGCGCAAATAGGTGTCGCCGCGTTTGCTCAGGCCCATCTGTCGTACCCGTCCACCCGTTCCCGTCTGCCTCGGCACCAGACCCAGCCAGGCGGCAAACTCACGGCCGGATTTGAACGTTCGCGCATCGCCGATAGATGCAACCGTCGCGGTGGCAGTGAGAAGGCCAACGCCAGGGATGTCGGCGACCTTCTGGCAGTCCCCGTTGTTACGAAAGGCGGTAGCGAGCCGCCGCTCAAGCACGGTGATTTCCTTGTCGGTGGCCTGAACGCGATTCCATTGCTCACGCAGGCTGTCGATCAGGATCCCTGGCAGACGTTCAGCGACCCCTGCAAGCGTGGCAGGGAATGCTTTGGCGAAGGCCCGATAACTCTCGGGCAGTGTTTCGCCGAACTCGTATAACAGGCCGCGCAACGCGTTGGTTTGCATGATGCGGAACTTCATGAGCTGGGCACGCATCCGATGTATCGCCAGGATGGCTTGCTGATCTTCACTCTTGATAGCAACAAAGCGCGCATCCGGCTGCTGCGCCGCTGTGCAGATGGCTCGGGCATCGGCCGCGTCGGTCTTGTTACGCAACACAAACGGCCGCACTGACCGCGCGGAGATGAGCCTCGCATCATGACCGAGCTGCTGCAACCGTCTCGCCCAGTCGTGTGCGCTGCCACAGGCTTCCATCACAACAACCGAAGGTGCGCGCCTGGCGAAGAACTCGAGAACCTGTGCACGCTTTAGCTTGAGTCTTTCGATCTGGCCGCTCTGCGGGTCGAGTGCATGAAGCTGGAATACCCGCTTGGCAATGTCCATTCCGATGAGGGTGGGTTTCATTTCCGGTTCTCCTTGACGCGCGGTTGACGAGCACCCTTACTTTGGCATACGCAGACCGACGCGTGCCAAGTCTCCCGCGCCCGGTCCGTCACTTCCACGACGGCCCGTTTCCGGGGGGAGGCGTCCATACCATCTGCA
>NZ_JBFRCG010000073.1:0-1205 GCF_040965595.1 Paraburkholderia sp. EG287B
TGTATTAGCCGGGACTCGATCTGACAGGTAGTCGGACCGATAGAAAGGAAGCGATCAATGGGGAATGAGTTTCTCCTTGGCCAAATCCAGCGAATCGAGAAAGGTGCACATCGGCGTCTTGCCGTAACACCAACGCCCCTGATGCTCCCGTTCATTGTTGTACTGGTCGAGCCACGCATCAAGGTCCGTCTGCAAGGTAGCAATCGATTCGTAGATCTTCTTGCGAAAAGCGATGCGGTAGAACTCGTTGAGCATGGTCTTGTGCAGTCGCTCGACGATCCCGTTGGTTTGCGGCGACTTGGCCTTTGTTCGGGTATGGTCGATGTCCTCCAAAGCCAGGTACAGCTCGTATTCATGATGCTCGGGGTTGCCGCAGTATTCGGTGCCGCGATCTGTCAGCACACGTAGCAGCGGGATGCCGAAGCCGTCGAAGAACGGGACAACGCGATCGTTGAGCAGGTCCGCCGCCGGCAAGGGCGTCTTGCGATCGTAGAGCTTGGCGAATGCAACTTTCGAGTAGGTGTCGACGAAGGTCTGCTGGTAGACACGGCCTACGCCCTTGAGGTTGCCGACATAGAACGTATCCTGCGCGCCGCAGTAGCCTGGACATTCGGACTCGAATTCGCCGTGCACTTCCTTCTCGTGCTTGGCGCGTTCGAGCGCGACGAGCTGCGCCTCGGTCAACACCAAACCCTCCTGGGCGGATTTGGCTTCCAGGGCCTTCAGGCGCTTCGACATGGTCTCCAGATCGTGGCGCAACCATATGCTACGGACGCCTTGGGGCGAAACGGACAGGGCATGTCGTTTGAGGACTTCGTTGGCGATACGGATCTGGCCGTAGGCTGGCAATTCGAGGGCCAGCTCGACAACGGCAGCTTCGATCTGCGGATCTACGCGGTTCTTGAGCAACGGCCGGTGGTGAGAAATCTCCTGCAGCGCAGCCTCACCGCCTCGATCGTACAGTTCCTTAAATCGGTAGAAGCTGTCGCGCGAGTAACCCATCACGCGACAGGCCTGGCTGACGTTGCCGAGTTGCCGGGCCAACTCAAGTATGCCGACCTTGGCACGAATTACCTTCTGCTCCTGAGTCATGGCGGACTCCTTGCTGTTCGCGGTGCGCATTGCCGCTACGGGCTACGCCCTCCGCGCCAATGCGCACCAGCATGAGAAACCAACCACTGTCAGATTTAGTCTAGTCCACTGCA
>NZ_JBFRCG010000074.1:0-1166 GCF_040965595.1 Paraburkholderia sp. EG287B
AGTCTAACCGCAAGGAGGACGGTCACCACGGCAGGATTCATGACTGGGGTGAAGTCGTAACAAGGTAGCCGTATCGGAAGGTGCGGCTGGATCACCTCCTTTCCAGAGCTCATCGCTCACACGCGTTAAAGCGCTCACACTTGTCGGCTGTAAGAAAGACAGACTCAGGGGTCTGTAGCTCAGTCGGTTAGAGCACCGTCTTGATAAGGCGGGGGTCGATGGTTCGAATCCATCCAGACCCACCACTGTCTGTGACGGGCAGTCCCCCTGAAGTATGTAGACTGGGGGATTAGCTCAGCTGGGAGAGCACCTGCTTTGCAAGCAGGGGGTCGTCGGTTCGATCCCGTCATCCTCCACCAATCCTCAATGCTGGTGTCATTGATGCAAACATCGAAAGGTATTTGCGGTTCAGTGAGACAAGCATTGGCGATTGAGCCAGTCAGAGCGATGTGGGTAACACCCTATCGGCTGTCGTTCTTTAACAATCAGGAAGAAGTAGTAAAGAGATTCATCCGGAACACACTTAGAGATGGGTGTGGAGTAGGTGAATCAGGGTTGTGATTGTATCAATGTATTTTTAAGTGATCGAAAGATTGCCTTGAAATACGGCGCAACACGAATACTCAACCTGTAGCGAGTGGGTCCGAAGTGAGCAATCACCGCGAGACACACCCGTTATAGGGTCAAGCGAACAAGTGCATGTGGTGGATGCCTTGGCGATCACAGGCGATGAAGGACGCGGTAGCCTGCGAAAAGCGGTGGGGAGCTGGCAAACAAGCTTTGATCCACCGATATCCGAATGGGGAAACCCGGCCCGAATGGGTCATCCTGAGCTGAATACATAGGCTCAGTGAAGCGAACGCGGCGAACTGAAACATCTAAGTAGCCGCAGGAAAAGAAATCAACCGAGATTCCCAAAGTAGTGGCGAGCGAAATGGGACCAGCCTGTACTCTTTATCCGTACCGTCAGCCAAACGCTCTGGAAAGTGCGGCCATAGTGGGTGATAGCCCCGTAGGCGAAGACGGAATGGAAGAACTAGGTGTACGACAAGTAGGGCGGGACACGTGAAATCCTGTCTGAAGATGGGGGGACCATCCTCCAAGGCTAAATACTCGTGATCGACCGATAGTGAACCAGTACCGTGAGGGAAAGGCGAAAAGAACCC
>NZ_JBFRCG010000075.1:0-1110 GCF_040965595.1 Paraburkholderia sp. EG287B
GTTACTCACACGTCAGCAATATAGCTGACAGATTGATGCCTAAAAAATGACCGAACAAGGCACGGATCGCGGCTAATTTGTGAAAGCTGCTCGTGAATTTTTGAGCCCAGCTTTTCACCTTTTTGAAGTGGGCGCCGCGCGACACCGGTGCGCTTGACGTGACTCCACACCAGTTCATCTGGATTCAGGTCCGGTGCGTAACCGGGCAGGAAATGCAAAGTCAACTTGCCCTGCGTATTGGCGGCATAGTCCTTAACGACGGCTTTCTTATGTGCTGGCAATCCGTCGACGATCAGATGAACCGCTCTTTTCCGATTGAACATAAGCTTCTTGAGCAGTTCCACGAACAACTCGCCGCTAAGTGCCCCTTCATACGTTGCAAACCAGAAGGCCCCCTTCGAATTAACAGCGGACGCGGCGCTCATGCTTTGCCGTTCGCCGGGCCGCTCGACCACCGGCGTCTCACCGCGCGGCGCCCACGTCCTGCCATGCACCGAGCCAGCACGGAAGCCCGATTCGTCCCAGAAAAAGATGTCCGCCTTCTGCTCGCGAGCCCGCCTGGCAATGCTCGGATAGGTTTCTCGCTGCCAGCGCTCGATAGCTTCCGGATCACGCTGGTAAGCACGCTGCAACGGCTTTTGCGGCGTCAGGTTCAGACGCGCGAGCATCGCACCGATCGAAGCAAGGCTTAACGTGACGTCGAATTTCTGTCGTACCAGCTCACGAACCAGGTTGCGCGTCCACAACCCGAAATCAAACCCGTACTGCATTGGATTCTTGCCATTAACCCAGCGCATTACCCGCTGCTCCTGCGTCGCAGTAAGCGTACGTGGGCGACCCGTGCCCTTGGTCGATCGCAGCACTCGCACACCATGACCACGGCCTCGCGCCTGCGCCCTGATCTTGTACGCCCATGAGCGATGCATCCCAAACGACGCGGCAACATCATTTGGATGCTCGCCTTCAGCCATACGCTGAACTGCAAGGATACGCATCTCTTCGAGCGTGTTGTGAGCCAGGCTCCGGCCATCTCGTTTCATGGGCGATGCTCTCAATAGCTATCGCCCAAGCATAGACCATCTGTCCGCAAAATTCCTGACTTATGAGTAA
>NZ_JBFRCG010000076.1:0-964 GCF_040965595.1 Paraburkholderia sp. EG287B
CTTCGTCGAGCAGCAGGATCAACCGTGCACGCCTCACCTCGCCAACGGCCATTGTGCGGCTGCGCTGCATCGACATCAGTTCTTCGCGCTCGGTTTCACTCAGATTCATTTTGCCCATGCACCATTATGGGCAGTGCAATTTCATTGGTTCACTGGACTAGCACTACAAAGCGTTCACGAAACGCCTGAATCGCTTGGTGCGACAGATCCACCGCGCCGAAGAGAAGCTGATCCTCGACATCGCTGGCACCACGCTGTCGCTGACCACCTGACGGCGCGACGTGTTCCCCGATCCATCGTTGATGGTGGCCGCCATTGATCGCCTGGCCCCATCACTCAACGATCTTCGAACTGAACTTGTGAAGCTACCGGCGTCGCAGCGCGGACGACGACAAGCGCGCGCGGCGTGAGTCAATTACCCCAAGCCGAGCGGCGGCGGGCGGCCAAAGTAGTTGACGGCCCGCAGCTCGCGCCACAGCACGACAAGTTGGCCGAAACTGTCCCGACAAACTGATGAAGATGTGGTCTATCCGCTTTCGCCCGTTGCTCCGTCACCAGCACGCACGGGCACTTGCAGAAGGCAGAGGAAAGCCGCGATGGTGGCTACGCGGTGTCACCGGATCGGCGTAGTGTCAGATGGTTGTTGCTCTAGCGCGACAAACGGCGTGCTTTTTGTAGTCAGCAGCAGACGAGCACGTCAATGAGTACATTGATGGAGCCATATTCAGAAAAAAAGCATCAAGTCAATGCACTGAATGCGAACTTCGAGTCCTCTCCTGGGCACCAATAGATATTCCGGCGAAAGCCAGAAGTAGTTCGAGAAACGCCGTAAGATCAAGGGAAGGTCTGCACAACACGCTTTCAGAGCGCTGATCTTTTTTCGCGTTGAGCGTATCAGCCGTAAGCGCCTGCTGGCAGGTTGGTCGTCCGGCCTTTGAAGCATGATGATCTTCGTTTTCCGAGA
>NZ_JBFRCG010000077.1:0-917 GCF_040965595.1 Paraburkholderia sp. EG287B
AGAGGCCAGTTCAAAAAGCCGACTGCGCTCGTTTGAATATATTCCAGCACACGAGCGAGCAAGCGAATTTGAGGAATGCTTCGTGAATGTCGCTACGGCGATCGAAGCGAATGCGAAGCCGACGGAAATTGTGGAGCCACGAGTGAGTTCGTTCTACCACCCAGCGGAATTTCCCCAGACCACTGCCATGTTCAGTTCGACGCCGCGCGATTACTGGCCTGATGCCACGATCTCGCAAGCGCTGGCGATGTGCGTCGGAGTCGTAGCCGCGATCGCCGTAGATGACTTTTGGCTTCCGCAGTGGTCGGCCACGCGTGCCGCGGATCGGCGGGATGGCATCGACCAACGGCAGCAACTGGGTGACGTCGTTACGGTTTGCGCCGGTCAGAATCACGCTGACCGGTACCCCGTTGGCATCTACAAGGACGTGGTGCTTCGAACCAGGGCGCGCGCGATCCGTGGGGTTCGGCCCAGTTTTTCGCCCGCCCCAACGGCTCGTACCGACGATGAATCGACGGCAGCATATGAGAGGTCCAGTTGTCCGGATTCGCGCAACCTGTCGAGCAGCAATGCATGCAGCCTGTTCCAGACGCCTGCCTTCTGCCATGCGTCGAGACGACGCCAGCAGGTCGCCCCGGACCCAAACCCCAGTTCGGACGGCAAGTGGTTCCACCGTATCCCGGTGCGTAACACAAACAGGACGCCATTGAGCGCCGCCCGCTCTGACACACGGGGTCGTCCGCGGCGCTCGTTGTTTCGGCGTCTGGGTTTCGGCAGTAGCGGTTCGATCAGTGCCCACAATTCGTCGTCAATGATCGGCGCTTGCATCCCCTCGGTCTCCGTTCTCTGGACGACTGAGGTTAACATCGCGCCGCGAAAGTTAACAGACCATCAAGGTTTTTTTTGAACTGGCCTCT
>NZ_JBFRCG010000078.1:0-879 GCF_040965595.1 Paraburkholderia sp. EG287B
AGCCCGTGATGCCTCCGATCATGATCTTCACCGGACGACCCAACCGGGCGAGCCGAATGGCGCCACGCGTTGCGCCGTTGCAGTGCGGGCCTGCGCAGTACGTGACGAACAGCGTATCGAGTGGATAGCCCCCAAGCTTCGATTCGACGATCTTGCCATGCGGCAGACTAACAGCGCCCGGTACGTGACCTTGAGCAAATAGGGCCGCACTGCGCACGTCAAGCAGCACTAAACCGGGTGTCCCGCTGGCGAGCGCGCTGGAGACATCCGAGCAGTCGGTTTCGAACTGCAGCGACGCGAGGAAGTGGGCATGCGCGACGGCGCTGTCAGCGGCGGGGATTGCAGTAACGGCGTTATTCATGGTGGCGGTGGACATGGATGAATGGCGGACAGGAGCAGTAAGAGCGTGGCCTGGCAATATGCAGCAGAGGTGTCCATTCTGGCATCCGCATGCAACGTGCAGAAGCGGCCAGTTTGCCAATCTACGGTAACATCACGCCATGGGCACTCATCTTGTCGTCGCGCTGGCCTACGACCAGCTCTGTACTTTCGAATTTGGTTGCGTGACAGAATTGTTCGCGCTGGAACGCCCAGAGCTTGGCGTCGACTGGTATCAATTTGCGGTTTGCGCGGGCGAGTCGGGGCCACTGCGCGCGGCAGGCGGCATCACCGTCACCGCCCCGCATACGCTTAAGTTTCTGGACCGAGCGGATACGATCGTGGTACCGGGTTGGCGTGATGCGGATGAAGTGCCGCCCGAACCGCTGCTCAGGAAGATCCGCGCCGCTCATCAACGTGGTGCGCGCCTCTGCTCGATCTGTTCAGGTGTGTTTGTACTGGCCGCTGCCGGCGTGCTAGACGGGAAGACGGTGACGACCC
>NZ_JBFRCG010000079.1:0-727 GCF_040965595.1 Paraburkholderia sp. EG287B
ACGCGTGCCAAGTCTCCCGCGCCCGGTCCGTCACTTCCACGACGGCCCGTTTCCGGGGGGAGGCGTCCATACCATCTGCAAAAGTCCTGGCATTGAAGACTGGTTCGCCTATCCTGGAAGATAGACAAGTTCAAGGAGTTCGTCGATGACACAGCTCGGTCTTGGTCTGGATCTTTCGACGAAACGCACGTGCAAGCGGGAATTTCTCGATGAGATGAGGCGCGTGGTGCCATGGTTGAGGTTGATTGCGTTGATCGAACCGCACTATCCGAAGGGTAAGACTGGAAGGCCGCCGTTTCCGGTTGCGACGATGCTGCAGATCCACTTCATGCAGCAGTGGTTTGGTCTGTCAGACCCAGCGATGGAAGAGGCGCTTTATGACGTGCCGCTGTATCGTGAGTTTGCGGAGCTGGGCGAAGGTATGACGCGTTTGCCGGACGAGAGCACGATTCTGCGGTTCGGTCACCTTCTCGAAACGCACGGTCTGACCGCGCAGATGCTCGCGGTGGTTAGGATGTGTACGCTGACGCCGGATATCAGGGTATTGAGAAGCGCTGTCAGGCAAACCCGGTACGCTGGCATGTCGCGATGCGACCAGGTAAGCGTCGACAACTGGACCTGAACAATCGTCTGGACGCGATATACAACCAGATTGAGCGTCTGAAGGCTGGCGTGCGCGCCAAGGTTGAACATCCGTTTCGCGTGCTCAAGCAGCAGTTTGGTTATA
>NZ_JBFRCG010000080.1:0-719 GCF_040965595.1 Paraburkholderia sp. EG287B
CAGGGGCAGGAAGTCAAAGTCAGTTTGTGGGTCAGTCATGATCTGCGTCCGCAGTGTGTAAGTTGCGGACGCAATCTTGATCCCTGTTACCCGCAGGTTCCAGATGAGCCGAAATTACCGCTTACGAGCGTTCTGCAAACCGTTGGCGAGGGCTTCGAAGCTCTCGCCGCCCTCAACCACGCAGGCATACTCCCAGCGCGAGAATGCCAGCACGAAGTGATACAGCCGGTGCTCGAACGGAGCGCCGCCGATCGTCACGCACAACTTGCTCATATCGGTGAAGTCAGACAGCCCGCGCACGCCGGGCCGATGCTCCTGGGGGAAGAATATCTCCTGGCTGGGACCTTCGAGCGCCCGCCATTGAGAAATGCGTCGTTCCAGCGTGCGACGCATGCTGTCGGGATAGCAGCCCGGGTGATCATCCTGCAGCTTGCGCAGGATCGTGATGCCCATCAGATGGGGAGCGTTACGCAGCAACGGCACGACCTCGCTGTCCCAGACATCGGCGAACGGATCGGGACGGGTGCGCCAGGAGCGCTGCGGCTTCTGGGATGGCAACGTCGCGTCACGCTCAATGCGGCGTCCGCTGCGCACGCTTATTCCTGCCTTCGCGGCCGCGAGTTCCTGCGGATGGTGTTTGCGCTTGTTCATGTAGAGGCGAACCTGTTGGTCGGTGATGCGGGTTCCAGACATGTGCTGACCGCTTCTTCTTTAAGAAT
>NZ_JBFRCG010000081.1:0-642 GCF_040965595.1 Paraburkholderia sp. EG287B
TCCTCGTCACGCGGCGAATGCTGGAGATGTTCCGCAAGAAGGAGCCGAAAAAGCTCTCCGCCCCCGGCAGCAAGGAGGGCGCGTAAATGAGCATGAACGTCGTTACGCTGCTTTATCTGGTGGCGTCAGTGTGCTTCATCCAGGCGCTCAAGGGGCTGTCGAATCCGAAGAGCGCGCGCGCCGGCAATGTGTTCGGCATGGTCGGTATGGCCATCGCCATTCTCACGACCCTCGCCCTGATCGTGAAGGAGTCCGCACAGTTCGGCTCGAATCTCGGGCTCGGCCTTGGCTTGCTCTTCGGCGCGCTCGTGGTGGGTGGCGGCCTGGGCGCCTATGTCGCCGCGCGCGTCGAGATGACGAAGATGCCCGAACTCGTCGCGGCCATGCACTCGCTGATCGGTCTTGCGGCGGTGTGCATCGCGTACGCGGTGGTCTCCGAACCGGCCGCGTTCGGACTGGTTGCAGAAGACGCGCCGTATCCGGGCTTCCTGCCGTACGGCAATCGTATCGAACTCTTCATCGGCACGTTCGTCGGTGCGATCACGTTCTCAGGTTCCGTGATCGCCTTCGGCAAGCTCTCCGGCAAGTACAAGTTCAGGCTGTTCCAGGGCGCGCCGGTTGTTTATCCCGGCCAGCATCTGA
>NZ_JBFRCG010000082.1:0-602 GCF_040965595.1 Paraburkholderia sp. EG287B
GACCTTTACGGCTGCCGGGACTCTGTGTTGGCTCTGACAAAGTGGTGTCCATCACTTCGAAAATGATGGACATCACTTTGATGCCGATCCCTGCAGCCGTCTACGACGGCCGCCGCGAGCCGCTTACCGCTCGACAATTGATACGAGTTCAGGTCGAGCGTTACGAACCGTCGTGAAGCCCGATATCGCAATTGCGTGTTGAGGCGAATAGTAGACGACCGTTCCCCAAAAGCCGGCGTGTGAATAACACACGGTGCCAGCGATTTCGCTGACGGAAACCCCTAACCTATATGCATCGGCATCCTCATGCTGTCCCTCGCGCAGCATCTCGATTAGCGTCTGAGACTTATCGAACACTCGGCCTTCAAACAGGTCCTTCGTAAACGAAGCCAGGTCGCGCACGGACATTACCAAGCCACCGCCGCCGTAGAGATCCATTGTCGCGCTGACTTCTGTAACGTCTATGCCGTCAAAGGTATGCGATCCACGAACGACGCCCCTCAGAGTAAGGTGGCGGAGCGCGTGAGGTGTGGTAGTGATGCGGGTCAGCGGAGGTCGGCCGGCATTTTCCAGGGAAGCAACGCGTCGTAGTCGTCGACGGT
>NZ_JBFRCG010000083.1:0-576 GCF_040965595.1 Paraburkholderia sp. EG287B
CGATGCGGTGAACGGCTCGCAGCTGTACAACCTGGCCAGTTCGACGGCGGATTCGTTCGGCGGCGGCTCGACGGTGAACAGCGATGGCTCGATCTCGAACCCGACGTATAACGTAGGTGGAGACACCTACAACAACGTGGGTGGCGCGATCACGAACCTCGACGGACGCGTGACACAGAACACGACCGACATCACGAACCTGCAAGGCGACGTCACGAACATTGCCGGACAGCTCGCCGATGCGGTGAAGTACGACACGTCGGCACACGATTCGGTGACACTGGGCGGCACGGATGCAACCGCGCCGGTGGCGCTGCACAACGTGGCTTCGGGCGCAGTGTCGGCGACGAGCTTCGATGCGGTGAACGGCTCGCAGCTGTACAACCTGGCCAGTTCGACGGCGGATTCGTTCGGCGGCGGCTCGACGGTGAACAGCGATGGCTCGATCTCGAACCCGACGTATAACGTAGGTGGAGACACCTACAACAACGTGGGTGGCGCGATCACGAACCTCGACGGACGCGTGACACAGAACACGACCGACATCACGAACCTGCAAGGCGACGTCACGAACAT
>NZ_JBFRCG010000084.1:0-560 GCF_040965595.1 Paraburkholderia sp. EG287B
TTTATAGATGGCCGGATAGGTCGTGCTGCTGTTATCCGTGAACCCGATGGCCGATATGACACTGCCGTTCTGATCCGGACCGCCGCCCGACGGCCTGCCGCCACACGTCTTCGCCTTGCTGTCGGCTGGAGTGACATAACTTCCATGCGCATACGCGAAAAACGGTGCAGACGCGCTCATGCCCGCACAGTAGCTTACGTTCCCCGTGTTCGCCGGGTTCTGATAGTCCGGCTGTGGTGCTGCCGCGCCCGTTGCCGGGTCCCATCCTTCGAAGCACGGCCAGCCAAAGTTTTGCCCGGCATTGCTCAGATGATCGATCGACTCCCACGCGTTCCAGCCTACATTGCCAATGTACAAATCGTGGTTGACAGGATTGACCGCAAACCGGAAAGGATTGCGCAACCCTGTTGACACGACTGCTATGCCCGGAGTGGGAGCGCTCAAATTCGTGACGGCGAGAATCACTCCATCTTTGTAGGGTTGTGCATTGAGTTGCTGACTGCGAAACGCACCCTGCGGGAGGTTCATGCCGTCACCGCAAGCGGTATCCAGTTGACCGT
>NZ_JBFRCG010000085.1:0-535 GCF_040965595.1 Paraburkholderia sp. EG287B
TGGGTCGTGCGCGCTGATGAACTGGGGAAGCAATGCGACGTAAAACAGCGCGACTTTCGGGTTCAAAACATCACTGAGAAAGCCTTGCCAAAAAATGAGCCGCAAGGCCTTCACCTTCGCGTCACCAGCGGGGAAAGCAAAGCCGCCTTTGGAGCGCAATGCTCCGAGGCCGAGATATAGCAGGTATGCCGCGCCTATCCACTTCACCGCAGTGAACGCCGTCGCTGATGCTAGGACAAGCGCCGAGAGACCAGTAATCGCGGCGAGCAAGTGTACGTAAGCGCCGAGATTGATTCCAAAGGCAGCGCATAGCCCTGCCGCACGTCCCTGAGCAATTGTTCGCCCAAGCAAAAACAGCATATCGGGACCCGGGACTAGGCACAAAATGAAACTAGCTCCGACGAACAAGATGTATGTATGAAGGCTCATGGTTTCTCGGGTTCGATCTTGGATGTGCGGCGCTCAACTGCGATAGGCGTGTTGGGCACGAACGTCATCCTACCAGCGCGGTTGGCTGCGCATGTTGAACGACCGC
>NZ_JBFRCG010000086.1:0-518 GCF_040965595.1 Paraburkholderia sp. EG287B
ATGGCGGCGATCTGGCGCGTCAGTGCAGCATACAGCGCGGCGGCGGCGGGCCTGTCGCCATGCAGGTAGAGGCGGATGCGCGACAGGTCGGTATGCTCGCGCTGGTCGCCGAACCAGAGGCCGAACGCCAGGCGGATGACCGTGCGCCCATCGGCGCGTACTGCCACCCCTGCATCCTCGATCGAGAGCGGCAGCAGCCCGACTGCCTGCGTCGTGCGGAACGGACACTGCACCCGATCCGGACCGACCGGTGCCGAGCGCACCACGGCCCCGGCGGGAATCTGCGCCACCTTCGCCCCCCCTGTTCAGTGGCGTACATTCGATGATCGACAGAGACGGGATCGCGCGCGCCATGTGCTCGTAAATGTTGTCGAGCATCTCGCCGGTGAGTTCCTGCATGCCGTCGTCGAGTTTCATGCGCAATTGCGCCATCACGAATGCGAAGGCTTCGTTGACCGCACGGACCTGGTCGTTCTCCTGGCCGTACTGCATGCCCAGGCGCCGCGCGGCCTCGGGCT
>NZ_JBFRCG010000087.1:0-493 GCF_040965595.1 Paraburkholderia sp. EG287B
CTTGACGCGCGGTTGACGAGCACCCTTACTTTGGCATACGCAGACCGACGCGTGCCAAGTCTCCCGCGCCCGGTCCGTCACTTCCACGACGGCCCGTTTCCGGGGGGAGGCGTCCATACCATCTGCACAACACGCTTTCAGAGCGCTGATCTTTTTTCGCGTTGAGCGTATCAGCCGTAAGCGCCTGCTGGCAGGTTGGTCGTCCGGCCTTTGAAGCATGATGATCTTCGTTTTCCGAGACTCACCGCCTGACCCGAGAGTTTCACACTTTGGTTAGAGCCCTGCGTGACATCCAGAGGTTGCCCAGCGCAAACAGTGTCGTGATCTGCGCGGTGTTCTTCACCAATCCCCGGTACCGCGTCTTCGTATAACCAAACTGCTGCTTGAGCACGCGAAACGGATGTTCAACCTTGGCGCGCACGCCAGCCTTCAGACGCTCAATCTGGTTGTATATCGCGTCCAGACGATTGTTCAGGTCCAGTTGTCGACGCTT
>NZ_JBFRCG010000088.1:0-491 GCF_040965595.1 Paraburkholderia sp. EG287B
GCAGGGGCAGGAAGTCAAAGTCAGTTTGTGGGTCAGTCATGATCTGCGTCCGCAGTGTGTAAGTTGCGGACGCAATCTTGATCCCTGTTACCCGCAGGTTCCAGATGAGCCGAAATTACCGCTTACGGTTGACGCTCATCGTTACTGCGCAACGTTGCCGTCGTCAGGCAACTGGCCGCTGAACGGATTTGCAGGGTTATCGTCGTGGAATTGACGCCGCCGTGCATTCTGTTTGTCGCCGGCCTTGCGGCGGCGGTAGCTTTCGACGTTGAGTTCGAAGATCGTCGAGTGATGCACAAGCCGGTCGATGGCGGCGACCGTCATGCCGGGGTCGGGGAACACGTCATTCCAGCCAGAGAACGGTTGGTTTGCAGTTATCAGAAGACTTTTTCGCTCATACCTCTCGGCAATCAGCTCGAACAGAACGCTGGTTTCGGCCTGGTCCTTGCGGGCATACGACAGGTCGTCGAGGATGATCAAATCGAAGCGAT
>NZ_JBFRCG010000089.1:0-468 GCF_040965595.1 Paraburkholderia sp. EG287B
ACACATCGGCAGGCTGACCCGGCGTAGCGTTTGCGTTTCCGTCCGCGACGGGCACCGGGACGACGGTCGGCCCCGGAAAGACCGGCGCGAACATGACACCCGCGAGCGGCGCGCGCAGCCAGTTCGACGCGGCGAGCGCGCCCAGGCTCGCAGCGATCCGCGCGGCATGGTCGCCGACATACTTCGAGACTTCCATCAGCCAGGTCGCCTTCTCCTGGGTATAAAGGCGCACGCCCGCATCTGCCGTCCAGCGCTCGACCTCGTTGAACAGCTCCGGCAGTCTTGCGGCGGATTCCTGCGCCTTCCTGCGCGACTCGTTCGGCATGAAGGCGCCGACCGCATCGAACCGTTGGGATGGACGACCCTCAGTCTCTACCGGGTGAAGGAACGTAACGGGTGCGGCCCAGCGAAGCGCAGTCGCGGTCATCGAGAGCGCTCGGGGCAGCTCCGTACCGGTCTCGTCGGCGC
>NZ_JBFRCG010000090.1:0-460 GCF_040965595.1 Paraburkholderia sp. EG287B
GGTGAAGGCCTTGCGGCTCATTTTTTGGCAAGGCTTTCTCAGTGATGTTTTGAACCCGAAAGTCGCGCTGTTTTACGTCGCATTGCTTCCCCAGTTCATCAGCGCGCACGACCCAAGTCCGGTGAAAGATCTCGTCGCGTTAGGCGTGACTGGCAACATGGTTGGAATTGGAACGAGTATCACGTACGTGTTTCTCGCAGCGCGAATGACAGATGCGCTTCGCCGGAACCAGACTATTTCTTCCTGGTTGACCAAAACGATGGGCGCTCTGTTTGTTGGACTAGGCCTGAAGTTGGCGACAGAAAAGGTCTGACGCGGCTTTCTCTAGGGGTGGCGTCAACGATCACCGGTACCCACAGGCCCAGTGCGGCAGAGTAGACGTTCGCGACCAGCGGTCGCGAAGGCGACCTCGCGATCGTCAACGCTTGAGGGTTGATGTCGAACGACCGTTCGTGGCCGT
>NZ_JBFRCG010000091.1:0-443 GCF_040965595.1 Paraburkholderia sp. EG287B
TCGATCACTTAAAAATACATTGATACAATCACAACCCTGATTCACCTACTCCACACCCATCTCTAAGTGTGTTCCGGATGAATCTCTTTACTACTTCTTCCTGATTGTTAAAGAACGACAGCCGATATTTTCGCAGTGATGCGTCATACCGCTCTGACTGGCTCAATCGCCAATGCACAATGTTCGGCATACTAATCGAACACTAGGCGTTAGGGACTGGCCGAGGCAGACGGGGATCGACAGACGGGGATCGAGCTGGCTGAGCTACAGACCCCTGAGTCTGTCTTTCTTACAGCCGACAAGTGTGAGCGCTTAAAACGCGTGTGAGCGATGAGCTCTGGAAAGGAGGTGATCCAGCCGCACCTTCCGATACGGCTACCTTGTTACGACTTCACCCCAGTCATGAATCCTGCCGTGGTGACCGTCCTCCTTGCGGTTAGACT
>NZ_JBFRCG010000092.1:0-443 GCF_040965595.1 Paraburkholderia sp. EG287B
GTGCGTGACGATCACCACCGTATAGTCGCTCTTCAGTTCGGCGATCAGCTCTTCGATGCGGCCCGTCGAAATCGGGTCGAGCGCCGAGCACGGCTCGTCGAGCAACAGGACTTCAGGGCGGATCGCAATGCCGCGCGCAATGCACAGGCGCTGCTGCTGGCCGCCCGACAGGCCGTAGCCGCTCTGGCCGAGCTTGTCCTTCACTTCGTTCCACAGCGCGGCCTTCGTCAGCGCCCACTCGACGCGATCGTCCATCTCCGAGCGCGACAGCGTTTCGAACATCTTCACGCCGAATGCGATGTTGTCGTAGATCGACATCGGGAACGGCGTCGGCTTCTGGAACACCATGCCGATGCGCGCGCGCAAGAGCGAGATGTCGCGCTTCGACGTGAGCAGGTTTTCGCCGTCCATCAGGATTTCGCCTTCGGCGCGCTGCTCGGGAT
>NZ_JBFRCG010000093.1:0-434 GCF_040965595.1 Paraburkholderia sp. EG287B
TTGTAACCTTGCCAGAATGCCCAGCAGCGATCCGCATCCCAGCCTTCACCGCTTAACTGAACATGCTTGATGCCCAGACCGTCAATCTTGCGCGCCGCACGCTGGATCAACCCCAGATCGTCTGTCCCGTTCAAATGCAGGGTAATGCCATCATTATTAATGCTGTAAGTCGCTTTTTCTCCCCAACGTGCGTCGGCAGGTTGGGGAGAGAGGGTAATCTTCATCGCTTCTGTCATTTTAGTTATCCTTATTCGTTTAACAGCAAAACGGGCTACCCCCAGGCAGCCCGTTCATTCACTCGGCTTCGTCCAGCCAGACCAACAAAATCGCTTCGAGGATTTTCTCGTTCGATGCCTGCGGGTCGTCGTCGAAATCTTCCAGAGCGCAAATCCACTGATGCATATCGGTGAATCGAACCGTTTTCGGATCAATAT
>NZ_JBFRCG010000094.1:0-430 GCF_040965595.1 Paraburkholderia sp. EG287B
ACACAAGGCGTCGTGTACGACGCGGATCACCGAGACGGGCATGTCCAGACTGCTCGTTATCCCATGAATAACAATCAGAAAGTACCATAACAGACCCGAAGAAAATGAAATATAAGAAAAGATCAACGAGTGAAGAAAAAGTTCAAAAAATGGCTGCCGGGGAGGAAGGAAAGTACCGGATGGAAAGAGTCCCCCCTAAAGCAGACTGACAGACATAACAAATCCCCGGGGGGATTTGTGTATAAGAGACAGTACTTATCTGGAGGTAATTGCAATATCTCTGTGAACTTACACAGGGTGGGCTTACCGCATACACTGACACTTAGCGGATCGACAGAACATTATTAACAGAGCATCACTGAACGCTACATAATCAGAGTTGCATAAATAAAATGTTATGATATAACATAACAATCACAACATTTGTTTT
>NZ_JBFRCG010000095.1:0-422 GCF_040965595.1 Paraburkholderia sp. EG287B
GCCGCGCGCCGTGTCGATGACGCGCTGATAGAGCACGTCGTCGCTCGCCGCGAGGCCGATCTGGTTGACGAGCGTCGAGCGCATCTGTGTGACTAGCGGTTGAGACGGATTGATCCGCCAGTCGGGATGCGCCGTCAGATGATCGGACCAGAAGCCCGCGAGTTGCTGCGAGACGTCGAGCCACTCTCCCACGCGCATACCGGGAGGCGCGGGCCAGACGTCGAGCAGTTGTTTCCTGAGAAAGGTTGCGTCGGTGCGCGCCGGGGTAGCGAGCATCAGGTACGCCTTCAGGCGGTTGTAGGCCTGCTGCTGCGCATCGTGACTCTGCTGTTCATCCGCGCGAACCTGCGAGAACCGGGCGAGTTGCCCTTCGAGCGCCCGCGCGACTGGCTGGCGCAGGTTGCGCATAGCCACGGCCTGAT
>NZ_JBFRCG010000096.1:0-415 GCF_040965595.1 Paraburkholderia sp. EG287B
CTGTTATTCGGTAATGGCGATGTCGGGGAAGGTTCCTGCATGGTGCATAACCCCGGTTACGACTTTAACGATGCAAGCCTGGTCCCGGCAAGCAGCTACTGGGGCGCACTGGTTGAAGCCTGGCTGCAGTAAATAAAACAACACACAACAACACTTTTTGGCAAGGAACATGGAATGACGGCGATCGTAAATGAAACCGTGAGTGTGAAGAAAAAGCCCAGCGGCAGGCGGGTGATCTTTGCCTCGGCGTTTGGCAATGCGCTCGAATTTTTTGATTTTGGCGTTTACAACTTTTTTGTGGTCTATATCAGTACGCTTTTCTTCCCACCCAGTGCCGATCATAACGTCGCGCTGTTACTGGCATTTGCAACGTTTGGTGTGAGCTTTTTTATGCGTCCGCTCGGTGGGATTATCG
>NZ_JBFRCG010000097.1:0-399 GCF_040965595.1 Paraburkholderia sp. EG287B
TATCATCGCGATACTTAATAGCCTGGATCCATCTGCTGAAGATGCAAAAACCATGTTCAAGCGCGCTGAAAATGAGATTAACACCATGGCTGAAAAGCTCGGTGATGAATATCACCAAAAATTCATGATGACGCTTAACGATATGCGTCCAGAATTCGAGTAACCACCACCGCGGTGCCACACGCGCCGCACTGCAACCAAGAGAGGTATTTATGAAAGGTGCATTAGGTAAGAAGGAACTCCTGGCGGTGGTGCCACTGTCATGGAGCACTATCGACCGTATGGAGCGCGCAGGGGAATTTCCTAAACGCTGGTATATCACTGACAAACGCTGCGCATGGAACCGTGACGAAGTTGAGCGTTGGCTTGATGAACGTCAGGCAGCAAGCCCGGCAGAGT
>NZ_JBFRCG010000098.1:0-386 GCF_040965595.1 Paraburkholderia sp. EG287B
CGCACTGCAACGGCGCAACGCGTGGCGCCATTCGGCTCGCCCGGTTGGGTCGTCCGGTGAAGATCATGATCGGAGGCATCACGGGCTGGCTGGACGAAGGATTCGAACTGGCCGTGAATACCCCCGAAGAGGCACGGTGAATGGCGGCAGCGTGGCGGGCGCGTATCAGGGCTAACCTCCTCAGTACGTTCCGAATGTCTCGAATTGACCGCAATCCGAACCACGGTTTGATCCCCGAGATCGTGAGGGAGAGAGCCTACTACGATAAAGACATAAGGCGACCCGTTACGGACCTTCCACCTGCTCCCAAGCGGTCGTTCAACATGCGCAGCCAACCGCGCTGGTAGGATGACGTTCGTGCCCAACACGCCTATCGCAGTTGAGCG
>NZ_JBFRCG010000099.1:0-386 GCF_040965595.1 Paraburkholderia sp. EG287B
CGCCGCAGACCCGGAGGGCAGCGCACGGTACGCTTACAGGCCGTTCAGCAGTTTCAGGCATCGCGGATGGATGCTGCACTACGAGAAGCCGGAACGGTACTTCCGTACCTCGACGCGCTATGGCGTGGTGGGGCAGGAGCTGTGGGTGACCCTCTCAGGGCAGCTCTGGGCCGGGACGTACCGCCACGCACCGGACGATGAAGCGCGTCCACGTCCCGACCGCCATGTCACGGTGCGTGCGCTCGCGAACAACGGACGCCTGCCGCGCATGGCGCTTGCGGAGGCAACGATCACGGAAACGGTCACGGGCTTTACCGGCATCGCATTGGTGCACAATGTGACAAAGCCGAGCCTGCCGCAGTATCCGCCGCGCTACTACCCGGGTT
>NZ_JBFRCG010000100.1:0-381 GCF_040965595.1 Paraburkholderia sp. EG287B
CGACGATGTCGTCCGCGAGATCGATGTTGAGCGTGCCTTCCTTCGTGATAATCAGCTTCAGGAAGTCGAGCAGGTTGCGCGCGTAGAGCGCGGAGGCGTCGGCGGCGACCATCGAGGCGAGGTTCGTATAGCCGCAGATCTGCACGCCGTGGTGCGTCACCACCCTGTCGGCCTCGGTGAGCGGGCAGTTGCCGCCGCGTCGCCCGCTGGCCTCGTCGGCAACGGGACCACGTCCTGCCGCGAGGTCGATCACGACCGAGCCCGGCTTCATCGCCTGCACGGTTTCCGAAGGCAGCAGCGTCGGCGCGTCGCGGCCCGGAATCAGTGCGGTCGAGATGATGATGTCCGCCTGCTTCGCGCGCTCGTGCACCAGCGCCGACT
>NZ_JBFRCG010000101.1:0-369 GCF_040965595.1 Paraburkholderia sp. EG287B
GCCAGTTTGCGGCTGCTCCAGTGCGTCGAGCCGTCGGCCGGCTTGCGTCGCAGCGTGTAGTCGAGCACTCTCGCTTCAAGGCCCGCGAGGTCAGGTCGCGGCGCACGGCCTGGATGTCTGCCGTACACGTTCACTGGCGAAACGCGATTGCCACGTTGTGATGAAACGCGAATCGCATCGCAATTCGGCCATGATCGCCGCCCGCGAGGCTCCTTCGTCGAGCAGCAGGATCAACCGCGCACGCCTCACCTCGCCAACGGCCATTGTGCGGCTGCGCTGCATCGACATCAGGTCTTCGCGCTCGGTTTCACTCAGATTCATTTTGCCCATGCACTATTAGATCAGTGCAATTTCATTGGTTCACTGGAC
>NZ_JBFRCG010000102.1:0-337 GCF_040965595.1 Paraburkholderia sp. EG287B
TAATGGTGCATGGGCAAAATGAATCTGAGTGAAACCGAGCGCGAAGAACTGATGTCGATGCAGCGCAGCCGCACAATGGCCGTTGGCGAGGTGAGGCGTGCACGGTTGATCCTGCTGCTCGACGAAGGAGCCTCGCGTGCGGCGATCATGGCCGAATTGCGATGCGATTCGCGTTTCATCACAACGTGGCAATCGCGTTTCGCCAGTGAGCGCCTTGCTGGCCTGTACGGCAGACATCCAGGCCGTGCGCCGCGACCTGACCTCGCGGGCCTTGAAGCGAGAGTGCTCGACTACACGCTGCGACGCAAGCCGGCCGACGGCTCGACGCACTGGAGCA
>NZ_JBFRCG010000103.1:0-333 GCF_040965595.1 Paraburkholderia sp. EG287B
CCTTCGCCGGCACGAACGCGAAGAGCACGGTCTCGGTGGGTTCGGCGGGGAAGGAGCGCACGATCACCAACGTTGCGGCAGGCCAACTGACGGCTTCGTCGACCGACGCGGTGAATGGCTCGGAACTGTTCGCGACCAACCAGCAGGTCACGCAGAACTCGACCGACATCAGCGACCTGCAAGGCAACGTTACGAACATCAACGGCCAGCTCGCCGATGCGGTGATGTACGACACGTCGGCACACGATTCGGTGACGCTGGGCGGCACGGATGCGACCACGCCGGTGGCGCTGCACAACGTAGCTTCGGGCGCAGTCTCGGCGACGAGCTCCG
>NZ_JBFRCG010000104.1:0-328 GCF_040965595.1 Paraburkholderia sp. EG287B
CGGTGGATCAAAGCTTGTTTGCCAGCTCCCCACCGCTTTTCGCAGGCTACCGCGTCCTTCATCGCCTGTGATCGCCAAGGCATCCACCACATGCACTTGTTCGCTTGACCCTATAACGGGTGTGTCTTGCGGCCAGAGTTAGCGCTTTGGCGCTTACTCCGGGCTCATCCCCGTAGGGGACAGGCAGAAGAACACAATCGTTACAGGTTGAGTATTCGTGTTGCGCCGTATTTCAAGGCAATCTTTCGATCACTTAAAAATACATTGATACAATCACAACCCTGATTCACCTACTCCACACCCATCTCTAAGTGTGTTCCGGATGAAT
>NZ_JBFRCG010000105.1:0-309 GCF_040965595.1 Paraburkholderia sp. EG287B
TCGCGCTGGGCAATGCCCTTTGTCGCGCGCTCTTCGAGATCGCGGATATAGCCCCTGACGGCCTTGGGTACGTGCTTGAGATCGGGTGGATTCATGCGCCCCAGGATAGCGGAGCACGGCGCGCCGCCGTTGTTTACGTGCAACGTGTCTTTTGGGCAGACTAGCTCGCGTGCAGGTAGCGACGTACGGGCTGGTGCCGGCGGCCGTCCAGGTCGGCGGCGTGTCTTTGTCCGATCGATGGAGATCCACTTGCGAAGCTGGTTGGCGTTTACGCCGGCCTTGAGCGCAAGCCCGGCCACTGAGGCGCCG
>NZ_JBFRCG010000106.1:0-293 GCF_040965595.1 Paraburkholderia sp. EG287B
AAGGATACGCATCTCTTCGAGCGTGTTGTGAGCCAGGCTCCGGCCATCTCGTTTCATGGGCGATGCTCTCAATAGCTATCGCCCAAGCATAGACCATCTGTCCGCAAAATTCCTGACTTATGAGTAAGGTATACGGGACGCAAGAGCGAACAGGAGGTAGATTTGTTCAGAAATTGGACGGATCCTGGGTGAGCCCAGTGAAGCGATGCCACCCGGCAAAGCGTGCGGCGAGCTGTTTGCGATAGCGTGAGGCACGCAGTAAATGTCGCTTGAGCGCGAAGTGCTGGCGAATC
>NZ_JBFRCG010000107.1:0-280 GCF_040965595.1 Paraburkholderia sp. EG287B
CGTTGTGCCCGCATCCTGTTGGGCGGCATCGAAGTTATGCACATGATCGTCAAGGGGCAGATGGACGATGGTGGTGTCGATCAGAATCCCGCACAGCAATTCTATTCACTGGCTGGATAACTAGTCCAGTGAACCAATGAAATTACACTGATCTAATGGTGCATGGGCAAAATGAATCTGAGTGAAACCGAGCGCGAAGAACTGATGTCGATGCAGCGCAGCCGCACAATGGCCGTTGGCGAGGTGAGGCGTGCACGGTTGATCCTGCTGCTCGACGAAG
>NZ_JBFRCG010000108.1:0-273 GCF_040965595.1 Paraburkholderia sp. EG287B
TAGCGCGAGGTCTTGCGATCCCCCGCTTTCATCCAAAGATCGTATGCGGTATTAATCCGGCTTTCGCCGGGCTATCCCCCACTACTGGACATGTTCCGATGTATTACTCACCCGTTCGCCACTCGCCACCAGGTGCAAGCACCCGTGCTGCCGTTCGACTTGCATGTGTAAGGCATGCCGCCAGCGTTCAATCTGAGCCAGGATCAAACTCTTCAGTTCAATACCTGTTACTGTTTTCGGTCTCTCTCGAGACCGGTCGCTCACTCAAAGCTG
>NZ_JBFRCG010000109.1:0-263 GCF_040965595.1 Paraburkholderia sp. EG287B
TCAGCACTTACGAGCATCCTGCTCCCGAAGGGAGTGACGCACGGTTGAGATCACGTGTTGTGCCTGAAACAACACAACCCCAATTCAGCAACACCTCTTTACGCTTCTTCCCGATTGGCTGTGGCGCGAGCAAAACCGCGACGCAGCAACCCGTCATGCCTGATGACCATAGCGAGCTGGTCCCACCCCTTCCCATCCCGAACAGGACCGTGAAACAGCTCCACGCCGATGATAGTGCGGATTGCCCGTGTGAAAGTAGGTAA
>NZ_JBFRCG010000110.1:0-262 GCF_040965595.1 Paraburkholderia sp. EG287B
TCAGCACTTACGAGCATCCTGCTCCCGAAGGGAGTGACGCACGGTTGAGATCACGTGTTGTGCCTGAAACAACACAACCCCAATTCAGCAACACCTCTTTACGCTTCTTCCCGATTGGCTGTGGCGCAGAATCCTGCGACGCAGCAACCCGTCATGCCTGATGACCATAGCGAGCTGGTCCCACCCCTTCCCATCCCGAACAGGACCGTGAAACAGCTCCACGCCGATGATAGTGCGGATTGCCCGTGTGAAAGTAGGTAAT
>NZ_JBFRCG010000111.1:0-258 GCF_040965595.1 Paraburkholderia sp. EG287B
CACAGGCGATGAAGGACGCGGTAGCCTGCGAAAAGCGGTGGGGAGCTGGCAAACAAGCTTTGATCCACCGATATCCGAATGGGGAAACCCGGCCCGAATGGGTCATCCTGAGCTGAATACATAGGCTCAGTGAAGCGAACGCGGCGAACTGAAACATCTAAGTAGCCGCAGGAAAAGAAATCAACCGAGATTCCCAAAGTAGTGGCGAGCGAAATGGGACCAGCCTGTACTCTTTATCCGTACCGTCAGCCAAACGCT
>NZ_JBFRCG010000112.1:0-255 GCF_040965595.1 Paraburkholderia sp. EG287B
GCATGCGGCGGTGTTCTGCGTGGACGAGAAGACAGCCATCCAGGCGCTGGATCGCAAGGACCGGATGTTGCCGCTCTCGCCCGGGCGTGCCGAGAGTCATGGCTTTGAATACAAACGCAACGGCACCGTGAGCCTGTTCGCGGCATTGAATGTCGCCACCGGCGAAGTGCTGGGCAAAACCGCGCCGCGTCATACCAGCGCCCAGTTTGTTGCGTTCCTCACCGAGGTAGTATCGGCGCAGCCACGCGGAAAGGA
>NZ_JBFRCG010000113.1:0-255 GCF_040965595.1 Paraburkholderia sp. EG287B
GGGTTCTTTTCGCCTTTCCCTCACGGTACTGGTTCACTATCGGTCGATCACGAGTATTTAGCCTTGGAGGATGGTCCCCCCATCTTCAGACAGGATTTCACGTGTCCCGCCCTACTTGTCGTACACCCAGTTCTTCCATTCCGTCTTCGCCTACGGGGCTATCACCCACTATGGCCGCACTTTCCAGAGCGTTTGGCTGACGGTACGGATAAAGAGTACAGGCTGGTCCCATTTCGCTCGCCACTACTTTGGGAA
>NZ_JBFRCG010000114.1:0-255 GCF_040965595.1 Paraburkholderia sp. EG287B
AACGTATCTGGCGCAAGCACGACATTCGGCCACATCGTCTCGATACGCACATGGTGTCCAACGATCCTGACTTTGAGACCAAGGCCGCCGATGTGATCGGGCTGTACCTTAATCCGCCGTTGCATGCAGTGGTGTTCTGCGTGGACGAGAAGACAGCCATCCAGGCGCTGGATCGCAAGGACCGGATGTTGCCGCTCTCGCCCGGGCGTGCCGAGAGTCATGGCTTTGAATACAAACGCAACGGCACCCTGAGCC
>NZ_JBFRCG010000115.1:0-255 GCF_040965595.1 Paraburkholderia sp. EG287B
CACCCACGTTGTTGTAGGTGTCTCCACCTACGTTATACGTCGGGTTCGAGATCGAGCCATCGCTGTTCACCGTCGAGCCGCCGCCGAACGAATCCGCCGTCGAACTGGCCAGGTTGTACAGCTGCGAACCGTTCACCGCATCGGAGCTCGTCGCCGAGACTGCGCCCGAAGCTACGTTGTGCAGCGCCACCGGCGTGGTCGCATCCGTGCCGCCCAGCGTCACCGAATCGTGTGCCGACGTGTCGTACATCACCG
>NZ_JBFRCG010000116.1:0-255 GCF_040965595.1 Paraburkholderia sp. EG287B
GGGGGGGGGGGGGGGGGGGGGGGGGGGGGGGGGGGGGGGGGGGGGGGGGGGGGGGGGGGGGGGGGGGGGGGGGGGGGGGGGGGGGGGGGGGGGGGGGGGGGGGGGGGGGGGGGGGGGGGGGGGGGGGGGGGGGGGGGGGGGGGGGGGGGGGGGGGGGGGGGGGGGGGGGGGGGGGGGGGGGGGGGGGGGGGGGGGGGGGGGGGGGGGGGGGGGGGGGGGGGGGGGGGGGGGGGGGGGGGGGGGGGGGGGGGGGGG
>NZ_JBFRCG010000117.1:0-255 GCF_040965595.1 Paraburkholderia sp. EG287B
GGAGAAGGGCGTGGATGTGCGCTACGCGATCCACCCGGTGGCGGGCCGCATGCCGGGCCACATGAACGTGCTGCTCGCGGAAGCCGAAGTGCCCTACGACATGGTGTTCGAGATGGAGGACATCAACGACGAGTTCGGCCAGACCGACGTGGTGCTGGTGCTCGGGGCGAACGACGTGGTGAATCCGGCGGCGAAGAATGACCCGAAGTCGCCGATCGCGGGCATGCCGATCATCGAGGCGTACAAGGCGCGCAC
>NZ_JBFRCG010000118.1:0-255 GCF_040965595.1 Paraburkholderia sp. EG287B
GTGCGCAAGTATGGTGGCAAGCTGTTGATCAAGCCAGCCAAAGCAAACGTTCAGCGCTTTCTGCGTAAGCTGCGGGAAACCGTGAAGGCCAGTGCGACGCTGCGACACGACGAGTTGATACGCAAGCCCAATCCATTGCTTCGAGGATGGGCGAACTATCACCGGCATGGTGTATCGAAGCGCATCTTTGCTGAAGTTAGTCACGCGGTTTGGCAATGTCTGTGGCGCTGGGCGCGGCGTCGGCATCCGAACAAA
>NZ_JBFRCG010000119.1:0-255 GCF_040965595.1 Paraburkholderia sp. EG287B
CGCCGCTCATGGCCGTGACCAATGCGATTTCCGCGATCGTGATCGTCGGCGCGATGCTCGCCACGGGCCTGACCGTGGGCGGACCGGGCAAGTTCTTCGGCACCTTCGCCGTGCTGCTCGCGGCCGTAAACGTGTTCGGCGGGTTCCTCGTCACGCGGCGAATGCTGGAGATGTTCCGCAAGAAGGAGCCGAAAAAGCTCTCCGCCCCCGGCAGCAAGGAGGGCGCGTAAATGAGCATGAACGTCGTTACGCTGC
>NZ_JBFRCG010000120.1:0-255 GCF_040965595.1 Paraburkholderia sp. EG287B
GTCCGCCCACGGTCAGGCCCGTGGCGAGCATCGCGCCGACGATCACGATCGCGGAAATCGCATTGGTCACGGCCATGAGCGGCGTATGCAGCGCGGGCGTGACGTTCCAGACCACGTGATAGCCCACATACACGGCCAGCACGAAGATGATCAGGTTGATGACGGTATGGTTGATGACTTCCATTGTTGGTCTCCTCCTCGTCATGCCTTGCGCGTGACCTGGCCGTCGCGGGCCAGCAGCGTGGCCGCGACGAT
>NZ_JBFRCG010000121.1:0-250 GCF_040965595.1 Paraburkholderia sp. EG287B
GGATGAATCTCTTTACTACTTCTTCCTGATTGTTAAAGAACGACAGCCGATAGGGTGTTACCCACATCGCTCTGACTGGCTCAATCGCCAATGCAAAAGGCTCTGCTTCGTGCAGAACGCTGTGCATTGAGGATTGGTGGAGGATGACGGGATCGAACCGACGACCCCCTGCTTGCAAAGCAGGTGCTCTCCCAGCTGAGCTAATCCCCCAGTCTACATACTTCAGGGGGACTGCCCGTCACAGACAGTG
>NZ_JBFRCG010000122.1:0-249 GCF_040965595.1 Paraburkholderia sp. EG287B
TTTCGTTGTGCCCGCATCCTGTTGGGCGGCATCGAAGTTATGCACATGATCGTCAAGGGGCAGATGGACGATGGTGGTGTCGATCAGAATCCCGCACAGCAATTCTATTCACTGGCTGGATAACTAGGGAAGGTCTTATGTGGACGCCTCCCGGATTGCAAACAGTGTTGCGATTTTTGGCTTTCAGGTAAAGGCAGCACGCTTATGTCCGGCCCGTTTTCGCAGGTCGGTATGCGCCTGCAGGCCCTA
>NZ_JBFRCG010000123.1:0-246 GCF_040965595.1 Paraburkholderia sp. EG287B
GTGGACGGCCGCAGCAAGGTCACGGGCGCCGCGCGCTACGCCGCCGAATTCACGGCCACAGGGCTCGTGCACGGTGCGGTCGTCAACGCCACCATCGCTCGTGGCAAGATCGCTGCCATCGACGCGTTTTACAGCACGCCCACGGAATTTCATCAGCCGATGGAGATGCACGGCTGCACCGTCGTGCCTTCCGCCGACGGCCGCTATACCGTCTACGAAAAGACCCAGGGCGTGAGCAATACTCAG
>NZ_JBFRCG010000124.1:0-239 GCF_040965595.1 Paraburkholderia sp. EG287B
TTCCCAAAGTAGTGGCGAGCGAAATGGGACCAGCCTGTACTCTTTATCCGTACCGTCAGCCAAACGCTCTGGAAAGTGCGGCCATAGTGGGTGATAGCCCCGTAGGCGAAGACGGAATGGAAGAACTAGGTGTACGACAAGTAGGGCGGGACACGTGAAATCCTGTCTGAAGATGGGGGGACCATCCTCCAAGGCTAAATACTCGTGATCGACCGATAGTGAACCAGTACCGTGAGGGA
>NZ_JBFRCG010000125.1:0-239 GCF_040965595.1 Paraburkholderia sp. EG287B
GGTGTCTCCACCTACGTTATACGTCGGGTTCGAGATCGAGCCATCGCTGTTCACCGTCGAGCCGCCGCCGAACGAATCCGCCGTCGAACTGGCCAGGTTGTACAGCTGCGAGCCGTTCACCGCATCGGAGCTCGTCGCCGAGACTGCGCCCGAAGCTACGTTGTGCAGCGCCACCGGCGTGGTCGCATCCGTGCCGCCCAGCGTCACCGAATCGTGTGCCGACGTGTCGTACATCACCG
>NZ_JBFRCG010000126.1:0-235 GCF_040965595.1 Paraburkholderia sp. EG287B
GTAAGCGGCTCGCGGCGGCCGTCGTAGACGGCTGCAGGGATCGGCATCAAAGTGATGTCCATCATTTTCGAAGTGATGGACACCACTTTGTCAGAGCCAACACAGAGTCCCGGCAGCCGTAAAGGTCGCCCGAACCATAATCCCGAATTCCGACGTCGCTTGGCGAAGGCAGCCTGCGAACCAGGGGTGTCAATCGCCCGGTTGGCCCGTGAGAACGGCTTGAACGCGAACCTCG
>NZ_JBFRCG010000127.1:0-235 GCF_040965595.1 Paraburkholderia sp. EG287B
GACACCTACAACAACGTGGGTGGCGCGATCACGAACCTCGACGGACGCGTGACACAGAACACGACCGACATCACGAACCTGCAAGGCGACGTCACGAACATTGCCGGACAGCTCGCCGATGCGGTGATGTACGACACGTCGGCACACGATTCGGTGACGCTGGGCGGCACGGATGCGACCACGCCGGTGGCGCTGCACAACGTAGCTTCGGGCGCAGTCTCGGCGACGAGCTCCG
>NZ_JBFRCG010000128.1:0-210 GCF_040965595.1 Paraburkholderia sp. EG287B
ACGGCTTCGTCGACCGACGCGGTGAATGGCTCGGAACTTTTCGCGACCAACCAGCAGGTCACGCAGAACACGACCGACATCACGAACCTGACGAACAACATCAACAACGGCACGATCGGTCTGGTGCGGCAAGCCTCGCCGACGAGCATGGTGACGGTGGCGAAGGACACGGGTGGCACAACCGTGGACTTCACGGGCACGGCGGGTACG
>NZ_JBFRCG010000129.1:0-202 GCF_040965595.1 Paraburkholderia sp. EG287B
TCGATCACTTAAAAATACATTGATACAATCACAACCCTGATTCACCTACTCCACACCCATCTCTAAGTGTGTTCCGGATGAATCTCTTTACTACTTCTTCCTGATTGTTAAAGAACGACAGCCGATAGGGTGTTACCCACATCGCTCTGACTGGCTCAATCGCCAATGCAAAAGGCTCTGCTTCGTGCAGAACGCTGTGCAT